>NZ_JBHXSK010000032.1:112521-144347 GCF_042716195.1 Streptomyces sp. NPDC058683
GTCCGGCACCCACCACACAGCGGGTCCGGAGCACCCGCGGCCGTAGGTGCGCCGCCCGGTTCGCGGGGTGGGCGTGCCGAGGCCCGCGCACCGGCGGCGCGCGGGCATCGGCCGCCCGTGCTCAGACCACGATCTTGCGCGGGTTGAAGTTGCCGCCCGGGTCGGCGGTGTCGAACAGGCCCGACATGATGGCGACACCCTCCGACGAGATGTCCTGCTCCAGCCAGGGCGCGTGCTCCAGGCCCACCCCGTGGTGGTGCGAGATGGTGCCGCCGGCGTCGACGAACGCCTGCTGGATCGCGCGCTTGACCGTGTCGTACTCGCCGAGCGGGTCGTCACCGAACACGAAGGCGAAAGTGAAGTAGAGGCAGGCTCCGGAGTGGTACGAGTGCGACATGTGCGACATCGTCCAGCCCTTGCGGTCGAGCTTCTCGTAGGCGAGGTCGGCCGCCTCGTAGACCGCTGCGTGGATACCGCGAAGCTTCGACCACGGACCGGCGGTCTCGCTCACGTCGCCGGCGGCACCGCGGTCGAGCAGGAAGTCGCGGATGTACGGCGTGTCGAACTTCTTCTGGTCGTAGAGCGCACCGGGTCCCTTGCCGACGCCGATGCCGTGATGCTTGCGCACGATCCGGTCGACGAGCGACTTCTGCCGTTTCACGTGTGCCTTGTCGCCCTCGAAGCCGATGAAGGAGAGGCACATCTCGTCGAGGTTCCAGCCACGCCTCTTGAGATACGCCATGAGGCCTGCCTGTGCCGTTTTCCGAATGCCCTTCGACTCCTTGCTCGTCGCCAGGGAGAAGGCCGTCTCATGCGCGTCCGAGATACGGGTGACCGAGGGCGAGACGTCCCTCTCCGCGATCTCCTGCATCGCCGCCAGGCCGTGGTCGAGATTCTTGAAGAAGTAGGCGTGGATGGCACGTTTCTCGGGGAGCCGGTGCACCTGGACCGTGACCTCGGTGATGACGCCGAGCCGCCCCTCGGAGCCCACCACCATCTCCCGCACGCTCGGCCCCGTCGATGCGCTCGGAACGGCACGGATCACGAGGATCCCCCCGGCCCGCACGACGCGCAGCCCCTTGACCATGTCCGCGATGTCGCCGTACTTGTCCGACTGCATGCCGGACGAGCGCGTGGCGACCCACCCACCGAGCGTCGAGTGGGTGAACGAGTCGGGGAAGTGCCCCATCGTCCAGCCGTGCCCATTGAGTTGGGCCTCGAGATCAGGGCCCAGCGCCCCCGCCTGGACGCGCGCCAGGCCGGAGTCGGGGTCGATCTCCAGCACCTGGTTGAGGCGGCCGAGGTCGAGTGAGACGACCACCCGGGACTCGTCCATGTGCGGCTCCAGGCTGCCCGCGATATTACTGCCGCCCCCGAAGGGGATGATCACGGCGTCCGCCTCGACGGCCGCGTCGACGACGCTTCGCACCTCCGCCTCGTCGGCCGGGTAGACGATCACATCGGGACTGCGTGCTATCTCGCCGGCCCGGATGCGGACCAGGTCACGCAGGCTCTTGCCGTACGTGTGGACGACCCGGGACAGGTCGTCGACAGCTGTGTTCCCGGCTCCGACGATGCCGCCCAGAACGGCGACGAACTCCGCGGGCGCCGTCGAGGCCGGTACCTTCAACTGCGAGAAGTCGGGCCGTTCGGTGCGCTCGCCCGCCCAGAGATCGAGACCGACGGCCTTCTGTACGAAGGGCACGAAACCAGGCTTGTCCTCGTGCCGGAATCCGACACCTTCCACGCCCCAGCCCCACCACTTCATGTGTTTCACGTCATCGGTGCGCATCGCGTCGGTGCGGCCGGTGGGCTCGGTCACGAACGGTCTCCTTCAGGTACACGACGTGAGGTCGTAGGGACGCCGAGGATGCGGTCGGAGTTCTCCTCGGTGAGGGTGAGGATCGCCGAGCGGATGCGTTCGGTGAACTCGCTCCGCAACTCCCCGGGAAAAGCGGTGAGCGGTTCGCCGAAGACGACCCCGACCGGCAGACGGCCCGGTTTCGGCCAGTTCGACCCGCGAGGATGCGCCGCATGCGCGCCGATGACCGCGACGGGGAGCACCGGCACCTCGGCCGACGAGGCGAGCGCCGCCGCGCCCGGCTTGAAGGTCCCCAGCGATCCGTCGCGCGAGCGGGTCCCCTCGGGAAAGATCAGGAGCGGCACTCCCCGGTTCAGCAGAGCCTTGGCGCTCACTGCGCGCCCGGCCACTCCGGTGCGGTCGACCGGGAAGGCGTTGAAGAAGAGGGCCGTGAGGCCGCGGCGCCGCCACACGTCGAAGAAGTAGTCGGCGGCGGCTCCCACCGCGAGGTAACGCGCCAACCGGCGGGGCAGCGCGCCCATGATGAGCGGCGTGTCGAGGTGCGAGGTGTGATTGGCGACGACGACATACGAGTCCTCGACGTTCGCCAAGCGCTCGCGCCCGAGCACCGTGACGCTGGTCATGCTCCAGACGAGGGGCTTCAACAGCCCCCGCTGCGCGACGAAACGCGCCGCAGCGTGGGAGCGTGAGGTGAAACGGCCGCGTATCGTCGCAGGCATCCGCTTCCTTCCCGTGCGGGCTCGCCCGCACTGAATCCTTCAGTGAGTGAGACTGTCGTTGCGGCTGGACGAGATCCGTCGCGAGATCCACCGCACGGTGCGGCGTGGAAGATGACGTGTGAACCAGATGAGCAACCGGTACCGGAGGCTCGGCACGGAGATCACCCGTCCGCGGCGCACGTCGCGCAGACTCCTCTCGACGAGTCGCCGGGCGTCGAGCCAGAGGAAGTCCGGAATGCCCGACGACCGTATTCCGGCCCGCGTGTGAAATTCCGTGCGGACCCAGCCCGGACAGAGCGCTGTCACGGTGACGCCCGTTCCATGGAGCTCGTTCGCCAGTCCCTCTGAGAGCGAGGTCACGAAGGCCTTGACAGCCGAATAGCTTCCCATCGTGACGAAGCCGGCCGTGCTCGACACATTGACGATCGCACCGTGCCCGCGTTCGCGCATGGCCCGCCCGGCGGCACCGGCGAGCACCAGCACCGCGCGCCCCATGACCTCGATCGCCCGGTCGTGCGGAGCGGTGTCGGCCGAGGTCATCGGTGCGCGCACACCGAAACCGGCGTTGTTCACGAGCATGTCCACCGGACGGGCGGAGTCCTCCAGGCGGGCGGCGACCCGCCTGACGTCGGCACGATCGGACAGGTCGGCGGGCAGCACCTCGACAGCTCGGCCGCGGGATTCGAGCTCGGCCGCCATCAGGCCGAGCCGCTCCCTGTCGCGCGCCACCAGGACGAGGTCCCATCCGCGGTCTGCCAGAGCGCGCGCGAACGCAGCTCCGATACCCGACGTGGCGCCGGTGACGAGTGCGACCCGGGTACGGCTCAGCACGGTCTCATACGCGATCTGCGCGACATCCGAGCTCCCTGCTCGTATCCATTACGCGGGATGGCGAGCGGGTCCAGGCCGTCGATCCCGGCACCGGCCTTCCGCGCCAACTGGTCAACAACCCGCTTATGCGGGGGAGCTTGAAGATCCACAAGGCTTCCATGTTCGACGTCCGACGAGCCGACCCAGGCGAATTGCCACGGTCGTACAACAGCAGATGGCCGAGTCCTCGCGCATGACACACCTTTCGTCTCTCGTGTCATTGCGTTAGACCGGGCACGCATCCGTCTTGTGACACGAGCTTCCGCACATGACGGAGGTGACCGATGCACAGCAAGGTCCGGCGCACGCCGCCTGCGGTCACGTGTCACACATGTGCCGGTTGCCCGGTCTCATGTGACGGCCCCCGACGGCTTCTCGCATGCTCCGGGGCTTCTGCAGCGTTTCCCCCTGCTCCCGCCCCAGAAAGCCTGTGCATGAACTCGAACAACGAGACGACGACCGCGCCGCCCGAGACAGCGGGCTTCGACGTGCGTGAGTTCGCCCGTACGGCACACGGCAGCCACCGCGGAACGCTCGACCTCAGGTCCCTTGCCGAAGAGCCGCTCGATGCCGACTCCGTCCGGCTTGTGCGCGCGCTGCGCGACATGGAACGTGCGACGTTGCACCGTGTGCGCGACCTCCTTGTCACGGCGACACACAAGGACGCCCGTGTCACCGCGTTCCTCACCACGTGGATGTTCGAGAGGTTCTGGATAGCCGATGCCCTCGACGCCGTCCTGGATGCTTCTCCCGCCGCCCGCGACCTCCCTTCGAGCGCCGGTCCGGCGCGGTGGGTACTGGCGGAGCGCCGCGAACGCCGTGGCCCGATCCGTCGTTCCCTCATCGCCAACATCACCGGTACACAGATCGTCGCCGAACACGTGACGACGGGCCTCGTGGACGAATGGATCCTGCAGGCGGCCTACCGGCGTCTGGCCGGTGTGTCCTCCGCCATGGCGCCGATCATCAACCCCGTGGTGGAGATCAAGCAGCGCCACATCCGCTTTCTGGCCGAGGAGGCGGAGCGCCGGCTCCAGGGCTCGGCACGCGCCCAGCGCATCACCCGCCGCGCCCTGCGGCACGCGGCCTGGCCGCTCGGCTCGGTCGATCGCTCCGGGCACGAGCGCACCTTCTTCGAACGCCAGGTCTTCGGCGACCGGAGCGGACGAGCCGAGGCGCGCCGTATCCGCGGGATGGTCGCCGCGCTCCCCGGCATCCGTCCCGGTGTCGCATCCACCGTGGAATCGAGGCTCCTTCCGTGATACCGCACAACGCGAAGACCGAACTCGGCAACGCGCACGTCCTGCTGACAGGCGTGACCGGCTTCGTCGGGCAGGCCGTGCTTGAGCGGCTGCTCACCGACCACCCCGCCACCCACATCTCACTCCTCGTGCGTCGGAAGGGCAGCCAGACCGGGCAGGACCGGCTCCGGCAGCTGCTGCGCAAACCCGTGTTCAAGCGCTGGCGGGAGGCTGTGGGCGCCGAAGAGGCCGAGCGCATCGTCCGTGCCCGGATCACGGTGCTCGACGGCAGCATGACCAGCATCCCCGAGCTGCCCTCCCACCTTGACGTCGTCATCCACTCGGCGTCGACCGTCTCGTTCGACCCGCCCATCCACGAGGCGTTCGACACGAACGTCAACGGCGCCGTGAGCCTCTACGAGGCCCTGCTCGCCTCCGGATCCGACCCGCACGTCGTCCACGTGTCGACCTGCTACGTCGGAGGACTCCGCCGGGGTGTGGTGCCCGAGGCCAAGCTCGAACACGATGTCCTCTGGCACACCGAGTGGACCTTGGCGACACGGACCCACGAGCAGACCGAACTCACCTCGCGGGAGCCGGCGATGCTCGAGCAGTTCATGTCCCGCGCCCGCGGCGACCACGGGAAGGAGGGCCCGATCGCGGCGGCCCGCGCGAGCGAGAACGCGCGGCGCGAGTGGGTGCGTTCCCAGCTCGTCGCCGCCGGCCGGCGGCGCGCGCAGAGTCTGGGGTGGACCGACGTCTACACTCTGACGAAGGCACTCGCCGAACGTGCCGCGGAAGACCTCTGGGGCGAGGCCGGACACCGGCTTTCGGTGGTCCGGCCCGCGATCATCGAGAGCGCGCTCCAGCATCCGTTTCCCGGCTGGATCGACGGCTTCAAGGTCGCCGATCCGCTGATCTTCGCCTACGGCCGCGGCCAGCTGCCCGACTTCCCGGGGCTGCCCGACTCGATCCTCGATGTCATCCCCGTCGACTTCGTCGTCAACGCCATCCTGGCCGTGGCGGCCAACCCGACGCCGGTCGACGAGCCCGAGTACTTCCACATCGCCTCGGGTGCGTCGAATCCGCTGCCCTTCCACCGCATGTACGAGAACGTACGCGACTACTTCACCCAGCACCCGCTGCCCAAGGGCGACGGATTCGTCAAGGTACCGACCTGGAAGTTCTCGGGCGAGCGCAGATTCAACCGAGGCCTTCTGCTGGCGAAGAAGAAGGCCGACCTGTGGGACGCCGCTCTGCGGCTGATGCCGAACGACGAGCGCAAGCGCGCTCTCGCGACCGAGAACGCCAAGCTGCGCGCCGGCATCGCCACCCTCCGCAACTTCACCGACCTCTACCGCGCGTATGCGCAGACCGAGATCGTCTTCGACGACCGCAACGCCCGCGCCCTGAACAACGCGCTTCTGGCCGAGGTGCGCGAGGACCGTGGCTTCGATGTGGAGCGGATCGACTGGGAGGAGTACCTGCAGAAGGTGCACCTCCCCGCCATCAGCGAGCTGACGGCGGCCTACCGTCGTCGCAAGGCCGCGGCCGCCCGGCCGGCGAACGCCCGCCCGAAACGCGAACTGCCGCGGCGTACCGACGTACTCGCCGTCTTCGACCTCGAACGGACCGTCGTCGACTCCAACATCGTCGAGCAGTACCTCTGGGTGCGCACGGCGGGCTTCCGGAAGGCGGCCTGGCCGAAGGAGGTGGCGGACCTGCTCGCCTCACTGCCCGGCTACCTCCGCGCCGAGCGACGTGACCGCGGCGAGTTCATCCGCGCGTTCCTGCGCCGCTACCGCGGCATGCCCATCGCCCGTCTTGAGGAGGTCGTACAGCGCGGGTACGCCGACACGATGCTGCGGCACACGAGCGCGGACGCCCTGGCACGCATCCGGGAGCACCGTGCGGCAGGTCACCGCACCGTCCTGGTCACCGGCTCCGTCGGCCTTCTCGCCGCTCCGCTCGCCGGCCTGTTCGACGAGGTCGTCGGGAGCTCCATGCACGTGAGGGACGGTGTGCTCACCGGCTACCTGGCGAAGCCGCCGCTCGTGGACGAGGCGAGGGCCGCGTGGCTTGTGCGGTACGCCGAGGAGGGCGGCTACGACCTCGCGGCCTCCTACGGTTACGGCGACAGCCACTCCGACCTGCCGTGGCTGTCGCTGCTGGGCAGGCCCTCGGCGATCAACCCCGACGCCGGACTGGCGCGCGAGTCGCACAAGAGGAACTGGAACATCTACCGCTGGAAGAGGGGCGGTTCGGGGGTGCGCCGCGACGTCATCGCGGCACGGGCGACGATTTCGGCGCGCGCGGACGAGAAGAGCGACTGATGGCTTTCGACATAGACAAGTACACGAAGAACTCCACCGGCGTGCAGTGGGCCGACCTCGACTTCGACGAGTTCGAGCACAACCCACTGCCCGAGGAGACGTTGCGCACACTGCGCTACATGTGTGACATCGAATACCACACAGTGTGCTACCTGCGTGATCTGCTGACGACCCCGTCTCACGACGAGCCCGCGGTGGGCGCCTTCATGACGATGTGGAACCGCGAGGAGTTCTGGCACGGCGAAGCAGTCGCGGCCGTGCTGGAGCGCCACGGCCTCCGAGTCGACTTCGACGAGCTCAAGGCGACCCGCCTGAAGCTCGGCTGGAAGGACCGCCTGGGGACGGTGAAGCAGACGGTGATCGGCCGGCTGGTCGGCAACGACTTCGTCGCCGTGCACATGGCGTGGGGCGCGGCGAACGAGTGGTCGGCGACAGCGGCGTATCACCGGCTCGCTGCGCTGGAGAGCCATCCGGTGCTGGTACCGCTGCTGAAGCGGATCGCACAGCAGGAGACGAAGCACGTCGCGTTCTACGCATCGCAGGCGCGTGACCGGCTCGCGGCGAGCAAGAAGGCCCGTGTGGTCGCCCGGCTGGCGCTCGAAAACGCCTGGGGCCCGGTCGGCTCGGGTGTCATGCCCGAGGCCGAGGTCACGCACGTCATGACGCACCTCTTCGCGGGCTCCGAGGGCCGCAAACTCATCCGCGACATCGACTCGCACATCGCGAAGCTGCCGGGCATGGACGGGCTGCGCATAGTCGAGGACGCCATGGACAAACGCGGGATCGCTTCCTGATGCCGGTGTCGCAACGGCTGACACAGTGAGCCGAGTTGTCGGTGGGTGATGAGGCGGCAGGTGAGTTCGAGGAACGCTTCATGGATGCCGGAACGGCGTTCTCAGCGGATGCGAAGGCGGCGGAAGCCGTGCGCTTTGCCCGTTGTTCCCCGCAGTGTCTGCCGCGGCTCTGGGGCAACTTCACAAGTCGCACTGTGAGATGCAGCCCTGCTGACACATCACCCGCCCGCCCGTAACGGGCAAGAGGTACCGCTGACTAATCATCGACGAACGTGACCGTCTCGTCGAGCGGTGCTCGGCCTGTCCTGGTGGAGGGCACTGCCGTGTCTTCGAATCCGATCGACATGCCGCAGAAGAGCATGAGGTCGGCCGGGGGTGACAGGACCTCCGCGACGGTCTTGCGATAGACCGACCATGCCATCTGCGGGCAGCTGTGCAGGCCTTCGGCGCGGAGCAGCAGCATCACGGTCTGCAGATACATGCCCACGTCGGACCACTGGGGCCGGCCCAGACCTCGGTCGATGTAGCAGAACAGCGCGGCGGGCGCGCCGAAGCATTGCCAGTTCGCGGAAGCCGCCCTCTGGCGCGCCTCCCAGTCCTCGTGCGCGATGCCGAGTGCGCTGTAGCGCTCCGCACCGAAGGCGGATCGGCGCTCGCGGTACGGGGACTTCAGTGTCGGCGGGTACATCTCGTATTCCCGCTCGTCCCAGGGATCGCACGCGGTCACGCGCTCGCCGGCGAGTTCCTTGAGTTCGCCCAGCGGCCGGCCGGTCAGCACGTAGACGTGCCAGGGCTGGAGGTTCGACCCGGACGGCGCCCAAGCCGCAGCGGAGAGCACCCGCTCCAGTACCTCCCTCGGGACGGGCCGGTCGACGAATCCGCGCACGGCTCGTCGGCTCGTGACTGCCTCGTAGACGTCCAAGTTCACCAGTCTCCCTCGTCTGCTCTACATGCCCCCCTTGTCAGCCGTAAGACCATGAAATGTAACAATATGCACAAAATGCGATCGATTGCAGTAGTGCCGGTTCGCGTCCTGTGCGGCCGGCCACGCGGAAGCGCACTGCCCGGCACTGTGATCGTCGTGAACTGTGACTCCTGCTCGCATCGTGAAAAGAGGCGCAGTGGTCGGCGGGGAGGCAGGAGGTCACGACGGAGCCGGACGTCGGCTGCCCAGCGGTGTTCTGGGCCCTCCTCGGGGCGGTAGTGCTGGGTATAGCGAAGCCCGGTCGCCGACCTCCTGCTCCGCAACCAGGGCAGTGCCACCGACGACACGGCCCTGGTCATGGTGCGCCTGTGAACCCAGCCCACTCCTTCCGCGTGCTTGGTCAGATCCCGCAGACGACAGCGGAGTCACCGCCGGGTCTCGCCCTGCCGGGGTCGAGAACGGTGCTCCCCTTCATCCTGGTGTCGGTCGACGCCCGCCGGAGGCAGGTGTCCGGCTGCAGCCCCATCTACCAGAGCGGAAGGGGGAGATCAGTGGCCTGGCGCGGCCGGTTGACCAGATGCCGGTGGGCTGCTTGCTGGGAGGTGATCCTCCGCCCAGAAGAAGAGAACCGCCAGGGGGATGAGGAAGGCGCTGCCGTGCGGTGAGAGTGCGTAACGGGTTCGCGATGACACCCCGGGCCCGGTGTCCTGGGTGACCAGATCGATCGCGGTCAGTTCCTGGAGCCGCTGGGCGAGCATACGGTTGCTGATGCCGGGGACGCGGTCGCGAATCTGTGCGAACTCGGCCGGTCCTTTGGCCATAGCCATGAGGATCAGTCCGTTCCAGCGTCTGCTGAGCAGGGTGAAGGCCCTAGTGATGGCCGGAGAGGTATCGGTCGACTGCGGATGCGCGGTCCGGCGTGCCGGCTGAGGGTGTTGTGGGGCAGGCATGGTGTGTATCCGTTCCGGTACGGCGCGGGCCATCGCGGTTCAACACCTCGCGCAGTACTTCGTGGTCGTGGTCGTGTCGGGAGACAGCCCGTATGTCTGCCGGGCCGCGTCCCTGGGGCGGCCCGGTCCCAGGGACGCGGCGCGCCTTTGTGATGTCGGCGCCTGCGGACGGTCGAGCCCTCGGTGTGTGGTTAGCGCGTGTCGACAGCCAGGACCGCGATCTACGCCGACCAGGAAACATGGCGCCAGAGGCGAAGAGGGCCCAAGGAGCAGGCGCGCGTCAGCGCCTCATTCCACTTCGACACTGGGCCGAAGTTGCCGGCGGCCAGGGCCTGATCGCGTACATGAAGCGCTCGGCATCAGCCGTCGTCGTCATGGCGACGGGCGTGCGCGTGAGCGGGACGTCGAACCGACAAAGCGGTGCCGGACCCCGGCAAGGCCGGGAGCAACTCCCCGGAAGCCGGCGCACCGGTCTTCGTGCCGCGGCCTCCCCTGATGACCCAGTGACCGCACATGACTGCTGTGAGCCCGCAGACGCTCCACAGGACGAGGACGGCTAGGTGGCCGGCGTCGGCGTTGCCGTCGAAGTAGGTGGTGTCGCGAAGCAGACTGGCTCCGGCGCCCGGGGGCAGCCACTGGCCGACGTAGTCCACGCCCTTGGGCAGCATCTCCGGAGCGGAGGTGGCGCCGGAGAAGGCGTTTCCGACGAAGACCATGAGCGCGGCGCTGAGCCCAAGGCCCGCCGGCCCGAGCAGTCGGATCACGCCGGCAGCGGTGGCGCTGATGGAGAGCAGGTCGAGCGACAGGATGGCCCACGTGGCCACGTGATTGTGTGGCAGCGCCCCGAGGAAACCTTGGGCCACGAGATAGACGCCGAGGGCCGCGACGGCGCATGCGACGAGAAGTGTCAGCACTCGGTGCCGCGGGCGTGCCAGGCCGCGAGCCATCGTGACAAACGCCCCGATCAGGATGCCGCAGATCGTGAGCGGGAAGACCGATGAGCTGAACACCACGCCCCGGGGGTCCTCCTGGGCGACGGGTACCACGTCGATCGCCTTCACGAGGACCTTCACCGAGGAATCGGTACTGGCGGCTCCCTTCAGGGCGGCCTTCCTTCGGGCAGCGTCCTGCTGTGCGGCCGCCTGCTTGTGGGCCTTCGCCGAAGAATGTGCACCGTCGGACTTCTGCTCGGCAGCCTTCTGTTCGGCGGCCTTCTGCCGGGCGGCGATCTGCTGGGTGGCTTTGTCGGCCAACTGCTGTCCGACATTGGTCAGAAGCTGGGCCACGGAGGGGCCGGCGGCGGTGGCCTCCAGCACGGTGATGCCGTGGCCGGAGACGGCGAAGGCGCCGTAGACATCCCGGTTCTTGATAGCCAACCGCGCGGCCTGCTGGTCGGGATAGAGGTGGAAGTCGAACGCGCCGGGCATCTCATGAGTCAGCCCTGCCACCGCGCGCTGGCTGGCCGGCCCCGTGCCCACGATCCCGACCGGGACGTCGCGCGGCGAGATCCGCCCCGCCGGCCAGGCGAACGCCATCACCGCCAGAGTGATCGCTATGGGCAGCGCCACGGCGGCAATGGCTACTTCCCGCCATGCCTGGTGTCCTGACAAGGGGTTCCTCACAGCTAGGCCTCACAAAAAAGAATGATCATTTTTCTTGAGTCTCCAGTTTGGGCCGTCGCATGGCCAAACGTCAACGGGAATGTTCGTTTTCTTTGTTAAACTGGCCTCATGCCTAAGGTCACCCAGCAGCACATGGACGCCCGTCGCGCGCAGATCCTGGACGCGGCGCGCCGTTGTTTCCTCCGTGACGGGTTCCACTCCACGTCCATGCAGGACCTGTTCGCGGAGGCGGGGCTGTCCTCGGGCGCGGTGTATCGGCACTTCACCAGCAAGGACGAGATGATCCTTGCGATCGCCGAGGAGAACATGCGTGACGTCCTCGACATCACGCTCGCCGTCGCCGCGAACCGGCAGGGTCAATCCATTGGGGCGGTCCTGGCGGAACTGCTCGACGTGATTCGGGTCCAGTCTGTCGAGGAAGACGTGGCGGGCCTCGCGGTTCTGGTCTGGGGAGAGGCTATGCGCAACCGCTCGCTGGCGCGCAAACTCGACGACCTCATGGGCCGTGTACACGCGAATCTGGTGCCGTTGGTCCGCGATCATCAGGAAAGCGGTGATTTGCCCTCAAATGCGACGGCCGAGGGAATCGCTTCAACGATGGTCTCCGTCCTCCCCGGCTACATCCTCCAAGTGGCTCTGCTCGATCAGACTGTTGTGGCCGAGATGCCTGACGCAGTGCGGGCGTTGTGGCCGGGGCCGGCCGGAGAGCGCTGAGCGGTCTCGCCACTGACAGGGCTGTACGCACCGGCCACAGAGGGGATCTCCGTGTGCCAGGGGGCGGCGAGGTCATGCAGGCGGCGCCGGCGGTCGCCGGCCTCCGCGGCATCGGCGCCGATGCCCTACCAGCCGTCGCCGAACCGCAGCACACGGCACAGCGCGGCGTCGTTGTGGCCGCCGACCCACATGGGCGGACCGCCGGCGGTGGCCGCAGGCAATCCCCAGCACATCGACCGCCGCTACGTCGCCATGATGGATACGACAGCCTCGCGGTCGCGGTCGGAGTCGTCCGTAATCCGCCACGGGGCGTGGATGCCCCCGATCCGCCCTGCGCCTCGCGATCCTACGAGTGATCGGAATCAACTCCAGCAACAACGCCAGGAGACGCGACCCCATGGCGGCAGGTGCTTCAACCGGCTAACGGGGTCGTGTACGCAAGGCCACGGCCCGTTTGTCGCGCGTCACGTGGGAGGAGGGCGACGGGAACTGGTCCCCATGACCAACGCCCGCAGCTGCTCACTACACTCCCACGATGAACACCATACGGTGCACCCAATGCGGTGCGGTGGGGCTGGAGCCGGGCTTCGTCGAGGACTCCGGACAAGGCGCTCGCGGGTTCGCGCGGTGGATCGCGGGCCCCCTTAAGCGAGGCCCGCTCGGCGGTGCCAGGAGGATGGGCCGACCGCACTGGCAGATCGATGCCTATCGTTGCCCCACCTGCGCACACCTGGAACTGTTCGCTGCCCAGCGGGACTAGCGGCGTGGTGTGCGAGAGACGGGAACGGCCGGGCCATGACGTGAAGGGGGAGCCGTACGGTTCGGGGAGATTGTGACGTCTTCCTTGACCCGTATCGCTCTCTCGCATCCTCTCTGCACTGGCATCTCAAGGCGTCGACTTGGCGCGCTCATCGCCGAGTTGACGGGCCCATGGATGGCGCGGCAGGACTCTCGGCGGCGTGAACGTCGTGGTCACGACCGGCTGCGGGCCGAAGGCAGCGGGCCGGGCCATCAACTGGTTTTCACCGGTTGGATGGTCGCCACCCTGGTGGTCCTGCGATTCCAGCTTCCGCACGTGGCTCTGGCCGTCTCCTACCGCGTAGACCGCTCCACCATCACCCTGGCCGTCCACGAGATCCGCCCGCTCCTGGCGGCGCGCGGCTTCGCGGTTTCCGGCGAGGTCGGACTGCGCTTGCACACGATGGCTGATGTCTTCGTGTACGCCAGCGCGCAGGGCGTTGAGCTGCCGGTCGACGGAACCGAGGTGCGGGTACGGCGCCTGAAGGCCGGCAGGCCCGGCCGCCGGGCCTTCGTCTCCGGCAAGATGCGGCAGAACACGAAAGAAGTCACCGTTATCGCCGCCGGGCAGGGCCGCACCCTGTGGACGGGCGCAATCCGGCCGGGCCGTATGCACGTTCAGACGGCAGTGAACACTTAAGGGATCGGTGATCTGTTCGAGCGATGTCCCACGGTCAGGGCCAAGGTCGACGCCGGATACCGGGGACTGGCCAAGCGGTTTCCCGACCAGGCCCAGGGACCGCCCAAGAAGCCCGGCAAGGACGCCCCTGCGGAGGTCGTCAAGGCATGGGAGAAGACCCGCAAGCAGCAGTCCTCGGAGCGGATCTGCGTCGAGCACGCCAATGCCGAGCACAAGCAGTGGCACCCCCCCCAGCGGTACATCGGACGTCGTGAGTACTACGACGAGACCCATGAGAGGCCCTTTCGGGGCATAGGACGAGTTTCGGCCGCTTCCCGGAAATCGGAACGGTGTTGGTCGCGACAGCGCGCTATCGCGAGTCATGGCAGGGCAGACCCGGGGAAGGAGATGTCCCGGGCTCGCCGCTTCAGGGTGCGGAGGGTGGCGGAGGCGCGACATTCGACTCGGGCTGCATCGTGCTCAGCGGAGGATCCGCAAGGACTTCAGTCGTGCGGCCTGCGTTCGCCGGGTTGTGTGTCGCCGGGCAGCGCGGGCGAGATCCACGGCAGGCAGGCAGCCGGATCCGTCACCAGTTGCACGTTCGCGCTGTGTCTGCGGTGGTTGGGGCCTCGTGCGTTGTGTATGTCGTCGGCAGCGCCCAATCAGCTGAGTAAGCCACGCTGGGACAAGAACAACGCCTTACCTCTCCCAACAAGGTGCGCCACCTGGAGAGTTGCGCGAGGGGTGGCCGGTCGGCACCGCAAGCCGGACTACGACCCGATGCCCGGCTGGGGTTGGCCGCGTGCCGAACGTCTGCGGTCCGTTCGACTGCTCAACGGGACGGCGGCTGCTGCAGAGCGGCGGAGATTGCCTTCATCTGCTCATTGAGCGCAACGAGTTCTTCGCGAAGCGCGATGATACGCGTTTGAAGTTGGGCGGCTTCGGCGGTCAGCGCTACGACTGTGGCCGCCAGGTCGATGCCGTTCTCCGTGGTTTGCGTCATCGTGGGTCCTTCCGCTGGATACGCTGGCAGGCGTCTCGCGGCCTATGCACCTTGTGCCTGGTCCAGCCGCACGGCAAGGATGTCGAGAGTCACCTTCACCTTGTCGCTGATCAGAACTCCGCCCGTGGCCAGGGCCCTGTTGCCGTCAAGCCCCCAGTTGGAACGCTGCAAGGTGGCCGTGCCCGTGAAACCGAGACAGTTCTGACGGTGCGCGTCCCGGCTCGCTCCGCAGAATCCAAGGTCGACGTGAACGGGCAGCTCGATGTCCTTGATCAGGAGGTATCCCGCCATGCGGAATTGGTCGTTACCGGCATGGAGGATTCCGCCTGAGCGGAAGCTCATGAGAGGGAACGTCGAAGCATCGAAGAAATCCGGTCCGGTGACATGCACGTCCCGTTCCGGATAACCCGTGTCAACACTACAGGTTTGGACACTGAGGTAGGCCTCGGACCGAGCGGGATATTCACCGTCAAGCTTGACGATCCCCTCGAATGCGGTGAATGTTCCGCGTACGTTCGTGACCATGCCGTACCGGACGGAAAACCCGATTGTGCTGTGGACCGGGTCGATAGCGTAGACGCCGGTCAGCCCTGCAAAGGGGCCAGGGCGAAAGATAGTGGTTTCCATGCGATTGAACATGGCGAGCCGGTTCCTTCGTGCGTGGATCTCGGATAGGGACGCATTCTGTGGCGAATCCGCGTCCGGGGTGGCCCCTGACTGCCGCCAGGGGCCACTCGCAAGGCCTACCGCTGCTGCCCGAGCCAGTCGGTGAACCGGGTCTCGGCGATATGCGCGTCAGGACCTGGCACGAGCGTGGTCTCCTTCAGCTCGGCACCGGAGTACGGGGCGCTCGGGTCCGTGACGACCGTGCGGACGTCGTTCTTGTCGGCGAGTACCTGACGGATGAGCTCGTCGAGCTGGAACACGTCGGGGCCGGCGACCTCCACCACGCCGTTGACCGGGGCGCCGACCGCGGTACGGCCGACGGCCGCGGCCACGTCGTCGGAGTAGATGGGCTGGAACTTGACGGGGGCCAGACGCACGGTGTCGCCCTCGGTCGAGATGTCCGCCAGCCCGTTCACGAACTCGAAGAACTGCGTGGCGTGGACGATGGAGTACGGGGTGCCGGAGTCCTTGATCAGCTCTTCCTGCGCCTGCTTGGCACGGAAGTAACCGCTCTCCTGAAGACGGTCGGTACCGACCACGGACAGCGCCACGTGGTGCGTCACGCCGGCGTCCGCCTCGGCCTTCAGGAGATTGGTGGTCGAGGTGCGGAAGAAGTTCATGACGTCTTCGTCGGCCCACGAGGGGGAGTTGGACACATCGACCACGACCGACGCACCCTGCAGTGCCTCGGCCAGCCCTTCGCCGGTGAGAGTGTTGACGCCGGTGTTGGGCGAGGCCGCGACCGCCTCGTGCCCGTGCTCGTTGAGCTTGCCTACCAGCTTCGAGCCGATGAGCCCGGTTCCACCGATCACTACGATCTTCACAGTGGTGTCCTTTCATAGGTATTCATGGTGCGGAGCGCAGCTGCGACGAGTTCCTCGTCGGCGCCGAATTAATTTCGGTCTGTACCAGGAGAGACCGGACAGCAGATCTATGTGTGACAGGGATCCGTAAGAATCGAGAAAAGCGGAGGCTGTTCACCCGGTCGCGACACGGTTTTATTCGACGAGCTTTCCATCGGTCGAGACCTCTCCCATCAGCGAGGAAATCTCGTCGGGGATGGCAGGAATGCTCTCGCGGGTGATACCGGCAGTGGGCGACCACACGAGGTTGACCTGCTGAGCGGCGTCCAGGTGGGGGTAGTCGCTGCGGTTGTGGCAGCCGCGGGTCTCACGACGCTCAAGTGCTGCTTCGAGGGTGGCCCGGGCCGACAGTGCCGCAGACTTGAGATCAAAGGCGTGCGCGAGATCCTGGAAGCCGGCGATGTCCGGGTGCACGCCGACGTCCTCCATCCTCTTCTCGATCGCGGCAAGCTCCTCGAGCCCGGCGCGCAGGCCCTGTTCGTCGCGTACGACTCCGGCGTGCTCTGTCATGGTGTTGCGGATGGCGCGCTGGAGGGCGCGGACGTTCTCCGGTCCGTCGGCCACCAGCAGATCGTCGATCTCCGCGCGGGCCTGCGCGACAGCCGACGCCGACCGCGGCTGGGCGGTCAGCGACTGCGAGTAGGCGGCGGCCGCCTGACCCGTGATGCGGCCGAAGACCAGCAGTTCGATGAGACTGTTCCCCCCGAGGCGATTGGCACCGTGCAGGCCGCTCGACGCCTCACCGATGGCGTACAGACCGCGCACGTCGGTGCTGTGGTCCTCGGGACGTACCCACACCCCACCCATCGAATAGTGCGCGGTGGGCGCGATCTCGATGGGATCGCGGGTGATGTCCAGCATCTGCAGATCGAGCAGGGTCTGGTAGACACGGGGGAGACGCGTCATGATCGTCTGCCGCGGCAGATGGGAGACGTCGAGCCACACTCCGCCCTTGGGCGTCCCCCGCCCTTCCTTGATCTCCGTGTAGGAGGCCAAGGCCACGCGGTCGCGGGTCGACAACTCCATGCGCGCAGGGTCGTAGCGGTTCATGAACCGCTCGCCGAGCGCGTTGCGCAGGATGCCGCCCTCACCGCGCGCGGCCTCGCTGACGAGGGTGCCGGCCGCGTCTTCGGGCTCGATGATCCCGGAGGGATGGAACTGCACCAGTTCGGGGTCGCGCAGACGGGCGCCGGCCTCCACCGCCAGACGGAACGAATCGCCTGTGTTCTCGTCGCGCCGAGAGGACGTTCGCCGCCAGATGCGGGTGTGGCCGCCGGCGGCAAGAATGACGGCGTCGGCGTGGATCAGGTACCGCGTTCCATGGGTGAGATCGAAGCCGTAGGCACCGAAGACGGCGCCGTCGTGGACCAGAAGCCGGGTGATGTAGACACCGTCGAGCACCGGAACGTTCAACTGTTCCGCGCGCCGGATAAGCGTGCGCTGGATCTCCAGACCGGTGTAGTCGCCGGCAAACGCGGTCCGCCGGAACTTGTGTGCGCCGAAGAAGCGCTGGGAGATCCGTCCGTCCCCCTCGCGAGCGAAGGCCATGCCGTAGCGCTCCAGGTCCTCGATGCCCCTGGCGGCACCCTGGGTGACGGTCTCCACGGTGCGGGGATCGGCGAGCAGATAACTCTCCTTGAGCGTGTCGGCCGCATGCTGCTGCCAGCTGTCCTCGGGATCCATGGTGCCGAGGGCAGCGTTGATTCCTCCGGCAGCAAGCGCCGTGTGCGCGTCCTCCTTGGGGCGTTTGCCGACTGCGAGGACGTCGACACCGGCTTCGCCCAGTTCGATCGCCGCTCGCAGCCCAGCGCCTCCGGTTCCGATCACCAGCACCATGGTGGAAATACGTTGTTCGCGGATAGCCACGATCTACTCCGATCGCCGAGGGATTGTCACTCAGTACGACCAGGATGTTCCGCAATCTGTGACACCTTTCGTGGCCGCTCTCGTGGCAGGTGGCGTCCACTGACATCGACGTGGGGGAGAGACGATGCGGTGCCCCCCAGCGACGACCTGGGCGGGTCAGGCGCCGGCCGTCACAACCTCGTGGTCTTCGTGGTCATACTTCCATTCGGCCACTGCCTCGGAGAGTCGGCTGACCACTGATCATCCCCGTCGGGCAGTCGGGCAAAGGAGCGAAAGATGCCGTACGTCCTTGCACAGCCTTGCGCCGACGTCGATCGATGACGGAGCTTGCCTCGTCGAGCGCCCAGTGGACTTCCACGCACGTGCACCCGTCTGTCGGATCGAGGCCGTGTTCTACGAAGAGGTGTCCCGGAGCGCTGGGCGGAGTACACGATCCATGCCGAGTACTCCCGGGTGTCCTCGGCGCAGGAAGGCGTGCCGTTCGTCCTCGACGGCGACCACCGTCTGATTGGCAACTTGAGACACCCGACTGGAGTCGGTGTTCTCCCGGGTCGCGGGCAGACTCGGTTCGACGCATCTGCGGTGGCGGCTGCGGGACCACTGGTATCGGCCGCGCAGTACGCCGAGGCCATGACGGCAGCGGACGTCGGGGAGCGGGCACGGTCCGAGGCGAACACGGTGGCCTGCTTGCCCCCACCTGGTGGTGTCGAGGCTTCGCGCCCTGCTCGATGTCACCTCCATGGCGAAGCACAAGTGCAGCGGCTTACAGCAGCCAAGCTGCGGGGCCATGGACGGCTGGTGGCGATGGCGCCCGCGGCGAGGGAATGAGGCAGTAAGTGGGAATGAGCCTTCGCTCCGGAGACGGAGCCTTCTGGCCGAGCTCCGCTTCCGGCGGTACTCAACGCCTCGACCTCCGCCTGCGCCATGAACGGCTGGCGTTCGCCAGGATGCGCACGTCGCAGGACCGGTTCGCAGACGCGATCACTGCTTTCGCGGGCACGATGGGCTTCGTGTACGTCCATACCGTCTGGTTCGCGGTGTGGATCGCCCTCAACCTCAGGCTGTTCGGCTCCGCCGTGGTATTCGACCCCTACCCGTTCGGGCTGCTCACCATGATCGTGAGCCTGGAGGCCATCTTCCTGTCCACATTCGTGATGGTCAGCCAGAATCGGCAAGCCGCTCGTGAAAACGTCCGGGCCGACCTGGATTTCGAGACCAATCTTCGCGCCGAGGTCTGGGCGGTGCACGTAGGCAAGGCGCTCGGCCTGAATCCGCAGGAGATCGAGCTTCACGTCCAGGAGATCATCCAGCAGAGCAAGAGCGCGATGGAACCGGGGTCAGGGGTTCCGCCGGTGGCCCCGGATGCGCTGTGAACGCGGCCCTGCATCGGCTGAGGCTCGGCATGCCCGGCGCGCGCGACCGGCCGGATGTCAAGCAACGGTCAGGAGCTTGCCCGACCACCCACCGGTGGAGGCTCATTGCCACTGTTACTGCCACTGCCACTGCATGGGGTGGCGGGCACGATGCTTCGGGTGCGGACCGGCTTGTGGTGGTGGGCGTAGCCGGGGTCTGCGTAGAGCGTGAGGGGCTGCGGTGCAGCCGGCCGACCCGGCCGCGGAAGGCTTTGCGGCGTCCACCAGTGCCGGCAACTCGGCTGGTCTCCCCATTCCGTAGCCGTCGTGTGCCGGCATGAGGCACACAACGGCTACGGAAACGACATACAGCTGGACAGGCAGCCTTCGCCCTTGGCTACGAGGCCAGCCTGATGCTTGTCGGTGTTCCCCGCTGGGCCATCTTCGTGTAGGGGCACAGCGAATCGGCCTTCTCCACGAGCGGGGCGGCGACGGCAAGGTCTATGTCCGGCCACTTGACCTCAAGATCGACGTGCAACAAGTAGCCGCCGTCAGCCGGGTCCCGTCCAAAGGCCACGGTCGCCTGCACGGAGATCGCTGCGGGGTCGAGCGCGGCCTGCCGTGCGACCAGACTCAGGGCCCCGTGGAAACAGGCGGCAATGCCGGCGGCGAACAACTGCTCCGGATTAGTCCCCTGGCCGTCTCCTCCCAGTTCTGCGGGCATGCGCAGGTTGAGATCCAGGACTCCGTCGCCCGAGCGTGCCCTTCCCGAGGCCCGCCCATGACTCACCATCCCCCCGCTCACCGTCACGGCCGTGGTGTAGATCGGGGCGAAGGCCTCGCCGTCGAAGTCTTTGTCGGTGGACAGATTGGGCAACCGGATCGGCTCCGTCACGGCATGACTCCGTCAGCCTTGCAGTACACGACCGAGCGCTGAGCCGAAATCAGCGCGGGAAAGGTCGCGTCCGTCGGCCTTCCTGCGTCACGCGGTCTCTTTATGCCGAGCCGCCGTGCGATACCGGACTCCGGGCCATGGGCAGAGCCCAACGGACTGGTGGTGTCGTATGCCATATTTGGTGCACCTTCCCGTATGGAGGGTTTCTAGCTGCGGATAGTCAGTTGACCGGCACGTCCCCGCTGTTGTGACAGCCGGCGGTGTGCAGCCTGCTGGGCGAGTTCCTCAGCCCTGGCCAAGCGAACGAGCCTGTGCCGGGTGTCTTCGACAGTGCCGACGGTCGGGTAATGGGTTCTTGCCACGATTCCGTGAATCACTCGCTCAGGTCGCGGCAGGATGCGGGTGATCCGCTCAGGGGCTGATGGAGGCGCGCGATGTACCCCGGCGGCCGCACCCGGAGCCCGGCCGTCCCTGTTCCGTCCGCGACGAGGGTCCTGCGCCATTACGCGTTCTGCGCCGAATTCGGCTGCCTGCCGCGCCCATCCAGCCCATCGCCTCCAAGGACGTGGCGGACGCGGTGGCGGAGGTCGTCGCCGGCGCCCCGCTGAACGGGATCCGCGACATCGGCGGCCCTGAGATCTTCCCCCTGGATGAACTGCGCCGGCTCACCCTGTCCCACAAGAGCGCCCACCTCGCTCCCACCCGCTACACCGACAGGCTCTCCTGAGGAACTTGCGCAGTCACAGGCGCACAGACCATCGCCGGGGACGCGAGCCGGCACCGCGCAGAGCCGGGCTTCCTGGGGTATGGGCCGCGTACCCGGTTGATCACTCCTGGCCAGGCGCCCACGCGTGTGACGCCGAAGCCGTGCTGTTGGAGCTCTTCCATGACGCGGGCCCTGTCCGCATCCGTGACCGGGGTTGGTGGCGTGCGTGCAGATCCCGTCGAGCCTTGCCGGCTGGAGCGGGTGGTGAACGTCTTCGTGGTCGCTGCGGCATCCCAGCACGGAACTTGACCGAGGCCGACGAAGTGGATCCTCTGCCGAATCCTGTGTCGGCCGCATCCTGCGGGGTCCGGGCGCTGGCGGCGGTCAGGGGAGTATGAGCAGATGATGGCCGTTCCCAGAGCCGTCGTCAGTCCCAGAAGGGACCGCGGATCTACCGGGAGCACCGCCATGGCCCTGGCCATGGCGGTGCTCCCGTGGACGGCCGACTCGGCAACGCCGTCCAAGACTCCGTGACACCACGGCCTGCCGCAGTGCGCGGACGGCCGCGGCCGCGAACAGCGCTGTCAGCGTGCGGTACATACGCCGTTCGGAACCGGCCTGTGCAGGTCAGTCCGTGGGCCGAGGGGCGCGCAGGTGGGCCCGCTTCTTCAGTTCCTCGTCGTCGACCAGGGTGAGCATCGGCTGATTCGGCGCGCACATCATGAACACGATGTACTTGGCCGGCACGTCCGACGAGGCGTTGCCGTTCTGGTAGTGGATCACCTCACCGCCCGGCTCCCAGAACGTCTCACCGGCCTTGATGACGTGCTCCGGCTCACCTTCGAGCTCCCACCGGACCGCTCCTTCCAGGACGTAGCCGAAACACGGTCCCGAGTGACGGTGCGGAGGAGTCCCGGGGTCACCGGGAGCCCACTCGACGAGGACGGTCATTCCTGAAGCACCCTCAGGAATGAAAGGCGGTTTGATGTCCGCCAGCATCTTGGGTCCGAAGCCGTCCTCTGAGTGCATTCCGTGCATTTCATGCATTGTGCTACACCTCCGTAGACCGGCCCGGAACGGACGATCTCGCGTCGGCGGTTCCGGGCTCACAACAACTTGCTTTACAGCGAAGACAAAGCGTGGGCCGCATCTGTGACACGCCGCGAGCCTCCGGCTTTGCGCACGGCGAGTCGGCGGTCGCCACCACCACGGTGATGCGCGTCGACATGCGTCCACGCCGTACCGGCCCCGAAGCAACCGGGCCGGCCGGCCACGTGGTTGAGCGCAATCGGCCGGCGCCCGAAAGTCATTCCCCCGCGAAGGCGGCGGTGACGCGGACAAGGTCCGTCCGTGTTCGGCCGGGCTCCGGTCCTGGCTCAGCCGAACATGCCGACCTTGTAGCTGCCGGCCGGCTGCTGGGTGATGATGTTGATGCGGTTGTAGGCGTTGATGATGGCGATGAGGGTCGTCAGCGCGACGAGTTGGTCCTCATCGAAGTGCTTGACGGCGTTCGCCCAGGCCTCGTCGGTGACACCACCGGCCGCGTCCGCGACGCGGGTGCCCTGCTCCACCAGTTCCAGCGCGGCGCGCTCGGCCTCGGTGAAGACCGTCGCCTCCCGCCAGGCGGCGACCAGGTTGAGCCGCAGCGAGGTCTCCCCGGCGTGGGTGGCCTCCTTGGTGTGCATGTCGGTGCAGAAGCCGCAGCCGTTGATCTGGCTGGCACGGATCTCCACCAGATACTGGATGGTGGCCGGCAGCGTCGAGTCCGACAGCGTCTTGCTGGCCGAGAGGAGGTGCTTGAGCACCTTGCCGGCGAGCGGATTGCCGTAGTAGTTGAGGCGTGCGTCCATTGGTCCTCCTGGCGAAATTACTGGTACGCACTACTGACCGGCCAGCACGGCAAGGTGTGACACCACATCGCAGTGTGATGCAGGTCTCGGTGGCCATGTCTTCCTGGCTGTGGGGCGCGCAGGCCGGTCACATCGGCACAGTGTTGAGGACTGTCACAAAAGCGGCACGCGTGCTGTCCAAGGTGTGGTGAGCGGCTGACTTCACCTCACCCACGTACACCTCTGACCTGTCGGCACCGGAGTACCTCCGTGTCGGCAGTCGGTCTCTCCCCTGCCCACGCTGTGACAGAAAGGCTGCCATGAGTGATCCGTCCCGGCCCACCGAGTTCTCTGCGACGAGCGAGCTCGACCAACTACCCGACCGGGACACCGAGGTGACCGCCGAATGGCAGGCGTCACTCGACGCTGTCGTGCGGAACGCAGGGCCGGATCGGGCGGTGTACCTGCTGCGACGAGTGCACGAGTACGCGGCCAGGTCCGGGATCGCCGTGCCCGGGCTCCTGTCCTCGGACTACATCAACACGATCCCGGCGTCCGCGCAGCGCGTCTTTCCCGGTGATGTCGCCGTGGAGTCCAGGATCACCGCCGTGAACCGCTGGAATGCGGCAGCGATGGTGACACGCGGCTCCCGCCTGGGGCTCGGTGGCCACATAGCCACCTACGCTTCGGCGGCATGGCTCTATGAGGTCGGGTTCAATCACTTCTTCAAGGGCAAGAACGGGGACGGCTCGGGCGATCAGCTGTACGTGCAGGGGCATGCCTCGCCCGGCATCTATGCCCGCGTGTTCCTGGAAGGGCGCCTCGACGAGAGGCAGTTGGACAGTTTCCGACGTGAGGCCGACGGCCACGGACTGCCGTCCTACCCCCACCCCCGCCGCCTGCCGTGGCTGTGGGAGTTTCCGACCGTTTCCATGGGACTCGGTCCGCTCGCCGCCATCTACCAGGCTCGCTTCAACCGCTACCTGCACGCGCGCGGCATCAAGGACACATCCGGGTCCCACGTATGGGCTTTCCTCGGGGACGGGGAAATGGACGAGCCCGAGGCGACGGCCGCGTTGGCGCTCGCCGCCCGCGAGGGGCTCGACAATCTCACCTTCGTCGTCAACTGCAACCTGCAGCGCCTGGACGGCCCCGTACGGTCCAATTCCAAGATCGTTCAGGAACTGGAGGGCCGATTCCGTGGAGCGGGCTGGAACGTCGTGAAGTCTCTTTGGGGCGAGGCCTGGGACGCCGTGCTGCGACAGGACACCACCGGGGCCCTCGTCCACCGCCTCGGCGAGGTACCCGACGCCCAGATGCAGACGTACGCCGCCCGGGACGCCGCCTACACACGCAAGGACTTCTTCACCGGCGACGCGCTCTCCGCCATCGCCGCCCGGCTCAGTGACGCCCAGCTCACCGATCTGTTCGAGAACTCGCGCGGCGGGCACGAACCCCTCAAGGTCCATGCCGCCTATCGCGCCGCGGTCGAGCACCACGGAGCGCCGACCGTCATCCTCGCCCAGACGGTGAAGGGACACACGCTGGGTGCGGGCTTCGAATCCCGCAACGCCAATCATCAGATGAAGAAGCTGACCATGGCGCAGTTCCGTGACATGCGGGACGTGCTTGAACTTCCCATTCCCGACAGCGCGTTGAGCGGCGACCTGGTGCCGTACTGGCACCCCGGCGAGAATTCGGAAGAGGTGCAGTACCTGCGGGACCGGCGTAGGGCTCTGGGTGGCCCCGCCCCGGTACGCAAGGTGGTCGCCAAGCCGCTGCAACAGCCCCCGGCCGCGCCCTTCGAGGCCCTGAAGAGGGGCTTCGGCAAACAGGAGGTGGCCACCACCATGGCTCTTGTCCGGCTGGTCAAGGACCTGATGCGCGTGGAGGAGACGGGGCAGCGCTGGGTACCGATCATCCCCGACGAAGCTCGTACGTTCGGCATGGAATCCCTGTTTCCGACGGCCGGGATCTACTCGCCGCACGGCCAGACCTACGAACCGGTCGACGCGGATCAGCTGCTCCACTACCGCGAAGCAAAGAACGGCCAGCTCATCGACGAGGGCATCACCGAGGCCGGCTCCATGGCCGAGTTCACCGCTGCGGCGACCTCGTACGCCACACACGGTGAGCCCATGATCCCGTTCTACATGTTCTACGCCATGTTCGGTTTCCAGCGAACCGGTGACCAGTTCTGGGCCCTGGGGGACCAGATGGGGCGCGGGTTCGTCATCGGGGCGACGGCCGGTCGTACGACCATGACCGGCGAGGGACTGCAGCACGCCGACGGACATTCCCACCTGCTGGCATCCGCGAATCCGGCCGCTGTGAGCTACGACCCTGCCTTCGCGTACGAGATCGCGGTGATCGTCAGGGAAGGGCTGCGACGGATGTACGGCGACCGGCCCGAAGACGTCTTCTACTACGTGACGGTCTACAACGAGCCCAAGCAGCAGCCTGCCATGCCCGCCGGGCCGGCGGTCGAGGAGGGGATCCGGCGGGGCATGTACCGGTTCCGGCAGGCGGAGCCGCACAGCGCGGGACCACGGATCCAGTTGCTGGCTTCCGGCACGGCCATCCACTGGGTGCTGGAGGCCCAGGAGCTGCTCACGTCCCAGTGGGGAGTCCACGCCGACGTGTGGTCGGTTACCTCCTGGACGGAGCTGCGCCGCGACGCCTTGAGCGCCGACAGCGCGCGGCTGCGGGGTGAGAAGCGCGTCCCGTACGTGACGGCCGCGCTGTCGGGCACCCCAGGGCCCGTTCTGGCCGTCAGCGACTGGATGCGGCAGGTGCCCGATCAGATCAGCCAGTGGGTCGAGCAGGACTACACGTCGCTGGGTACGGACGGCTTCGGGCTGTCGGACACCCGTGATGCCGTACGCCGCTATTTCCATGTGGACGCCGAGTCGATCGTTGTCGCCGCCCTGGACCAGTTGGCGCGGGCCGGCGCGATCGCCCCGGAGACGGTTGTCCAAGCCCGCGATCGCTACGGCCGGCAGGGGTGAGCATCTCGTCGAGGGTGCGGCGCTGGGGAAGTGCGCCTGCGGAGTGCAGGGCGTGGAAAGACCAAGGGCGCCCTGCACTTGCATGAGGGCGCGCGGTCACCCGGGCGAACGGCATTGGCGCCGACGGGAGTTGGCAGCGTCAGCGGGTGCCGTACTGCTGGACTCCGGTATCACCGGCGTCACCGCCGTCGTCTCCGGCGGGAGGAACCTCGTCCAGGACCACTTCCGCCCCAGCCCCGCCCCCGTGTCCAGCGGCGGGTCGGCTCGTCCTCCCCCCCCAGGAGGGGAACGTCCGGGGCACCCGCTTCCCGTGGGCGGTCGTCATGGAGACCGGTCGTCGGTACCTGTCGCCGCGGTCGCGCCGTGGCGGGCACGGATGATGGCGATCACGGTGTCGGTGGTGCGGTCCAGGTAGCTGCGGCCGGCCGTCGGGCAGATGCGCCTCCGGGCTGATGTAGCTGCGCGGCCCGACGTGGGTGGCCGGGTCGAGCCGATGCACGGTGATCTTCCCGGCCCGAAGGGCCCGATTCCACTGGCTGCGGCGGAACAGCCGCCGGCGTTGCGGGAATATCCAGGTGCCGACCCGCTCGATCCGGTCGTTCGCGCTGGTGAGCTGATGCACGTGCTCGGCATGGGTGAGGTCGTTGGCACCGTTGTGGAATCCGCCGAGCATGATCAGCAGGAGCGGGGAGCGTAGTTGGGCGTGCAATGCGCCGACCGCGCCGGCGGCGACCTGGGCGCCGCCGCTGTAGCTGAGCAGCACCACGGGGACACCGCTGTCGGGCTGGTAGCCGGCAAGCCGGAGTTGAGCGGTGATCTGGGCCCCCACCGCCCGGTCGTACAGAGGACGGTACCGGTGGTTGGCGGCGACGAAGGTCTGCATGACGTTGTGCAGGAACAGCAGCAGACCGACGCGATGGCTCATCCACGCCCACACCGGCCGGTCGGCAAGCGGTTCTGCCAGCGGCGAGTAGGGCTGCACCTGACCCAGTACCCGCAGCTCCGGCGCCCCGGCTATCAGGGCTTCGACCAGCTGGCCGCCGTCGCGGGTGTCGCGGAAGCGGCGCTTGCCGATACCGTCAAGATAGACCAGGTAGGCATCCGGGGGACTGTCAGGGGCCGCGCCCCGGGCGTAGGGCACATCCTTCGGGAGCTCGACGGCAGGGCTTCGCCAGCCGGCGCTGTAGGCCAGGACCTCATAGCGGGCCAGCAGAGCTTCGACGAGCACAACGAGCCCGAGCACGCAGATCCAGAGCAGGATGACGTTCATGCGATCGACTCCGGAGTTTCGGGCGCACTGATCCTCACGACCAGGCGCCGAACAGCCTCTACAGCAACCCCCAGGCCCACCCCGGCGACGGCCACACAACCGGCGGCGGACCACCAGCCCAGCCCGGTCGCCGCGGCGAGCGGACCGGCCAGACCGGCTCCGACTCCGACAAAGAGCAGCAGGTGGAACAGGGGTCCGAGCAACGGGAAGGCAAGCACGGCGGCGAGCATCAGCGGGGCGACCAGGGCGGGTGTCCACTCCAACCCGCCGCCTGCCGGCGGAGGGGAGTGCACCAGCTCGGCCAGGGTCTCTGCGGTCGGCGGCCACAGCGCGAACACAGCGCCCTCCGCCAAGCCACCGGCCAGCAGCAACGCGGACACAGCGGGCCGCGACATGCCGGGCCGGCGTGCCGTCATGGGCAGGATGCGCCCGGCGGCCTCCGACAGACCGGCGAACAACAGCAGCAGGGCGACGGCAATGGACATCGCTCAGCCTCGCTGTGCCGGATCGGCGGGAGCCGAACGGCCGACCGAGCCGGGGGCCTCCAGGTATCGCTCGAGTTCGTCGGCGGCCCGCAGGTATCCCCCTGCCTCGGTCTGGGCGGTCTTCAGCGTCGCCGCGGCTGCCCAGAACGAGGGGTCGTCCAAGAGTCGCCGCGCCAGGGCACGTACGGAGGTCTCGGTGACGTCCTGGGTACGGATGGACAGGCCGGCGCCGAGCTCGGCGACCTGCCGGGCCACCATGGGCTGGTCGGCGCCTTGTGGGACCACCAGCATCGGAACCCCGGCGTACAGGGCCTCGTTGACGCTGTTCATCCCGCCATGGGTGACGAACAGCGCCGCGCGGGCCAGTACTTCCGTTTGCGGCACGAAGCGCCGGGCGAGCACGTTGGCCGGCAACGGCTCCAGCGCGGAGGGATCGGTCTGCCCGGTGGCGATGACCACGGTCCCGCCCAGCGGGGCGAGCGCGGTGGCGAAGGTGCGCAGCAGCCGCGGGGCGGCGTTGAACACCGTGCCCAGCGAGGCGTACAGGACGGGTTCCCGCAGCTGTTCGGCGGGGAACGACGGGTCGGCGGGGCGGGCCCCGACGCTTGGGCCGACGAACCGGTAGGACCGGTCGAATTCCTCGACCGCAGGCTGGAACGCCCGTGAGGTATAGACCAGATTGAGCGGCTGGCGGATGTTTATCAGGTCGACCAGTGGCAACCCACGCGTGTCGAAACGGCGATGCAGACTCCAGCGGGACCGCAGGTAGGCCTGGAGGCGGCGGGGCCGGGCCATCGCCGTGGCCAGCAGGTCCCACGAGCCGCGGGTGATGCTGGGTACGTGCCGGTTGTAGGCGAACGTGGTGAACGACGAAGCCGCAGGCACCTTGAGTTCGCGGGCGGCGACCGCACCCCACAGGCAGTCGCTGTCGTGGACGATCAGGTCGGGTCGGACGCGGCGCAGATCGCTGAGCACAGCGGGCAGCAGGCGGGCGGCGGTGAGCCCGAGCGTCTCTATGAACGCGGCCGGCGTCGGTGGGTCGGGGAGCGGCTGGTCGCCCCCGGGGTAGGGGTACACCGTCGCCCCGGTGGCCTCGATCTCCGCACGGAACGCGGGTGGGGCGTGGTACGTCACGGTGTGGCCGCGCCGGACAAGCTCGGCCACGACCGGCAGCGTCGGGTTGACGTGCCCGTGCATGCCGATGTTGAGGAACGCGATGGTACTCACCGGTCAACCCCTGATCATGGAAGAAGTGGATGGCTCGCCCGGTCCGGCGGATGTCGCCGAAGGGCCGTCGACCCGATACAGGCCCGGACCGCTGACGCGCAGCCCGTCGAGAAAGCGCCCGGCCGTGCGGGACGCGGTGCTGATCAGGCGCCGGGCCTGGCGGAAGTCCCACGGCGCGGGCCAGGTCTCGATACCGGTCGGCAGCACGACGGCCGGGATGTGCTGGGACACCTCGTACAGGTCACGCTCGATCTGATGGTGCAACAGCAGTGTCCCGGCCCTGGCGGCGATGGCCCCGGCACGTCGGCGTGGGGTGGCGGGGCGCAGCGGTGAACTCTCCGGCCCGGTCGACAGCACCACCACACTTGCCGCCCCGGCCTGCAAGGCCGCCAGCACCGGGACGTAGGCGATCACCCCACCGTCGACGAGCACCCGCCCCCCGCGATCCACCGGGGGCAGCATCCCGGGAATCGCAGCGCTGGCCAGCAACGCGGACTCGAGGTCTCCGTGGTCGAGCAGCACCGGACTGCCGGTGTCCAGGTCCATGGCCACCGCGGTGAACGGGACCGCCAACTGCTCGATCCGCGACGGCAGTCCGGCCCGGGCGATCAGCCTGCGCAGGCCGCGATCGGTGAAGACGCTGGCCCGGGCGAACAGGCGGTGGCCGAGCGGGTAGACCTCACGGCGGTGCAACTGGGTCCACACGTGGTCCAGCCACGGTGCGGCCGTGTCGGGGTGGGCGGCCGCGATGGCCCCGTTGAGAGCACCCACCGACGTTCCGATGATCATGTCCGGGACGAATCCGCGCTGTTCCAGCGCGTACCCGATACCGACATGCGCCGCTCCGAGTACGCCACCGGCGCCCACCACCACGGCCACGGGACGGGGAAGGGATCGCAAGCCCGTCGACGGCGGATCTCCGGGCGGGCGGCTCGATGAAGTTGGTCCTAGCGACAAGTAAACCCTCCGCGATTCTGACCATGGCGCCGGGTCGGACTGGTTTCCCCACTAGGACCGGGCGACCACCAGGTCTGTGACACCGGCCCCGCCGGCGGACAACCGACCGGTCAGAAAGAGGGCACTGTCTGCGGTGATCGGCCCAGGGCCTGTTCGGCCCAGATGGTCTTGCCCGCCGAGGTGTAGCGGGTGCCCCAGCGCTGAGTGAACTCGGCGACGAGGAACAGTCCCCGGCCGCCCTCGTCGCTGGCCCGGGCCCGGCGCAGGTGAGGCGCGGTGCTGCTGCCGTCGGAGACCTCGCAGATGAGGGACCGCTCCTTGATCAGCCGCAGGCGGATCGGTTCGGTGCCGTATCGGATCGCGTTGGTGACCAGTTCGCTGACCACCAGTTGCATGGTGAACGCGGCCTCCTCCAGCCCCCACGCGGTGAGCCGCTCGTCCGCCAGTTTGCGTATCTCCGCCACAGCGGCCGCGTCCGCGGGGACGTTCCACTCGGCGACCTGTTCCTTGTGGAGGAGGCGGGTGCGGGCGACGAGCAGGGCGATGTCGTCGGTGCGCGTCTCGGAGTGCAAGGACTCCAGGACCGTGTCGCACAGTTCTTCCAGCGAGGGCACGGACCGGGCCAGGGCGTCGCGCAACTCGTCGATGCGTTCGTCGAGGTCGTGGCCGCGGGTTTCGACGAGTCCGTCCGTGAACAAGGCCAGCAGGCTGCCTTCGGGAATGGTCAGCTCCGTCGCCTCGAACGGCAGGCTGCCCAGCCCGAGCGGAGGCCTGGCGGGCACGTCGACGACCTGCGTGGTGCCGTCCGGACACACCAGAACCGGGGGCGGATGACCTGCCCGGGCCAGCGTGCAGGTACCGGACACGGGGTCGTAGACGGCGTACAGACAGCTGGCGCCGATGTCGCCGGGGATCGCGTTGTAACCGACGACACCGGTATCGGCCTCGTTGCCCATCTCTTCCGCCGGGTGGGTCACCATGTCGTCGAGACGGGTGAGGAGCTCGTCGGGCTGCAGGTCGATGTCCGCGAGGGTACGTACCGCCGTCCGTAGCCGGCCCATGGTGACCGAGGCGCCGATACCGTGGCCGACGACGTCCCCGACGACCAGGCCGATGCGAGCGCCGGGCAGGGGGATCACGTCGAACCAGTCCCCACCCGCCTCGGAGGCGCGGTCGCCGGGCAGGTAACGGGCGGCGGTTTCCGCGCCCGGGTGCATGATCGGGCCACGCGGCAGCAGGGTGCTCTGCAGCAACAGCGCGATGCCGTGTTCGCGGGTGAACCGGCGGGCATTGTCCAGGCAGATCGCGGCACGGGTGACCAAGTCCTCGGCGACGGTCAGATCGTCGGCGGCGAAAGACTCACGGGAGCTGCCGTGGCGGAGGAAAACGGCGGCCCCGAGAGTGGTGCCGCGGGCTCGGATCGGCACCGTGATCAGCGAGTACGCGCCACAGGCGCCCAGCTCTGCCGCCGTCGTGGGGTCGTCGGCCAGCCAACGGGTCACCTGTGGATCGGTGAAGTCGAGCAGTTCCGCCCGCCCGGTCGCCACACACCGGCTGACCGGTGAGGAAGCGGGGTGCCACAGGGTCTCGCCCCGGGCGGGATGCGCCGCTGCCGCCTTCGTCATCGGCTCTATTTCACGATCGTTCCACGAACGACCGTCGTCAAGACAAGCGCCCAGCACTCTGGTGATCCCGCACCGGCGTTGTGTGCGGGGCATAGCCACCGTTTGTTTCAATCGATACCGTATTGGATGAATGGGTGGCTGGTAGCCTCACACTGTGACTGCCGATACTCCTCACCCCTCGGCCGGCTCGCGTGCGACGGACCGTCCCGGGGACACCTCGCCTTTCGCTCTCGGTCTGCTGCTGCGGCGGGCGCACTGGCGGGTGGCCGGGGTGATGACGGAGGCGCTTCGCCCGCTCGGTGTCGAGTTGCGGCATTTCGCGGTGCTTCTTGTTCTGGCCGACCGGGGGCCCACGGTGCAGCGGGACCTGGGGCCGGCGACGGGGTCGGACAAGGCGGGCATCATGCGGGTCGTGGACGACCTGGAGCGCATGGGGCTGGCCGTGCGCAAGGCGGTTCCGGGTGACCGGCGGGTGAGGGCGGTGGAGATCACGCCCCGGGGTGTCGAGCTTTTCGACGCGGCGCATGTGGCGGCCGAGCCGCTGGCCGAGCGCCTGGTGGCCGACCTGGGGTCGGGTGAGCGCGAGCGGTTGACGGCGCTGCTGACCCGGTTCGCCCATCCCGCGGAGGGTGAGGCGTAAACGCGTCCGCGCGGCGGCGGCCCACAG
>NZ_JBHXSK010000033.1:0-139786 GCF_042716195.1 Streptomyces sp. NPDC058683
GTTGATAGGCCGGATCTGGAAGCACCGTGAGGTGTGGAGGTGACCGGTACTAATAGGCCGAGGGCTTGTCCTCAGTTGCTCGCGTCCACTGTGTTGGTTCTGAAACCACGAACAGCCCCATGCCAGGTCACGGCATGGTGCGGCTGAAACAGTTTCATAGTGTTTCGGTGGTCATAGCGTGAGGGAAACGCCCGGTTACATTCCGAACCCGGAAGCTAAGCCTTACAGCGCCGATGGTACTGCAGGGGGGACCCTGTGGGAGAGTAGGACACCGCCGAACAAATTTTAGGAAAGGCCCACGCCATATGGCGTGGGCCTTTCTGCATTTACGGGCATGGTTCGGCTAGAACGTCACGTCCGCTGTGCCGACCGTGCCGCCCTTTCGGCCGGGGGCTTCCTGCCACTGCCAGTACAGGTTCGTGTGCGAGATGACCAGTTCCGGGGCCGGCGCGCCGTACGCGGTGAGGTCCTCCGTGGTGTGGGCGTCGCCGACCAGGGTCGCGTCGTACCCGCGGACCATCGCTCCGTGCAGGGTGGAGCGGATGCAGGCGTCGGTCTGGGCGCCCGTGACGACCACGCGGCCCACGCCGTGTTCGGCCAGGACGGACTCCAGCTCGGTGTCCTCGAAGGAGTCACCGTAGCGCTTGTGGATGAGGGGCTCGGTGGCCTCCTCGCGGGTGAGCTCCGGAACGTACTGCCAAGCGGCACTGTCCGGCTTCAGCTCGTCGCTGGCGTGCTGGACCCAGACCACCGGGACCGCCTCGGAACGGGCCTTGGCGATCAGGGTGTTGATGTTGGCGATGACCTCGTCGCGGTTGTGGGAGCTGTCCACCACCCCGTTCTGCACATCCACGATCAGCAGGGCGGTGTTCGGTCGGTTCGGCAGAGTCGTCATGGCGTCCACAGTAGGCGGGAGCACTGACAACAGGCCTTGTGTGAGCGTCGTAAACGAGGTGAGGGGGGCGGTCGGTGGCGGCTACCGTGGCCGTATGAGTGCGATGACCAGCGGTGATTACGTTGTTCGTGCGATACGGGCCGAGGAGTGGGAGGACGTGAAGCGGCTGCGGCTCGTCGCGTTGCGGGACCCGGTGGCGCGTATCGCGTTCCTGGAGAGCTATGAGGACGCCGCGGCCCGGCCGGACTCCTTCTATCAGGAGCGGGCCGCGCGGTCGGCCCAGGAGCCGAGCGGTGCGCGGCAGTTCATCGCCGAGACGGCGGACGGGGTGTGGGCCGGGAGTGTGACCGTGCTCGTCGAGGAGGCCGGGTCGACGGACTGGGCCGGAGCTCCGGTCGAGCGGCGGCAAGGGCATGTGGTCGGGGTGTTCGTGCGGCCCGAGCACCGGGGGAGCGGGCTGATCAAGGCGCTGTTCGACGCCGGTGTGGCGTGGGCGCGGGAACAGGGTGCCGAGCGGGTGCGGCTGCTGGTGCACGAGGAGAACGCGCGGGCCCAAGGGGCATACCGCAAGGCGGGGTTCGTGCCGAGCGGTGTCCTCGTGCCGTTCGTCAAGGACGAGGCGGAGAACGAGGTGGAGTTCGTTCTGGAGTGGCCGGCCCACGGGCGCGGTTAGACCGGCAGTTCCCGGTGTGGCCAGCGGGAGCGGGCCTGTTCGTGGGAGCGGAGCAGGGCGAGGGTCGGCAGGCCCCGGTCGACGCCGGTGGCGAGCAGGTCGGGGAGCTGGGGGAGTGGAGCCACTGCCGCGACGTCGTCCAGGACCAGGGTCAGTGGTGGGTCGAGCCGACCGGAGGATGACCGTTCGGCCATGCGCCGGCCGCGCTCGACCACGCTGGAGACGAGGGCCGTCAGGAGGGGCATCGCGCCGGGGTTGGTCCTGGGGTCCTCGATGGATTCACCGACCACATAAAGCGTGCCCCCTTCGGCCACGAAGGAATCCAGGGCGAGGGCGTCGGATCGGTTGGGTGTGCAGGCCTCGCGGATGTTGACCGTGAAGAGGGCGGCGAGTGCCCGGGCCGTCAGCTCCTGGGCGATGTCCCGGCGTTCGGGGTGCGAGGTGAGTGCGGCTTCGAGTTCGCCGGCCGCGCCGGGGGCCGCCTTCGGGTGGGTGCGGAGGGTGCGTACGGCGTCCTGGACGCCGGTGCCCTGGGCCCAGCGGTGGACGTGGCGGATCGTGCGGTTCTCCAGGGCGGCGGCGTGCAGGTAGCTGCGCAGGAGCGTTTCGGCCGTGTCGGTGACCGCCTGGTCGATCTTGGCGGTGGGTTTCACGGGGGTCAGGAGTGCCTGGGCGCGCAGGACCGCGGTCTGCTTGTCCTCGCAGTCGGCCGTGGGGGACCAGTGGAAGCGGGCCGGGGTGTCGCAGAGGTGGTTCGGGTCGTAGAGGAGGACCGGGCCGAGTTTGGCCCGGGCGTCCTTGGTGTCGGACCAGAGGGCGGGGTTCGAGGTGACGGTGAGGGTGGGGCCGGCCGCGTCGCGGATGGCCTGGGCCGCGGTGGTGTGGCGGGTGTCTCTGGGGGCGATGTGGATTTTCGTCCACCCGCCCACCTGGTCACCGTTGGCAGCGGGGTGGGCGTAGAAGCCGGCGGGGGCCACGACGGTGTGAACTCCGGCCGCGTGTTCGACTTCCGGTTCGGGGACCGTTGACTCGAGGACGGTCGTCTGCGGGGCGGTCGTCTCGTGGGCGGTCGGCGTCGGCGTCGGCCTCGGTTCCGGTTCTGTGCGTGGTTCCGGAACCGGCGTTGTCGTAGGCGCGTGCTTCTCCGCCGTCCGTCTTCTTCTCCCCGCGCGCCATCTCGCCACCGTCCCCATCACGAAGACCGTCAGGACCAGCAGGATCATCAGCTGGCCGATGAACAGGCCCCAGAACAGGCCCCATCCCGACAGCTGGGCCGCAGGTGTGTCCGGCCAGGCGCCCGTGATGTCGTGCGGTTCGCCGATGAGGTGGCGCATCGCGGGCGGGGTGTGGGACAGGTTGACGGTCGGCGGCCAGGTGCCGTGGGAGAACCAGGCCGCCAGGCCGGTCGCCGTCCACACCATGACCGTGATGCCGAGCAGGAACGCGAGTATGCCGACCAGCAGGCCGTCGGGGATGCCGCCGCCGCTCTGCTGTTCGCGCTCCTGCCGGGGGTCCGGTCTCACGATCGGGTCCTCCCTACGCCACCGTGGATTCCGAGTCGCCGAGGTGCTGTTCGACGAAGGCCGCCGCCCGTTCCTCCGCCTCCAGTTCGGCGGCGCGCAGGGCGTCGTCGGCGGCGGCGAGGTGGTCGGCGGACGACTCGGTCATCGCGCGGTCGGTGAAGACGAGCGGGCGTTCCGTCTCGGTGATCAGGTGTTTGACCACCTGGACGTTGCCGTTGACGTCCCAGACGGCGATGCCGGGGGTGAGGGTGGGGATGATCTCCACCGCCCAGCGTGGGAGGCCCAGCACCCGGCCGGTGGCGCGGGCCTCGTCCGCCTTCTGGGCGTAGATCGTCCGTGTCGACGCCATCTTCAGGATCGCCGCCGCCTCCTTCGCCGCCGCGCCGTCGACGACGTCGGAGAGGTGGTGGACGACCGCGACGAAGGAGAGGCCGAGGCGGCGGCCGAACTTCAGCAGGCGCTGGAAGAGCTGGGCCACGAAGGGGCTGTTGATGATGTGCCAGGCCTCCTCGACCAGGAAGATGCGCTTCTTCCGGTCGGGGCGGATCCAGGTGTGCTCCAGCCACACGCCGACGATCGCCATCAGGATGGGCATGGCGATGGAGTTGCGGTCGATGTGGGAGAGGTCGAAGACGATGAGGGGCGCGTCGAGGTCGATGCCGACCGTGGTCGGGCCGTCGAACATGCCGCGCAGGTCACCGTCGACCAGGCGGTCCAGGACCAGGGCGACGTCCAGGCCCCAGGCGCGTACGTCGTCTATGGCGACGTTCATCGCTTCCGCGGACTCCGGCTCGGGGTGCCGTAGCTGCTCGACGATGTCCGTCAGGACCGGCTGGCGGTCCAGGATCGTCTCGTTGACGTAGGAGTGGGCGACCTTCAGGGCGAAGCCCGAGCGTTCGTCGAGGCCGTGGCCCATCGCCACTTCGATGATGGTGCGGAGCAGCGCGAGCTGGCCCGTCGTCGTGATCGACGGGTCCAGGGGGTTCAGGCGGATGCCGTGGTTCAGGGCCGCCGTCGGGTCGAGCCGGATGGGTGTTATCCCCAGCTCTTCCGCGATGAGGTTCCACTCGCCGACGCCGTCCTCGCCCTGGGCGTCCAGGACGACGACCTGGCGGTCGCGGAAGCGCAGCTGCCGCAGGACGTAGGTCTTCTCCAGGGCCGACTTGCCGTTTCCGGACTCGCCGAGGACCAGCCAGTGCGGGGCCGGGAGCTGCTGGCCGTAGAGCTGGAACGGGTCGTAGATGTAGCCCTTGCCGGAGTACACCTCGCGGCCGATGATCACGCCCGAGTCGCCCAGGCCGGGGGCGGCCGTGGGGAGGTAGACCGCCTGGGCCTGGCCGGTGGAGGTGCGGACCGGGGAGCGGGTCGTCTCGACCTTCCCGAACAGGAAGGACGTGAAGGCTTCGGTGAGGACGGACAGCGGGTCCCTCATCAGCGCATCAGCCTCTACCTTCGGATTCCGGTGGCGAAGGGAAGTGTGTTCACGAAGGCGCGGTGGTGCTCACGGTCGCACCACTCCAGTTTCAGGTACGACTTTCCGGCGGACGCCCTTATCGTGCGCTTGTCGCGGTTGAGGGCTTCCGGGTTACGGGAGGAGACGGTGATGTAGCCGACCAGGTTGACGCCGGCCGCGCCGCTGGCCAGGTCCTCGCCGCGCTGGTCGAGGCGGTTGTGGGCGGCGATGTCGCGGGGGTCGACGGTCCGGTTCATCTTGGCGGCGCGGGATGCCTCCGCCTCGTCGTTGGTCTTCTCCGTGAGCATGCGCTCGATGGCGACCTCGGTGGGTTCGAGGTCCATGGTGACCGCCACCGTGCGGATGACGTCGGGGGTGTGGACGAGGAGGGGCGCGAGGAAGTTGACGCCGACGGGGGTCATCGGCCACTCCTTCACCCAGGCCGTGGCGTGGCACCAGGGCTCGCGGGTGCTCGACTCGCGGGTCTTCGCCTGGAGGAACGTCGGCTCCATGGCGTCCAGTTCGGCCGGCCAGGCGTTGCGCTGGGTCATCGCCTGGATGTGGTCGATGGGGTGGTCCGGGTCGTACATGGAGTGGATGAGGGAGGAGAGACGGCCCTGGCCGAGGGGCTGGCGGACGCGGATGTCCGCTTCCTGGAGGCGGGAGCAGATGTCGGTGAGCTCGCGGGCCATGACGACCGCGAGACCGGCGTCGCGGTCCAGCTTGCGGCCGGCCTGGGGACGGGCCGCGCGGGCCATCGCCTGGGCCTCGGCGGCCAGTTCGCGGGAGTAGTGCATGCAGGCGACGAGGTAGGCGCGGTGCTGCTCGCTGCTGGTGGACACCATGGACTGCAGCTGGTCGTACGACTGCGACAGCCAGCCCGGGGCCTTCTCGTCGCCGCGCTGGGCGACGTCCTTGGCGTGGGCGTCGGGGTCGGCGGGGAGGGTGCGGGCGAGCATCTGGAGGCGGGTGACGAAGCCGTCGCCGTTGGCCACGTGCTTGAGGAGGGTGCCGAAGCGGTCGACGAGGGCTTCCTGGTCCTCGGAGTCGCGCAGGCCGACGCCGGGTCCCTCGATCTCGATGGCGGCGGTGACGGTCTTGCGGTCGGCGTGGAGCAGGACGGCGATCTCGTCCGGGCCGAACGGGGCGGCGAGCCAGCTGATCCGGCCGATGCCGGGCGGCGGGCCGACCTCGACCTCGCGGCCGTCGATCCGGGTGCCGGCCTCGGCGGCGGTGGAGCGGTAGACCGTGCCCTGGCGCAGGGTGCGCTTGAAACTGCGGTTGATCTCGAACCACTTGTAGAACGTGCGGCGCTTGTACGGCACGTAGACCGCGGCCAGCGCGAGCAGTGGGAAGCCCATGAGGAGCACGATCCGCAGGGAGAGGACCGGGACGAGGAGCCCGCACATCATGCCGAGGAACGCGCCCGCGATGATCAGCACGATCTCGCCGGATTCACGGTTCCGGCCGACGATCGCGTTCGGCCGGGCGCGGCCGATCAGATACGTACGGCGGGGCGTGATCGGATGGGACAGATGGGACTCGGTCGTCAACGCCCTTCACCTCCCGAGCTGTTGTTGCGGGTGTTGCCGGCGTGCGGGGTGTTCATCGGGCTGGGCGCGCGGGGTGCGGGTGCGGCGGAGGGGACAGATCCGCCGCCACCACTGTTCGGGGTGCGCGTGCTGTGCGCGGCGACGCCGCCGGAGGCCGGGTTGGACGGGCGGGCACCGGAGGAGGCGGAACCGCCGCCCCCGCCCCCGCCGCCGTTGTTGTCGGCGCGGGCGCTGTGCGTCCTGATGCCCTGGGCGACCAGGTTGGCGGGGCTGCTGATGACGGCGGCGGCCTTGCCCTCGGCGCCCTGCATGATGCGGTTGTTGCGGCCGGCCGCGATCTCGTCGCCGAAGCCGGGGACGAAGCGGTAGATCATCGCGCTGGCGAAGATGGCGAGCAGGATGATGGCGAGGCCGGAGACGACGGCGGAGAAGGCGTCGGGGCCGCCGTCGGAGGACAGGGCGCCGGCGAGGCCGAGCACTATCACGATGACCGGTTTGACGAGGATGACGGCGATCATGATGCCGGCCCAGCGGCGGACGTGGCCCCACAGGTTCTTGTCGACGAGGCCGGCGTAGACGACGGTGCCGAGGAGGGCGCCGACGTAGAGCAGGGCGGCCCGGATGACGAGCTCCAGCCAGAGGACGCCGGCGGCGAGGATGCTGACCAGGGAGACGACGATCAGCATGATCGGGCCGCCGCCGATGTCGTCGCCCTTGCTGAGGGCGCCGGAGAAGGTACCGAAGAACGTGTCCGTCTGGTTGCCGGTGGTCTTGGCGAGGACGTCGGTGACGCCGTCGGCGGCCGATACGACGGTGTAGAGGATGAGGGGCGTGAAGGCGGACGCCAGCACCGTCAGCCAGAGGAAGCCGACGGCTTCGGAGATGGCGGTGCTGAGGGGGACCCCGCGTACGGCCCGCTTGGCCACGGCCAGCAGCCACAGGAGGAGGGTGAGGATCGTCGACGCGGCGAAGACGACGGCGTACTGCTGGAGGAACTTCTCGTTGGTGAAGTCGACGTTCGCGGTCTCCTTCACGGCGTCGCTGAGCTTGTCGACGGTCCAGGAGGCGGCCTTGGCACAGCCCTGGGCGAGCGAGGAGAGGGGGTCGAGGGTGGAGGTGAGGGGGTCGGTGGTGGAGCCGCCGGTGCTGCCGCCGGAGCCGCTTTCGCAGAGCTGCAGGGACGGACCGGTCATTCCCGCGCAGTTGCCGCCGCTCTCCGTGGGAGAGGGGCTAGCGGAAGGCGAGGCGCCCGGTGAGGGGTCCGCGAAGGCGCTGGTGGCCAGGAGGACGACGGAGGCCTGCACGGAGGCCACCAGGGCGGTGAGTTTGAGCGCGCGGTGCTGGCTAGCGAGCATAGGTGAACCCTCCGAACTCCTGGACCGCCTTGCTGATCTCGTCGGACCCGGACACGGGGTTGTCGCCGGTGACCGGGGTCGGGCCGGTCTTCTGGCTGGATTCCAGGACCTTCCAGTCCCCACCGCTCCAGTTGAGCTTCATGGTGACGGTGAACCAGTTGCTGGTCACGGGGCTGGTCGAGCCGGTGCCCGCGATGCCGAACAGACCGTTGCACCAGACCTCGACGGTGGCCGCGTCGTCGCTGTACGACGTGGCCTCGGTGCCGACCGGCAGCGTGCGGCTGACGAACGTGCTGCCGGAGGGCGCGGTGCCGTCGGCGGTGAGGCCGGCTTTCTTGAGGAAGTCGGCAGAGTAGTCGGAGTCGAATCCGGACTGCTGGCTGTTCATGGTGGCGGGGTCGGCGATGGTCTGCACGATCGCATGCCGCTTGGCCGTGTTGAACATGCTGTCGGAGCCGAGCACCGTCGCGTAGTTCGCCGCCGCGCTCTGCGCCCCCTGCGAGCTGTGTGCGAACCCGGTCGGGATTCCCTCTCCGCTCTTCGTCTCCACCGGCTTCGTGCCGCTCGCCGCCGTTGACGACGTTTTCGGCTGGCCCCCGCTGCCGCTGCCGCTTCCGGTGCCCGTGGCCGACGAGGAGTTGTCGTCCCCGCCCCTGTTCGCGAAGGCGATCGCTGCGATGAGGAGGACGACCACGCCGACGACGGTGACCAGGCTTCTGGAGGAGGAGCGGCCGCCGCGGCGGGACGCGCCGCCGTACGGGTCGCTCTCGGGCAGGCGGGTGCGGGTGTGGCCCGTATCCGGGTAGCCGGGCTCGTCTCCGAGGCTCATGCCGCGTACTCCCCCTCCACGTCGTACCGGAACGCGTAGTAGTACGACGGTAGCCGTGCTGGTTCCCGCGCGGGCGCGGTGTGGTGACTCGACATCAGGGAAACGCAACCTCGGAGCGGGGGAAAGGGAGGTGCAGATTGGCTAGACGGCCATGCCGTACACGATCGTGAACAGGGTGCCGAGTGAGCCGATGATGAAGACTCCGGTCAGTCCGGCGATGATGAGGCCCTTGCCCTGTTCGGCACTGAAGGTGTCGCGGAGGGCCGTGGCGCCGATGCGCTGTTTGGCGGCGCCCCAGACGGCGATGCCGAGGCAGAGCAGGATGGCGACGGCCATGACCACCTGGATCATCGTCTTCGCCTCGTTGCCCAGGCTGCCGAAGGGGCCCCAGTCCGGAGCGATCCCGCCGATGATGGTGTTGATGTCTCCCTTGTCGGCCGCATAGAACACGTAAGTCACCGCCCCTGGTGGGTAGTTCCGTTCGCCCCTGCCGGGTGCAGAGGTCACGCATCATTCTCGCCGAAAACGTCGCCGGAGTATGTCGACTTGACGTCATCGATTGGCGGGTTTCGTACGAAGGGCTCGTACGGTCACTCTGTGTATCACGGCAGGTCACGCCGGGCAATGAGGCCTGAGCGGAACCTGTCGTGTGGTTCCGTCGTTGACCCCTTCTATGACCTGGCACGTTTGATGGCGGCCGGTCGGGTGAGGGGTCGAGACGATGTTCTCACGGTAGTCATGGGGAAATGGCCAGTGGGCCCCGGCACCGGCCGGGGCCCACTGGCTTCCTGAGGTCGTGTCAGCCCGTGAAGGCCGTGGTGCCCTCCGGGGTGCCCCAGCCGGTCGGACCGTCGTAGCCGGTCGTGGCGGTGCAGTAGTACGAGGTGGTGCAGGTGCCGTTGTTGCCGCTGGTCACGTCGTTGAGGTACGAGGTGCCGGCGTAGCTGTACGGGAACTTGGCCGGGTAGGAGCCGCTGGACGGGGTGCCGGCCAGGGCGTAGACGCCGGCGATGATCGGCGCGGAGACGCTGGTGCCGCCGAAGGTGTACCAGCCGGCGGTGACGCCGTAGGAGTCGTAGACGGAGACGCCGGTCGCCGGGTCGGCCGCCGCGGAGACGTCCGAGATCATGCGCTTGGTGCAGGTGGTGTCGGTCTGCCAGGTGGGCTTGGCGTCGTAGGAGGAGCAGCCGGAGCCGGTGCCCTCGGTGCTCGACGTCTTCCACACCGTCTCGGTCCAGCCACGGGTGGTGGAGGAGGTGGCGAGCTTGGTGCCGCCGACGGAGGTGACGTACTTGGAGGCGGCCGGGTATTCGGCGCCGTAGCCGCTGTCACCGGCGGAGACGGTGATGGCGACACCGGTGTGGTTGAAGTACGAGGAGTCGTACGAGGTGTCGGACGAGGACTCGCTGCCGCCGTAGCTGTTGGAGACGAACTTGGCGCCCAGGGTGACCGCCTCGTTCACCGCGGTGCCCAGGTTGGCCATGGTGGCGCTGGTCGCCTCGACGAGCAGGATGTTGCAGTTCGGGCAGATCGCGGAGGCCATGTCGAGGTCGAGGGAGATCTCCTCGGACCAGCCGGCGTCGGACGAGGGCAGCGAGGTCGTCGAGCCGGTCTGGCTGACCTTCTTGAAGCAGCCGTTGGCCGTCGTGCAGGCGGAGAGGCCGTAGTACGAGCGGTAGGTCGCGAGGTCGGTCTCGGCGTTGGGGTCGTTGTACGCGTCGACGATCGCGATGGTCTCGCCCGAGCCGTTGGAGGCGGCTGCGGAGGTCAGGCCGTAGGCCGCCCGGAGGTTGGTCGGGCTGTAGCCGGAGGGGGTGGACGCGTCGGCGGCCTTGGGGGTGATGCCGGTCTTCGCGGCCTGCTGCTTCTGGGCGGCGGTGAGGCCGCCGGTGACGCGGTAGGAGTTGCAGGCGAGTTCGCCCGTGTGCTTGGGGGTGGCACAGGGGGTTGCGGCGTAGGTCACCTTGGCGGAGGAGACGGAAGGTGCCGCGTCGGCCTGGACGGCGGTGCCGAATCCGGTGAGCAGCAGTGCGGCCGTGGCCGCCGCCGCTGTGCCGAGTCGGCGCCAGCTACCGCGTATGGAGGGTCTGTTGGGGGGAGTGGAACGCATGCGTGCAGCCTCCTGAGTTCCGGTATGGGGGAGGAACAGGGGCGGTGCGGGTGCGATCTGGTGCGTGGTGGTGCGCGATGAGAATCCTTTGTTGAGTACGCGACAACAAGAGGCTTCAGGAATCATGACTTCCGCATTGCCGAACGGGGCGTTCGCGTGACCCGTCGATGGCCGCCCGTTGTCCTGTGGGTGACGGGTGGTTGACCCAACGCACAGGATTTTCACGGGCGTTGCCAAGGTGCCCGGGGCGCGAAAAACGGGTCACGGCCGGCTGCCGTGACCCGTTTTCCTTTCTGTGCCGCCGAGGGGACCCCACGTCCCCCTCACGGTGGCGGCTCCCCGTGACCCGACGGGGAGGTCCTGCCGGGGCCTAGCCGGTGAAGGCGTCGGTCCCTTCCGGGGTGCCCCAGCCGGTCGGGCCGTCGTAGCCCGACCTGGCGGTGCAGAAGTACGACGTGGAGCACGAGCCGTTGGATCCACTCGTCACGTCGTTCAGGGCGGAGGTGCCGGCCGCCGCGTACGGGTACTGGGCCGGGTAGTCGCTGCTGCCCGGGGTGCCGGCCAGGGCGTAGACCGAGGCGATGATCGGCGAGGAGGCGCTGGTGCCGCCGTAGGTGTTCCAGCCGGTGCCGTCGGAGCCGTAGCTGTCGTAGACGGAGACGCCGGTGGCCGGGTCGGCGACCGCGGAGACGTCGGCGATCATGCGCTTGGTGCAGGTGGTGTCGGTCTGCCAGGTGGGCTTGGCGTCGTAGGCGGAGCAGCCGGAGCCGGTGCCCTCGGTGGAGCTGGTCTTCCAGACGCTCTCGGTCCAGCCGCGGCTGGTGGAGGAGGTCTTGAGGGCGGTGCCGCCGACGGCGGTCACGTAGCGGGAGCCGGCCGGGTACTCGGCGCCGTAGCCCTCGTCACCGGCGCTCGCGGTGATGGCCACGCCCGCGTGCTTGTAGTACGAGGTGTCGTACGACGTGTCCGACGACGACTCGGCGCCGCCGTAGCTGTTGGAGACGAACTTGGCGCCCAGCTTGACGGCCTCGTTCACCGCGGTGCCCAGGTTGGCGTCGGAGGCCGACTTGGCCTCGACGAGCAGGATGTTGCAGTTCGGGCAGGTCGCGCTGACCATGTCGAGGTCCAGGGACTCCTCACCGGCCCAGCCGCTGTCGGCGGTGGGGAGGGAGGTGGTGGAGCCTGTCTGGCTGACCTTCTTGAAGCAGCCGTTGTCGGTGGTGCAGTTCGACAGGCCGTAGTACGACCGGTAGGTGGCCAGGTCCTCCTCGGCGTTCGGGTCGTCGTACGCGTCGACGATCGCGACCGTCTCGCCCGAGCCGTTCGAGGCGGCGGCGGAGGCCAGGCCGTAGGCCGACTGGAGGTCCGAAGGGCCGTATCCGGTGGGGGAGTCGGAGGCGGCGTCCGGCTTGACGGTCTTCGGCGTCACGCCCTTGAGCGCGGCCTGCTTCTCCATGAAGGCGGTGGTGCCGCCGGTGACCCGCAGGGCGTCGCACGCGGCGAAGCCCTTCTTCGGGGTGGCGCCGCAGCCGGCCTTCTCGTACTGGACATGGGCCTTGGCGACCTGGGCGGCGACGGCCTTGGCGCTGACCTTGTGGGTCGTGGTGGCGGTGGCCGCGGTGGCGTGCGCCGCGGTGCCGAGTCCGGCGACGAGCAGGGCGGCGGTGGCCGCGGCTGCCGAGCCGACGCGGCGCCATCTGCCGCGTATGTGGGGGGTGTCGGGGGTGGTCGTACGCAACGTACAGCCTCCTGGAAGAGGGGGGGGAGAGGCCTGCGGGTGGGGGCCACCGGTGTGATTGCCGGTGGGGGCGGCGGCCCGCGACGACCATCGCGTTGTTGGGTACGCGACAACAAGACGGGTTTCGGAATCCTGACTTCCGCGTTACTGAAGGGCGGCCTGGGGTTACTGATCATTGGGCCGCGGATGGCCGGAAGTTGGGGTTCGGTTGACCTGGGGGCGCCGGCGGCGGTGGGTCAATGCGCGTTGATCGGGGCGTACCGAGCGGTCAGCGGGGCTTCAGGCCGTGCAGCAGGAGATGGACGTGATCGTCCAGGCCGGCCAGTGCCTCGTCCGCCGGGAGCGTGCAGTTGGCGACCAGGGCGGCCAGGCCGTGGATGGTGGACGCGGCGACGAGCGTGATGCGCTCCGGGTCGCCGTCGACGATCTCGCCGCGCCGCTGCGCGTCGGCGAGCAGCCGCACGAAGGAGCCCAGGGAGCGGTCGACCGCCTCGGCCAGCGGCGTGGAGATGTCCGGGTCGTGCTTGCGGGAGAACATCAGCTCCAGCAGTTCCGGGTTCTCGACGGCGAAGGTCAGATAGGTCCGGGCGAGCGTGACGATGCGCGATTCCAGGGGGGCGTCCGGATCGTCCGCCGACTCCAGGCCCTGGTTGAGGCGGCCGTACCCGTTGAGCGCGAGCGCGTCCAGCAGGGCCTGCTTGTCCTTGAAGTGCCGGCCGGGGGCGGCGTGGCTCACCCCGATGTCGCGGGCCAGTTCGCGCAGGGACAGCGCGGCGGCACCTTTCTCGCGCAGGGTGCGTTCGGCGCTGGCGAGCAGGGCGGCGCGCAGGTCTCCGTGGTGGTAGGGGCGGCTTTGCGGCATGGGCGTCATCGTAACCCGGATGTTGGCGCCGTCAGCTTTGTTGGCGTTGCCATCTTTGTTGTCATTGACAGCATTGTAGGCGGCGCCTACATTGGCGGGCATGGCTGAGAAAACTGGCACATGGAACGCGTCCCGTCTCCCCGACCTCTCCGGCCGTACGGCCGTGGTCACCGGTGCCAACAGCGGCATCGGCTTCACCGCCGCGGACGCGCTGGCCCGGTCCGGCGCGCACGTGGTGTTCGCGGTACGGGACCCGGAGCGCGGGCGCGCGGCCGCGGCGAAGGTGTCCGGCAGCACGGAGGTGCGCCGCCTGGACCTGGCGGACCTGGCCTCGGTACGGGAGTTCGCGGCGGGCTGGGACCGGCCGCTGGACCTCCTGATCAACAACGCCGGCGTGATGATGCTCCCGGAGCAGTCCACCAAGGACGGCTTCGAGATGCAGTTCGGCACGAACCACCTGGGGCACTTCGCGCTGACGAACCTGCTGCTGCCGTATCTCACGGACCGGGTGGTGACGGTCTCCTCCGGGCTGCACCGCGGCGGCGACGGCGTGATCCACTTCGCCGACGTCAACCTGCGCGGCACCTACAGCCCGACCCGCGCCTACGCCCAGTCCAAACTGGCGAACCTCCTGTTCACCCTGGAGCTCCAGCGCCGTCTGACGGAGGCCGGCTCCCCGGTCCGCGCACTGGCCGCCCACCCCGGCTACGCGGCCACCAACCTCCAGAGCCACACCGCCAACCCGCTCGCCCGGCTCGGCATGCGCCTCGGCAACCTGCTCGTCGCCCAGGACGACCGCGGGGGCACCCTCCCCACGCTGTACGCGGCGACCCAGGACCTGCCCGGCGCCAGCTACGTCGGCCCGAGCGGCCTCGGCGAGATGCGGGGCGCACCGGCGCTGGCCGGCCGGAGCGCGGCGGCGAGCGACCCGGTGGCGGCCCGCAGGCTGTGGACGCTGTCGGAGGAGATGACGGGGGTGACCTGGCCGCTCGGGGTCGAAGCCGTGTGACCGGGACTCGGTGCACCACGGCCCGGCACACCTTCTTCCAGTACTTCTTCCAGTACCCGGACGCCCGTCGGTCCGTCCGCGCCCGCCGGATACGGTGAGCGGATACGACGGTTCTCCGGGAGGTGGCCGGATGAGCGGGGGCGTGGACTTCGCGCTCGACGGGCGTACGGCCCTGGTGACCGGCTCCGTGCGCGGACTGGGCCTGGAGATGGCCCGGGGACTGGCGGGCGCCGGTGCGCGGGTGATCCTCAACGGCCGTGACCCGGCGGCGCTGGAGGCGGCGGCCGGGGCGCTCCGCGACGAGGGGCTCGACGCGGTGGGCGCGGCGTTCGACGTGACCGACCGGGAGGCCGCCGAGGCCGCGGTGACCGGTCTCGGCGCGATCGACATCCTGGTCAACAACGTGGGCCACCGCGACCGGCGCGGGGTCCACGAGATGACCCCGGACGAGCTGTCCGCGCTGCTCGACGTCCACCTGACCTCGGCGTACGCGCTGAGCCAGACAGTCGCCCGGGGCCTGGCGGCCCGTGACACCCCGGGCCGCATCGTCAACGTCTCGTCGGTCGTCGGCCAGTTGGGCCGCACCGGGGACGTCGCCTACGCCACGGCGAAGGCGGGCCTCGACGGTCTGACCCGGGCCCTGGCGGCCGACCTCGGACCCAGCGGCACGACGGTGAACTCGGTGGCACCGGGCACGTTCGCGACGGACGTCAACGCGGAGCTGGCGCAGGACCCGGAGTGGGCGCGGTGGCTGCGCACCCGCACGGCCCTGGGCCGCTGGGGCCGCCCGGCCGAGATCGCCGGCATCGTCGTCTTCCTGGCGAGCGACGCGGCATCCTTCATCACGGGCCAGACGATCGCGGTGGACGGCGGGATGACTACGACGTTCTGAGCGGGGTGAGGGTTTTCTTGTCCTCCGGGTGACGGCGGCGGTGAGTGCGGTGAGGGCGGTTCACAGGTAAATCTCAGTGAAGCGGGGAACCGTTTCTCACCTTTGTGGGACACAGTGGGGCCCGATGAAGCGCACCTCACGCATCTCTTCGGCCTCGCGGCGTGTCGCGCTCGGCGCGGCGGTCGTGCTGGCCGCCACCTCGGCCTCCGTGGCGGCCGCCGATGACGGGCCCGGGCCGTTCGGGGTGACCGCGGTGGTCGGGCCGACCGCGGAGAGCGCGAGGGTCGGCGCGCTGTTCACCGCCGACGAGGCCGGGAGCCTGGCCGGCCACCACTTCTGCACCGCCTCCGTCGTGCACAGCCCGCAGCGGGACCTGATCGTCAGCGCCGCGCACTGCGTCGACGGGGACGACACCACGGGGCTCGTCTTCGTGCCGGGGTACCGGGACGGGCAGGCGCCGTACGGGGTGTGGAAGGTGGGCAGGCGGTATCTGCCCGACGGGTGGGCGAAGGGCCAGGACGAGGACAGTGACGTCGCCTTCGCCGTCGTGGACGAACTGGGCGGCAAGCGGGTCGAGGAGGTGACCGGCGCCAACCGGTTCGTCAGCGGCATGGCCACGGGGGCCACCGCCGTCACCGTCACCGGGTATCCCGACTCCCGTGAGGTGCCCATCAGTTGCACCAACAAGCCCGTCGCCCACAGCGCCACTCAGCAGCGCATCGACTGCCCCGAGTTCACGGGGGGCACCAGCGGGAGCCCCTGGGTGAACGGCGACCATCAGGTGGTCGGGGTGCTGGGCGGGCACGAGCAGGGCGGTTCGACCGCCGACACGTCCTACAGCGTCGTGCTCGGGAGCGAGGCCGGCGAGCTGTACCAGGACGCCGCAGGCAGGTGAGACGGCGTCATGTGCGCCGTCTTGCTGTGAAATAGCGCCACTCTCGGCCGAAATGGCGTTGAACAGCCCTGACATGGGGGAGGGTTGGGGCGTGCGGAAAGTATGGGTGATCGGCGGCGCGGCGGTCGGGCTCGGGCTGAGCTTCGTCATGCTGCTCGTCGTCGGGGTGTACGTCGTCGCCGGGAACCTGCTGGGCGGCGCCGGCGGTGCCGGCAAGGCGCTGGCCAAGGGAGCCGTGCCGGCCGCCTACTCCACGCTCGTGCAGAAGTGGGGCAACCTCTGCTCCGCCATCAACCCCGCCCTGCTCGCCGCCCAGCTGTACCAGGAGAGCGGGTTCAACCCGAAGGCGCAGAGCGCGGCGGCCGCGCAGGGGATAGCTCAGTTCATCCCGGGGACCTGGGCCACCCACGGCATCGACGGCGACGGCGACGGCGACCGCGACGTCTGGGACCCGAATGACGCGATTCCGTCGGCCGCCTCCTACGACTGCCAGCTCGCCTCGTACGTCAAGGACGTCCCCGGCGACATCTCCGACAACATGCTCGCCGCCTACAACGCGGGCGCGTACGCGGTCATCAAGTACAAGGGTGTGCCGCCGTACAAGGAGACCCAGAACTACGTCAAGACGATCACCACGCTCGAGGACAGCTTCGCCGCGCCCGTCAGCCGGCTCTCCCCGACCAAGCAGGCCGCCGGCGCCATCGAGTACGCCCAGAACAAGCTCGGCACCCCCTACCTCTGGGGCGGTAACGGCACAGCTCAGGACGGCGGCCGGTTCGACTGCTCGGGGCTGACCAAGGCGGCGTACGCGCACGTGGGGATCACGCTGCCGCGCGTCGCCAACGACCAGTACAACGCCGGTCCGCACCCCTCGCGCAAGGAACTGCTCCCGGGGGACCTGGTCTTCTTCTCCACCGACCTCACCAACTCCCGCGCCATCCACCACGTGGGGATCTATGTCGGTGGCGGGTACATGATCGACGCGCCGTACACCGGGGCGGTCATCCGGTTCGACCCCATCGACAGCGCCGACTACTTCGGAGCCACCCGGGTCACCGAGGATGGCGCGAAAGCGCTGCCCACCTCGGTGTGAACGGAGCGTATAACCCACCCCCTGAGCTGGGGCTTTGTGTCTCTCTTCGATAACGTCTGCGTGATCATTCGGTGGAACCTGGAACGTAGTGATGGGGACCGTGCGTTCCTGTTGACGAAGCCGACCACGGGGGTGGCAGCGAGCGGCGCACACGAGGTGCGTTCGGGACGACGACGAAGGGGCCGCAGGCACGATGGCTGTACTCGCCGAATCCGGATCCAACCCCGACGTCGACCTGCTCTACGACATCAACGGCCTGGCCAAGGACGCACCGCACTGGTTCGACCGGGCCGTGGAGTTCGTCGGGGAGTACGGGCTGCTGGTCGCGATGGTGCTGCTGGTGGTGTGGTGCTGGTGGTCCGTGCGGCGCCGCGGGGACGAGGACGCCGCGGCCACGACGGCCGCGCTGGTGTGGACGCCGCTCGCCGGCGCGATCGCCGTCCTCGTGAACATCCCCATCCGCGGGTTCGTCGAGCGGCCCCGGCCGTTCCTCACCCACCAGGGGCTCGACGTCCTGGTCTCCGGGAAGACCGACTACTCGTTCGTGAGCGACCACGCGACGATCACCATGGCCCTGGGGGTCGGACTCTTCATCGCGAACCGGAGGTTCGGGCTCGCGGGGATAGGGCTGGCGCTGGTCGAGGGGTTCTGCCGGGTGTACATGGGCGTGCACTACCCGACGGACGTGGTGGGCGGCTTCGCGCTGGGCACGGCGGTCGTCCTGCTCCTCTCCCCGTTGGCCACGGCTGTGCTGACTCCGGTGATGAAGGCGGTGGAGGGGTCGCCGAGGGTGGGGTGGATCGTGCGGGGGCGGTCGGTGACGGTGGGGTTGGTGCCGGGGTCACGTACGCCGATGGACCCGGAGGAACGCGACCTGGCAGCGTAGCCGGGGCGGGGGTTTCGCTTACCGGCGCTGGCAGGGTGCCGCCGCGCCCACCCGTGCCGCCGTGCGGCACGATTGCCCGCAGCTGAGTAGGGCGCGGCTGGGCAGCGCCCCGTAAGGGGCGCGGGGAACTGCGCGATCAGCCCCCACGCACCCGCGGACAAAACGACTCCCTACAACCCCTGCGGAGAAGAGAAGAACCGCTTCGGGTCGTACTGCGACTTCACCTTGCCCAGACGCGTCGCCGCATCCCCGTAGTACGCCTTCTTCCAGTCGGCCAGCGTCGGGTCCGTGTAGTTCTGGTACGCCGCGCCGGAGGCGTACGGCTTCATCGCCGCGTGCGCCCCGTTCAGCCACGTCTGGCCCGCACCGCCGGAGGCCCCCGCTCCCCACGACACTATGTACTGCGCCAGCATCCGCGACCGCCGGTGCACGAACGCCGTCGCGGTCGGGGAGACCCGGTTCACCGCACCGCCGAGCGCCGTGAAGGCGATGCTGCCGGCGCCGCCCCGCACCGCGCCGATCTGCCGCAGGGCCGTCTGGATGCCGGCCGCCGAGAGCGAGCGGTCGAAGAAGTCGGAGCGGGCCGCGTAGGTCTCCCGGCCCAGCTTGCCCGACGTGGAGCGGCCCGGCGTGGACCCGGGCAGGTGGCACTGGGGCTCGGTGGCGAAGGAGGAGCAGCCGGCGTAGCTCTCCATCGCCTCCTCGTAGCCGTGGCGGCGCAGCGAGACGGAGGAGGCGTTGGCGCCCGCCTTGTGGGCGAGGGCGTCCACCGCGTTCTGGAGTTCGCCGTACGTGCCCATCGAGAAGCAGGCGACGGAGACGCGCGGGCCGCTGCCCGAGTTCTCCAGGTGCAGGGAGGACCAGATCTCGTCCGGCTGGGAGGGGCCCCACTCCTGCCAGGCCTTGAGGACCTGCGCCGCCTTCGCCCAGGGCCAGGTCAGGTACGCGGTCACGGCCTGCGGGGTGGGGTGGGTCTTGAACTGGAGTTCGGTGACGACGCCGAAGTTGCCGTTGCCGGCTCCGCGCAGTGCCCAGAAGAGGTCCTTGTTGGTGCTCGCGTTGGCGACCACCTGCGTGCCGTCCGCCGTGATCAGCGTCGCCTGGGTGAGGCTGTCGCAGGTCAGGCCGTACGCGCGGGACGCGACCCCGTGGCCGCCGCCGAGGACCAGGCCGGAAACACCCACGGTGGGGCAGGAGCCCGCCGGGATGGTCACGCCCTTGGCCGCGAGGCCGCGGTAGACGTCGATCAGCTTGGAGCCGGCGCCGACGACCGCCGTGCCGCCGCTGACCCGGATGCGGTTGAGCTTGGAGACGTCGAGGATCAGGCGGCCGTCGCCCGAGGAGTAGCCGGCGTAGGAGTGGCCGCCGTTGCGGATCGAGATCTTCAGCCCGTGGGCCTGGGCGTACGACAGCGTGGTGCGGATGTCGTCGGCGTGGGCCACGTACGCCACCGCCGACGGCTTCAGTCCGTCGAAGCGGGTGTTGTAGAGCTGGTGGGCCGTCGTCCAGTTCGCGTCGCCGGGGCGGACCAGGGTGCCGTCCAGGGCATGGGCCAGGGCGGTCCAGTTGGCCGCGGCCGCTGCGCTGGTGGTCTTCAGCGGCGTACGAGAGGATGTGGACGCGAGTGGCGCGCCGGTCGTGTGGGATGCGGTGGTGCCGCCGGAGCTGCACCCCGTCAGTGCGGTCGCCGCGAGGGCGGCCGCCCCGCCCGATATGAAGGTACGCCGTTCCATGCCCGTGCCTTTCGTCGGCTTTCGTGGGACGAGACGGCGTCCGTCGCACACGGGTTCCCGTGCGGTGTAACGAACGCTGTGACGTCGTAACGACTGCGATGGCGAACGGCGAATAAATGTTCGCGTAACCCGGAGGTTGGAACCGGCGCGTGCCCTCACCGTAAGCGTTCCGTGACCTAACCGGGTTGACGGCAGGGGTTCACCCTCCGTTTACCTATGGCCATCGGCGGCTTCACCTGTTCTGCCTAATTTCGGCCGTACCCGATGCGGTGAGCGGTCCTAAATGCCCAGTCAGGAGGCCCTCACCCATCACGACTACTTCGCACGCCGCCGAAGGTGGCGCCTCTGGAAGGAACTCCCGAAAGTGAAGCTTCAGCGCAAGAACCGGCTGCGCGCCCTGTCTCTCGGTGCTGTCGCTGTCTCCGGCGCCCTGGCCCTGACGGCGTGCGGCTCGGACGACAACGGTGGCGGCAGCGGTTCGAGCACTCCCTCGTCCTCTGCGAACGCCAGCTCCATCAAGTGCGACGACGCCAAGGGCCAGCTGCTCGCCGACGGCTCCTCCGCGCAGAAGAACGCGATCGACGCCTGGGTGAAGACCTTCTCCCAGGAATGTGGTGTGCAGATCAATTACAAGGGCTCCGGCTCCGGCGCCGGTGTGACCGCCTTCACGCAGGGCCAGGTCGCCTTCGCCGGTTCCGACTCCGCGCTGAAGCCGGAAGAGGTCACCGCCTCCAAGAAGATCTGCTCCGGCGGCCAGGGCATCGACCTCCCGATGGTCGGCGGCGCGATCGCGATCGGTTACAACGTCCCGGGTGTCGACAACCTGGTTCTGGACGCGCCGACCCTCGCCAAGATCTTCGACAGCAAGATCACCAACTGGAACGACGCGGCGATCAAGAAGCTGAACCCCGACGCGAAGCTTCCCGACCTGAAGATCCAGGCGTTCCACCGCTCGGACGAGTCCGGTACGACGGACAACCTCACCAAGTACCTGATCGCCACCACCCCGAGCAACTGGAACTACTCCGGCGGCAAGGCCTGGCAGGCCAAGGGCGGCCAGTCCGCTCCGCAGTCCGCGGGCGTCGCCCAGCAGGTCAAGCAGACCTCCGGTGCCATCGGCTACTTCGAGCTCTCCTACGTCTCGGACGGCATCAAGGCCGCCTCCATCGACACGGGCGCCAGCAAGCCGGTCGCCCCGTCCACCGAGTCCGCCACCGCCGACATCGCGGCCGCCAAGGTCGTCGGCACCGGCAGCGACCTGGCGCTCCAGCTCGACTACAAGACCAAGGCCGAGGGCGCGTACCCGATCAGCCTGGTCACGTACGAGATCGTCTGCGACAAGGGCAACAAGGCCGACACCCTCCCGGCGACCAAGGCGTTCCTGCGCTACATCGCCTCCGAGGACGGCCAGAAGGTCCTCTCCACGATCGACTACGCCCCCGTCCCCGACGAGATCATCACCAAGGTCCGCTCCACCATCGAGGGCCTGAGCTAAAGATCCGCGAGTGCGGCCGAGTTCCGTAAGGAGCCCGGCCGCACCGTCCGGTGCACCGCCGCCCGGAGCCGTACGCCCACAAGCCGGGGCGTGCGGCTCCTCCGAGCCGCCCCTCAGGACGGCTCCGCAGACCGGAGAACCCGATGGACATATCTACGCAGACAACAGACGCATCTCCCCCCACCCCACAGCCTGGCGCGACCGAGCGGAAGCGCAACGCGCGCGGTACCACCCGGGCAGGTGACCGGGTCTTCCTCGGTCTCTCCCGTGGGTCCGGCATCCTGCTGCTGGTGATCATGGCCGCGATCGCGGTCTTCCTCACCTACCGTGCCTCCCTCGCGATCAGCCGCGACCACGGCAACTTCCTCACCACTTTCGAGTGGAACACCAACCTCGTCCCGCCGACCTTCGGCATCGCGGTCCTGGCCTTCGGCACGATCGTCTCCTCGATCATCGCCATGGCCATCGCCGTCCCGATCGCCGTCGCGATCGCGCTGTTCATCACGCACTACTCGCCGCGCAGGCTCGGCGGCACCATCGGCTATGTGATCGACCTGCTCGCCGCGGTGCCGTCCATCGTGTACGGCCTGTGGGGCGCGCTGGTCCTGGTACCGCACATGACCGGCCTGTTCGGCTGGCTCGACAAGTACTTCGGCTGGACCGGGATCTTCTCCTGGGACGGCGGTGCGCCGCGCACGATGCTCACCGTCGGCATCCTGCTCGCGATCATGATCCTGCCGGTCATCACCAACGTGAGCCGCGAGGTCTTCCGCCAGGTCCCGCAGATGCACGAGGAAGCGGCCCTGGCCCTCGGCGCCACGCGCTGGGAGGTCATCCGCATGTCGGTGCTGCCCTTCGGGCGCTCCGGCGTGATCTCCGCCTCGATGCTCGGCCTCGGCCGCGCGCTCGGCGAGACGATGGCCGTCGCCACCGTGCTCTCCCCGGACTTCGACATCCACGCCAGCCTGCTCAACCCGGGCGGCGGCACCTTCGCCCAGAACATCGCCAGCAAGTTCGGTGAGGCGACCCCGGACGCCCGTGACGCGCTCATCGCCTCCGGTCTGGTCCTCTTCGTCATCACCCTGCTGGTCAACGGCGCGGCCCGCATCATCATCCAGCGCCGCGCGGAGTACTCGGGGGCCAACGCATGAGCACCGCAGCAGTCGAGCGCCAGAGCACCCTGCGCGGCGCCAGCCTCCCCAAGTGGTCCCCCTACGCCATCGTCGGCGGGTCCATCGTGCTGGGCATCGTCATCGGCCTGGTCGGTGGCCTGGACAGCAAGATCCAGTGGGGCCTGATCGCCGGCCTCCTCTACGTCTTCGGCACCTACGGCATCGCCGCCAAGATCGAGGGCCGGCGCCAGGCCAAGGACCGCGTCGCCACCTCCCTGGTCTGGGTCGCCTTCGTCGTCGCCGTGATCCCGCTGGTCTCCCTGATCTGGGTGACCATCTCCCGCGGTGTCAAGGTCCTGGACCCCTACTTCCTCAGCCACTCCATGGGCGTCGTCCAGGACTCCGAGCCCGGCGGTGGTGCCTACGCCGCCATCATCGGCTCCCTGGAGCAGGTCGGTCTGGCCACCGTGATCGGTGCCCCGATCGGCATCCTCACCGCGGTCTACCTCGTCGAGTACGGGCGCGGTCGCCTCGCCAAGGCCGTCACCTTCTTCGTGGACGTGATGACGGGTATCCCGTCGATCGTCGCGGGTCTGTTCATCCTCAGCCTCATGCTGATCTTCGACATGCAGCCCTTCGGCTTCGCCGGATCCCTCGCCCTGGCCATCCTGATGATGCCGGTCGTGGTCCGCTCCACCGAGGAGATGCTCAAGCTCGTCCCCAACGAGCTGCGCGAGGCCTCGCTGGCCCTCGGCGTGCCGAAGTGGCGCACGATCCTGAAGGTGGTCCTGCCGACCTCCATCGGCGGTATCACGACCGGTGTCATGCTGGCCATCGCCCGTATCGCGGGCGAGACCGCCCCGGTGCTGCTGCTGGTGTTCGGCAACCCGTTCATCAACAACAACCCCTTCGAGGGTGCGCAGTCGTCGCTGCCGCTGTTCATCTACCAGCAGTACTCGAACAGCGCCGGCTCCAACGCGGCGTACGACCGTGCCTGGGCGGCATCGCTCACGCTGATCGCCTTTGTGATGATCCTGAACCTGGTGGCCCGCGGCATCGCCCGCTGGAAGGCCCCGAAGACCGGTCGCTAAGCATTGATGTGCGGCTACCGCCGCGTGGGGCCTACAGCGACCCCCAGACTTTGGAAGTGAAGAAGCAATGTCCAAGCGAATCGACGTAAGCGGGCTCACCGCCTACTACGGCTCCCACAAGGCCATCGAAGACATCTCGATGAACATCGAGCCGCGCACCGTCACGGCGTTCATCGGCCCCTCCGGCTGCGGCAAGTCGACGTTCCTGCGCACGCTCAACCGCATGCACGAGGTCACTCCCGGCGGCCGCGTCGAGGGCAAGGTCCTCCTGGACGACGAGAACCTCTACGGCGCCGGTATCGACCCCGTGTCGGTGCGCCGTGAGATCGGCATGGTGTTCCAGCGTCCGAACCCCTTCCCCACGATGTCGATCTTCGACAACGTGGCCGCGGGTCTGAAGCTGAACGGCAACTACAAGAAGAGCCAGCTCAACGACGTCGTCGAGAAGTCGCTCAAGGGCGCGAACCTCTGGAACGAGGTCAAGGACCGCCTGAACAGGCCGGGCTCCGGCCTCTCCGGTGGTCAGCAGCAGCGTCTGTGCATCGCCCGCGCGATCGCGGTCGAGCCGAAGGTGCTGCTCATGGACGAGCCCTGCTCCGCCCTCGACCCGATCTCCACCCTCGCCATCGAGGACCTGATCGGTGAGCTCAAGGAGCGCTTCACGATCGTCATCGTGACGCACAATATGCAGCAGGCCGCGCGTGTCTCCGACCGCACCGCCTTCTTCAACCTGGCCGCCGTCGGCCAGCCCGGCCGGCTGATCGAGATCGACGACACGGAGCGCATCTTCTCCAACCCGTCGGTCCAGGCGACCGAGGACTACATCTCCGGCCGCTTCGGCTGAGCCGGAACCGACCCCTCGCGGTGCTGCATGGCGGTGCCACCGCGAGGATGCAAAAGGGCCCGCCCCTGGCTCCCGGGGGCGGGCCCGTCCGCGTGTTCCGGCGGCGGGGCGGTGGTCACACCTTTGTTCACATCCTGTGGACGGGGAAGACGACCGGTTCCGCTCCCGACCCCAGCAGCTTGTCCACAGCCTGCTCGACCACCCGGGGGCCGGTCAGCCCCATGGTCTGCGCCAGCCGCCGCCAGGTCACCGCGTCCGGCCGGCCGCCGGTTTCGCCCGGGTACGGCCGCCCGGGCGCCGGCTCGGGGGCGCACTTGTGGGGCACCAGGGCGAGGGGCTCGTCCGCCGCGGCGAACCGGACCACCGCGGCCGCACTCCGGTCCACCGGCGCGATCTCCCCGTCCGGAAAGGTCGCCACGTCGCCCTCGAAGCCCAGCGCCGCCGCGCAGACCAGCGCCAGGGCGTCCGAGCAGTCGTGCACGACACACGTGCCGAACTCCCGGGCGACGCCCTCCTCGACCCGCGTCCCCTCGGCCGAGGTCAGCCCGGACACGAACGCCCAGTAGTCCCCGGCCGACCCGCACCCCACCAGGCAGACGGTGAAGTGCTCCAGCGGCGCGAGCAGCGCCTGCACGGCGTCCCCGGCGGGGCCGGGCGGCATCAACCGCACCGCCGACCCGCAGGAACACCGGAACGGTCCGCCGACGGACACCACCTCGACCACCGGGTCGCCGAGCTCCCGCCGGAGCGCGGCCAGCACGTCGAGGACGGCGGCGGTCGGCAGCTCCTGATCCACCAGCACCAGCTCGACGGGCGCCTCGTACGCCGCCCGGACCCAGTCCAGGTCCTGCGGGAGCGTGCCGAGCAGAGCGGGGGTGAGGCGTACGACGCCCTCCTCGCCGCCGGCCGGCTCGCGCACGGCCTTGCCCTCGGCGCCGACGAGCACGACGGTCGGCACCCGCTCCGCCGCGTCCGGCCGCCGCGCCATCGCCGCGGCCACGAAGTCTCCGAGGCCGTTGCCGGCCATGACATGAATCGTCCCTGCCCTCAGACCCACCGAAGCCTCACTGCTCCCGTTCCAAAGCCGCACAGGTCGCACGACTTCCCACCAGCCATGATCACACCGAACCCCCGAAGGAGAGCCCCACGACGGGGCGAGGGGCGCACGTCGGAGAGATGGGGGGGCCGGGGGGCCGGGGGGACGGGGGCAGGTCGGAGGGTGGGGCGAGGGAGACCCGAGCGCAGGGCGAGGGGCGCAGGTCGGAGGGCTGAGGGCGGGCAGGCCAGAGCGGAAGGTGAGGGGTGAGGTCGGCGGGCGCAGGGCGCAGGGCGCAGAGCGAGGGGCGAGGGGTGAGAGGTGGGGGCGAGGGAAACCCGAGCGCAGGGCCGAGGGGCGCAGGTCGGAGGGCGGAGGGCGAGGAGCGGGCACGCCGGAGCGCAGGGTGAGGGGGGAGGTCGGTGGGCGCGGGGTGTGGGCGCCGGGGAGTTGAGGGGCGGCGGGGCGGTGGTGGGCGCTACAGGAATGCCAGGTGTACGAGGCCGAAGGCCGCCGCTGCCACCAGGGCCGCCGCCGGCATCGTGATGAACCAGCCCAGGACGATGTTCTTGGCCACGCCCCAGCGGACCGCGTTCACGCGCTTCGTCGCGCCGACGCCCATGATGGCCGAGGTGATGACGTGGGTCGTGGAGATCGGCGCCTTGAAGAGGAACGCCGTGGTGAACATGATCGACGCACCCGTCGCCTCGGCCGCGAAGCCCTGCGGGGGGTCCAGCTCGATGATCTTGCGGCCCAGCGTGCGCATGATGCGCCAGCCGCCCGCGTAGGTGCCCAGGGAGAGCATCACCGCGCAGATGATCTTGACCCAGACCGGGATCGAGTCGCCGTACGACGCATGGCCGGAAATCACCAGTGCCATGAAGACGACGCCCATCGTCTTCTGGGCGTCCTGGAGGCCGTGACCGAGGGCCATGCCGGCCGCGGAGACGGTCTGCGCTATGCGGAAGCCGTGCTTCGCCTTGTGCGGGTTGGCCCGGCGGAACAGCCACATGATGGCCGTCATGACCAGGTAGCCGAGGATCAGGCCGACCACCGGCGACAGGAACATCGGGATGATGATCTTGTCGAGAACGCCGTTCCAGAGGACCTCCGTGCCGCCGGCCAGGGCCGCGCCCACCAGGCCGCCGAACAGTGCGTGGGAGGAGGACGAGGGCAGGCCGAAGTACCAGGTGACGAGGTTCCAGACGATCGCGCCGACCAGTGCCGCGAAGAGGATGCCCATGCCCTTGGAGCCCTCGGGCGTCTCGATCAGGCCCTCGCTGACGGTCTTGGCGACCCCGGTGCCGAAGAACGCGCCGGCCAGGTTCATCACCGCGGCCATGGCGAGCGCCGCCCGCGGGGTGAGCGCACGCGTCGACACGGACGTCGCGATCGCGTTCGCCGAGTCGTGGAAGCCGTTCGTGTACGTGAAGAAGAGCGCGACCAGGATGGTCACGACGAGCGCGAAGGTGTCCATCGACGCTTCAGGACTCCTTGACGGCGATGGTCTCCACCGTGTTCGCCACGTGCTCGAACGCGTCCGCCGCCTCTTCCAGGACGTCCACGATCTGCTTGAGCTTCAGCACCTCGATCGCGTCGTACTTGCCGTTGAAGAGGTGGGCGAGAAGCTTGCGGTGGATCTGGTCGGCCTGGTTCTCCAGGCGGTTGACCTCGATCCAGTACTCGGTGAGGTTCTCCATCGTGCGCAGGTTGGGCATCGCCTCGGCGGTCAGGTCGGCGGCCCGCGCCAGCACCTCGATCTGCTGCTCGACGCCCTTCGGCAGCTCCTCGACGTTGTAGAGGACGACCAGGTCGACGGCCTCCTCCATGAAGTCCATGATGTCGTCGAGGGAGGACGCGAGGGAGTAGATGTCCTCGCGGTCGAAGGGCGTGATGAACGAGGAGTTCAACTGGTGGAAGATCGCGTGCGTGGCGTCGTCACCCGCGTGTTCCGCTGCCCGCATACGCTCTGCGATCTCGGCCCGGGCAGACGCGTCCGCCCCGAGCAGTTCCATCAGGAGTTTCGAGCCCGTGACGATGTTGTCCGCGGACGCGGCGAACATGTCGTAGAAGCTCGTCTCCCTGGGGGTCAGACGAAAGCGCACGTGGGGTCCTCGGTATGCATGGGTTTCGGTCAGGCTGATGCTAGGCGCATCATCCGGCCACGGCTAATGGGCCGTCCTCCAGTGTCGCCCATCGGGCATGGTGATCAGTACGGGGGCGTCCCGAGGGCCCTATACCCAGCAAAGTTCGTTACCATATACCCACTAGGGGTATATGTATCGGCAATGCGGAGGACGCGATGACGACCACCGAGGCCGGCGCCACGAAGCCCTCCGGAAACGGGGCTCCGGCGACCACGCACGGTTACCACAAACAGAAGGACGAACACCTCAAACGGCTGCGCCGGATCGAGGGCCAGATCCGCGGGCTGCAGCGCATGGTCGACGAGGACACCTACTGCATCGACATACTCACCCAGGTCTCCGCCTCCACCAAGGCCCTGCAGTCCTTCGCCCTGCAACTCCTCGAGGAACACCTGCGGCACTGCGTCGCCGACGCCGCCGTCAAGGGTGGTACGGAGATCGACGCGAAGGTGGAAGAGGCCACCCAGGCCATCGCCCGGCTGCTGCGGACCTGAACCGGCGGACCTGAACCGGCGGACCTGAACCGGCGGACCCGGTCCGCGGACGCTGACGTGCGGACCTGGCCGAAGTCAGCCGTCCTCGCGCTCCTCGGCCACGCGCAGCACCTCGTCGATGCTCTCCAGGCTGAGCCGCTCCTCGGCGGCCGACGCCGCGATGATCAGCTCTCCGCACAGCTCGATCTCGGCGAGGGCCACGTGGTCCTGAACTGCCGTACCGCCGACCGGAGCCACGTGCATCACCTCTTCTCTGCCGTCACCGACTTCCTAGAGTAGGGAGCGGTCTACACAACGCGCATGGCACGGACGGGCTAGTTCACAGGTTGTACAGAGCCGTTCCCGGACTAGTGCGCTGGCTGGTTTTCGGCGATCCGGCCCGCGTAGATGTCCCGGGAACGCGGCAACTTTACGTCCACCGGAGTGCCGAAGTCGTACAGCAGGGTCGTCGAGGCGACCGCGACCGTGCCCTTGCTGCTGTCGTTGACGAAGCTGAACCGCTGCCGCAGCTTGCGGATCCGGCCCTGGTGGTCGAGATACGCGTCGAACGGAACCTCGGCCGTGGCGAACCCTTTCGCCGCGGCGGCGAGGGCCTGCCGGTTGCCGGCGGACGCGGCGCGGGCGGCGGCCGCGAGGTCGGCGGTGCCCCGGTAGTGCCGGACCTCGGCCCCGGCGACCTCGGTCTTGCCCAGGTAGTCCGCGGTGCGGGTGCCGAGGAGCAGCTCGGCCGCGGCGAACGGGTCGGTCACGCCGCCGGTGACCAGGTTGCCGTCGGAGAGGCTCGCGGTCTCCACGCGGACCCATTTGTCGGAGGGCACCCCGGCGCCCCTGTTCTTCATGAACAGCGCGCCCGGGGCGAGGAGTTCGGTGATCGGGCGGTGCTCGGGGGTGCCGGCGGGGTCCTGCGGGAGGACGACCGTGAGTTCGCCGAGCTGGTTGCGGTAGTCGTAGCGGCCCTTGCCGCGGATGGTGACCCGGGTGCCGCCGGTCGCCATCTCCATCGACGTCGTCGCTCTGGAGGTGGCGGCGGCGCGCAGGGTGTCCGCCGCGCGCTTGAGGACGGTGACCGTGTTGTCGCCGGGGTCGCCGCCCGCGCCTTCGGCGGTGGCGCCGCCGCAGGCGGTGGCGCATGCGCCGAGGCCGACCAAGAGTCCTACGGTGACGGCCGTTTTTCCAGCGCGCCTGTGCTGCCGCCGATCCATCGCCTGCCTACCCCCAGCCGGTACGTCCGTCACGGGCCCCCTGTCGTTCCGCTTAACGAGGGGTAGGTGGGGCCGTCACGCACACCAGCTCTTTACCGAGCGTGGGTAACGTTGTCAGGGTGGTGGAGAAGGACGGTTCCGAGCGGGGCTTGCAGGGGCAGAAGCACGATACGAGCCTGGTGGAGCACGGGCCGTTCTGCTACGCCCGGTGCACGTGCGGGTGGCGGGGACCGGCGCGCAGGGCGAGAAGCCTCGCGCGGACGGACGGGGCAGGACACAGAGCCGAGGGGTGAGCGGCGGCCGTACGGTGACTACGGCCCGGCGGTCCGCGCCATCGACGGACCTTTCCACGAGGGCCACCCCCTGACGGCCGGTCTCACCGACACGCGGCCTGCTTGACCAGCCACTTCTTCGCTGCCTGCAGAACCTGGTCGGTGTGGGTTCCGCTCCCGAGCCCCCGGGTGGGGATCTCCTCGTCGGGCGGGATCGGCCCGTCGTAGCTCCGGCCGGTACGGTCCGCGTCCCTGATCTCGGCGAGCCCCAGCACGGCGCCGTCGGACAGGCGATGGTCGTTCTTGCCGGTGGGGACGCCGAAGGTGTCCTCACCGAACGACCGCGTCCGCGGCCGTCCCCGGAAGGCGACCAGCACGGCCTCGCCCGAGCTGGCGGTTATCCCGTCGGTCAGGACCGCGACCGGGGCGTGGGCGTCGGCCACGGAAGTGCTGTCTCCCCAGGTGTGGGGTGTGCCGTTCTCGCGCGGGTTGCCGTTCCGGATCGTCCACGGAGAGGTCTTGCCGTCGGAATCCACGAACATGCCGACCTTGCCGTCCCCCAGGATCGGGCCCGCGACCGCGAGCATCGGCCACATGTTCCCGCCGTGGTTTTGGCGAAGGTCCACGACCCAGCCGCAGGCCCCCGTGCGGTCGGCCTTCGCCACCGCCGCGCGGCCTTGCCGCACGTACCGCTCGTACAACGCGTCAGATCCGTTGACAGCGGGGATCGAGACGTAACCGACGTGATCTCCCAGCGATCTGCCCTCCGGCCCCCGGAAGGAAGCGTCGGGCGAAGCCTTGAGCGCCTCTTCGACCTGCTGGGGGTCGAAGAAGGAACTGTGCCCATGGCCTACTTCCCGGAGGACGAAGCGAATCGTGTCGTAGGTGTCCGACGGCTTCTGTGCGTCCCCGGCCTGCGCGAAGGCCTGGCGGCGTGTCTTTTCCCAGTCGACCTCATGGCGGACGAGCGCGTTCCTCTCCATGATGTCCAGCACCCTCGTCAGGTAGGACCGGGCCGCGACCGACATGGCCGGACCCGCTGTCCTGTCCGAGCGGTCCGTGCATCCGGTCCCCGCGACAAGCACACCCACCAGTCCGGCGCACACGGCCAGACGCAGCGACGGTCCCCGTCTCATCCATCCCCCAGCCCCGCGACCATGGGCAACACTAACCCGGCCGTCAACCGCCCTGACGGCTAAGGGGTGTTGTGCAGCGAGGCCAGCAGTTCGTCCACCAACTCGGCGTCTCTCGGCTGGGTGAGCCGTTGCCGGGCCTCCGGCGGGCGGAGCCAGAGGATCCTGTCCACCTCGTGGTTCGGGGTGAAGTGACCCTCTGTTGCTTCTCCGGACCAGTAACGGACCTGCTTGGGGCGGTCGTTGGCGTAGTAGTGCGCCGTGGAGAGTTCGTTGCCGGGGAGAGCCGTGTAGCCGGTCTCCTCGGCCACCTCGCGCAGGGCGCCCGTGATCGCGTCCTCGCCGCGCTTGAGCTTGCCCTTCGGGTGGGACCAGTCGTCGTACTTGGGGCGGTGGACGAGGCAGACCTCCAGGTCCCCGTCCACCGGCGAGCGGCGCCACAGGATGCAGCCGGCCGCCAGGACCGGGGCGTCGTTCACACCGCCTCCAGCCGCTGTTTCTGCCACGCCTGCTGGAACGCGAACCGGGCCGCCTCCACCTCGTGCCGCTGGTCGGCGTGGAGGACGCCGAGGGCGTAGGCGGTCGCCGGGGCGATACGCGGGGTGCGGGCGGCGGCCGCGGCGGCCGCCGCCGCTTCGGAGGCGTCGCGGTGCCGGTTCAGGGCCTGGCCCGCCGAGAACAGCCGTACGTCCACGGGCGCGCCCTCGCCGCACAGCACCTCACGGGCGTAGCGGTGCAGGCGCAGCAGGAGGCGGACCTGGTGCCAGGGGCCGTCCTGGGGGTGCGGGGCCGGGTCCGGGGACAGGCCGTGGACCAGGGCCTCCGCGTTGTAGGGGTGGCCGGCGGTGACCAGAGGGAGGGCCGCGATGGCGTCGGTGAGGCGTTCCTCGGCCGCCGCGGCGAGCGGGCGCAGGACGGTGGTGGGCGCCGCGGGGGTGAGCGGGACCTCGCTGGCCAGCACCGCGACCTTGTCGGCGACCGCGTGGAAGCGGGAGGAGCCGAGCGCCTGGAGGGCCGTGGAGTGGGCCCTGGTCCGGGCGAGGGTGAGCTGGCGGTCGAGGAGGGCGCCCGCCTTGGCCGCGCCGACGGTGAGGTTGCCGCGTTCGGGCGTGGCCTCCGAAGTGGCCTGGCTCGGCAGGGTCGTCGAGCCGGAGAGCCGGTGGAGGGCCAGCAACAGGCGCTCCAGTCTTGCCTCGTAGGCGTGCTCAAGCCCCAACGTGCCCGACAGCCAAGCCAGTTCGGGGCGGATCTCCTCCGACCAGTCGGTCTCGAGCAGGGGGCGGAAGGTGTGCAGGCTGCCGCTGATGCGCCGGGCCGAGCGGCGCAGCGCGCGGGCCGCGTCGACGGACTCCTCCGCCGCGCTCGCCGTCCCGGTCTCCCGGTGCAGGCGCAGCGCGCGGAGGAACTCCGTGGCCTGGGCGCGCAGGTAGCCCGCGAGGGCGTCCCCGGTCACCACCAGGGCCGTCGGGTCCGTCGGTTCAAGGTGTTGCTGTGCCACGCCGGCGCCTCCGGGCGTCTATGAGCATCTCCTGGATGTTGCGCAGGGGCTGTCCGTCCGCGTCGGTCGCGTGCCGGGTCCACTCACCGTCCGCACCCAGGTGCCAGGAGGAGGTGGAGTCGGACATACCGGTTTCGAAGAGCCGGGTGAGCGCGGCCCGGTGGGCCGGGTCGGTGACCCGGACCAAGGCCTCTATCCGGCGGTCGAGGTTGCGGTGCATCATGTCGGCGCTGCCTATCCACACCTCGGGCTCGCCGCCGTTGCCGAAGGCGAAGACCCGGGAGTGTTCCAGGAAGCGGCCGAGGATCGAGCGGACCCGGACGTTCTCCGACAGGCCCGCGACGCCCGGCCGGATCGCGCAGATGCCGCGGACCCAGATGTCGACCGGTACGCCCGCCATGGACGCGCGGTACAGGGCGTCGATGATCGCTTCGTCGACCATCGAGTTGACCTTGATGCGGATGAACGCGGGACGGCCGGCCCGGTGGTGCTGTACTTCCTTGTTGATCCGCGCGATCAGTCCGTCGCGCAGCGACTTGGGTGCCACCAGCAGGCGGCGGTAGGTCTCCCGGCGCGAGTAGCCGGAGAGCCGGTTGAACAGGTCGGACAGGTCCGCGCCGACCTGGGTGTCGGCGGTGAGCAGGCCGAGGTCCTCGTAGAGCCGCGCCGTCTTCGGGTGGTAGTTGCCGGTGCCGACGTGGCTGTAGCGGCGGAGTGTCTCGCCCTCCTGGCGGACCACCAGGGACAGCTTGCAGTGCGTCTTCAGGCCGACCAGGCCGTAGACGACGTGGCAGCCGGCCTCTTCCAGGCGCTTGGCCCACTTGATGTTGGCGTGCTCGTCGAAGCGGGCCTTGATCTCGACCAGGACGAGGACCTGCTTGCCGGCCTCGGCGGCGTCGACGAGCGCGTTGACGATCGGGGAGTCGCCGGAGGTGCGGTACAGGGTCTGCTTGATGGCGAGGACGTCCGGGTCCTCGGCGGCCTGCTCGATGAAGGCCTGCACGGAGGTGGAGAAGCTGTCGTACGGGTGGTGCAGCAGGACGTCCCGCTCGCGCAGGGCCGCGAAGATGTCGGGCGCGGACGCCGACTCGACCTCGGCGAGATCGCGGTGGGTGCCCGCGATGAACTTGCGGTACTTCAGCTCCGGCCGGTCCAGACGGTGGATGCGGAACAGGCCGGTCAGGTCGAGCGGTCCGGGCAGCGGGTAGACCTCGGCCTCGGAGACCTTCAGCTCGCGGACCAGCAGGTCGAGGACCTCGCGGTCGATGGACTCCTCGACCTCCAGGCGCACCGGCGGCCCGAAGCGGCGGCGCATGAGTTCCTTCTCCAGGGCCTGGAGCAGGTTCTCGGCGTCGTCCTCCTCGACCTCCAGGTCCTCGTTCCGGGTGAGGCGGAAGGCGTGGTGCTCCACGACCTCCATGCCCGGGAAGAGCTCCTCCAGGTGGGCGCCGATGACGTCCTCGATGGGGACGTACCGGCCCGGGCTGCTCTCCAGGAAGCGGGACAGCGACGGCGGCACCTTGACCCGGGCGAAGTGCTTGTGGCCGCTGACGGGGTTGCGTACGACCACGGCCAGGTTCAGGGAGAGGCCGGAGATGTACGGGAAGGGGTGCGCCGGGTCGACCGCCAGCGGGGTCAGGACCGGGAAGATCTGGTGCCGGAAGAGCGTGAAGAGCCGCGCCTGCTCCTTCTCGGTCAGCTCGGCCCAGCGGACCAGGTGGATGCCCTCCTCCGCGAGCGAGGGGGCGATGTCCTCGTGGTAGCAGGCGGCGTGCCGGGCCATCAGCTCACGGGAGCGGGCCCAGATCATCTCCAGCACCTCGCGGGGCTGGAGGCCGGAGGCGGACCGCGTGGCCACGCCGGTGGCGATACGGCGCTTCAGCCCTGCCACCCGGACCATGAAGAACTCGTCCAGGTTGCTCGCGAAGATCGCCAGGAAGTTGGCCCGCTCCAGCAGTGGCGTGTTCGGGTCCTCGGCGAGTTCGAGCACCCGCTCGTTGAACGCGAGCCAGCTGCGCTCCCGGTCGAGGAAGCGTCCCTGGGGCAGTTGGGGCCCGTCGTACGGTGACTCCTCGTAGGCGTCGAGGTCGGCATCGATGTCGGGTTCGAGGTCGGAGACCGCGGCGGCCACGGTGTGCGGGCGGTGCGCGGCTATGGAGCCTACGGAGGGCTGTGCGTGCTGGACCTCGGCTGCCTGGGCGTTCTGCTGACTCATGACCCCATTCTTCCGCGCCCGGGGCGTGACAGGCGCGTCGGAACGTGCGGGCGGGAGCTGAACGACCCCGTTTCCCGCGAACCCGCGAAGGGGCGGCGAGGGCTCTGGCACGGCGGGCTTCATTGGCTGAGCGTCGCAAGACAGCCTGAACCAATGGTTACGAAGACATGGCGTATGGGATAGCTGCGGGAGGCTCGCGGACGTCGAAGATCAGGCCGCGGCGCCGTTCGGGATCACGAAAGCGACGTTCGTGTACGACCTTCCCACGGATCCCGTACGCCCTTCCGCCGACAGGGGGACGCACGGGTCCGACGGTTCCTCAGCGGGTCCGGTGGCGCAAGAGGGAAAACGCGCCGACGACGGCCGCCGCGGCGAGGGCGAGCACCATGGCGGTGGCCGTGAGGTGGAGGGCCCAGAAGCCGTGCAGGGGGCCGTCCAGCGGCTTCCACGCCGCACGCAGATACAGCCTGATCACCAGGGTCACGGCGGCGGCCACGGCCAGCGCGGGCAGGGTGCGGCGCAGGGCGATCCCGGCGAGCGCGCCGACGGCGAGGCCGAGCAGCAGCAGGGCCGGCAGCAGCGGGCCGCGGGGGATGAAGACGCGGTCCCAGGTCCAGTTGGTGACCAGGTCATCCTTGTCCGAGGTCCACACCCAGCCGAAGACAAGGGCCAGCAGTCCGCCCCCGGCGAGCAGCGGTACGGCGGCGGCGATCAGCTTCCCGGCCAGCCAGCGGGCCGGGGAGACCGACTGGGTCCAGGCCAGCTTGGCGGTCCCGGACTCCAGCTCCCGGCCGATCAGCGCGCCGCCCGCCCAGGCGGCGACGGCGACGGCGGAGTAGCCGAGGGCCTCGCCGAGGAAGTTGAAGACGTTGTTGGCGTCCGTGAACGCCGAGTAGCCGCAGGTGGGGAGGTTGCCGTCGGCGGAGTAGCGGAAGCCCAGGCAGGCCCGCTCGGCGGGCACCCTGGAGAAGTGCAGCCAGAGCAGCCAGCCCGTCACCAGCAGCCCGAACGCGGTCCAGACGAGCAGTGCCGGGCGGTGCAGCCGGCGCAGGGAGCGCTGGGCGGCCGCAGGACCGGGGGCGGTACCGGCCGCGGGGGACAGGGCGGTCATCAGGCGGTCGTCTTTCCGGTCAGGCGGCGCAGCGCCAGGAAGCAGCCCAGGGTCAGCAGCGCGGCCACGGCGAGGAGCAGGGCGGTGGTGGTCAGCTGGAGCGGCCAGTAGTGCGAGGCGGGGTGGTAGTCGCCGTAGGGGACGTCGGCGTGCTTGCCCGTCCGCACCGTCCAGGAGCTGTTGGGGAGGGCGAAGAAGGCCTTTCCGGTGCTGGTCCTCGTCGGCCACAGGAGGGGCATGAGCAGCTGGGCGGCGACCCAGACCACGCCGGTGACGAGCAGGCCGAGGCCCAGGGCGGGCAGCGTGCGGCGGGACAGCAGGCCCGCCAGCGCGCCCGCGGCCAGGCCGCACAGGGCCAGGGCGACGAGGGTGGGGCCGTTGGTGTGGAAGGTCCAGACGTCGTACCACTGCTTGGCGGTGTCGATACGGCCGTTGCCCGCGGCCCAGGCCAGATGGTGCAGCCAGACCAGCAGCGCGGTCCCGGCGGCGACGGCGGCGGCCGGTACCGCGAGCCGGACGGCCAGCCAGCGCACCGGGGTGCTGGACTGGGTCCAGGCCAGCCGGGCGGTGCCGGACTCCAGCTCCTTGCCGAACGCGCCGCCCGCCCAGCCGGCCGCCAGGAGGGGTACCGCGGCCACGGCCAGGGTGGCGTAGGTGTACCAGTCCTTGTAGCGCAGGATCGCGTTCTGGTCGTACGAACAGTTCCGCCAGTCCGTGCAGCTGTCGTACTGGTGCCAGGCGTCGGCCGCCGCGTCGGCCAGCGGGCCGTGCAGGAGCAGGAGCAGGGCGGCGGTCACGAGGACGAGGGCCGCCCAGACGGACAGCGCGGGGCGGTGCAGGCGCAGCAGCCAGCGGGTCAGGCGCGGCCGGCCCGGTGCGGTCGGTGCGGTCAGGGCGATGGTGGTCATACGGCGGCCTCCGCGGCGGTCAGGACCGGGGCTTCGGGGTTGCGGAGATGGGCGAGGACCAGCTCCTCCAGGGAGGGGGCGCCGGTGCGCCAGTCGGCGGGCAGCGGGCCCGCCGGGCGGATCAGGGCGCTGAGCTGCCGGCCGGTGGTCCGGGAGTCCACGACGGTGTGCGGGGCGAGGTCGGCGTCGGCGTCGGTGCCGATCCGGGTGTGGGCGGCGAGCAGGTCGTCGATCTCGCCGGCCAGCCGGACCCGGCCGCCGCCGATCAGCAGCAGGTGGTCGCAGGAGTCCTCCAGTTCGGCGACCACGTGCGAGGACATCGCGATGGTGGTGCCGTGCTGGGCGGCCTCCACCATCAGCAGGGCCATCAGCTCGTGCCGGGCCAGCGGGTCCAGGTCGGCCATCGGCTCGTCCAGGAGCAGCAGTTCGGGCCGCTTGCCGAGCGCCAGGGCGAGCGCGACCCGGGTGCGCTGGCCGCCGGAGAGCGAACGGATGCGGGACTTCGGGTCCAGACCGCCGCCGGCCACGACGTGCTCGGCGGCGCCCGCGTCCCAGCGCTCCGGGTTGAGGTCGGCGCCCATTTGGAGCGTCTCGGCGACCGTGAGCTGCGGGTACAGCGGCTTGTCCTGGGCGACGTAACCGACCCGGCCGCGTGCCTCGGCCGGGGTGGCGCCGAGGACGGTCAGCTCGCCCTCGGTCGGGCCCAGCAGACCGGCGGCGAGGGCGAGGAGCGTGGACTTGCCCGCCCCGTTGGGGCCCACCACGGCACACACCCGGCCGGCCGGCAGCCGGAAGCTGCACTCGCGCAGCGCCCAGCCCCCGCGCCGGCCGAAGCGCTTGCCGAGCGCGGACGCCGCTATCGCGGTGTCGGTCATGAACTCTCTCCTTGCAGGTGCTTTTCGTCGACGGCGAAGTGTGTTTCGAGTACGGCGGTGAAGAGTGCGGCCACGTCGTCCCGGTCCAGGCCGGACGCACGGGCCCGGACGGCCCAGTCGTCCAGCTCCCCGTGCAGGGGGGACTCGGCCGGTGCGGTGCCCAGGGCGCGTTTCACGAACGTGCCGAGGCCGCGCCGGGCCTCCACCAGGCCCTCCCGCTCCAGCTCCCGGTAGGCCTTGAGCACGGTGTTGGGGTTGATGGCGGTGGCCTCGACCACCTCGCGCGCGGTGGGCAGTTTGTCCCCCGGCCGCAGATGGCCCAGCCGCAGGGCCTGCTTGGTCTGCTGGACTATCTGGACGTAGGTGGCGACGCCGGAGCGCCGGTCGATGCGGTACTCGACCACCCGTACAACCACCCTTTCACTAATTGAGTAGTGAAAGGGTGGTGCAAGGGTGGGCCGAAAGTCAATCCCGGAAGATTTCCGGACCGGCCCCCGAGTCCGTGAACCGATCGGCCGGGCTCGTGCGATGAGGAGACGTGAGCGGAACGAGAAGCGACGGGGAGCTGCTGCGGGCGATCGCGGCGGACTCCGACCGGCGCGCCTTCGAGGAGCTGTACCGGCGGTACGCGCCGTGGCTGACCGCGCGGCTGCGCGGCCGGTGCGCGGATCCCGCGGTCGTCGACGACGTCGTGCAGGAGACGTTCCTCGCGGTCTGGCGGGGCAGCGCCCGCTACCACGAGGAGGGTGACGCCGCCGGCTGGCTGTGGCGGATCGGGTCACGGCGGCTGGTCGACGCGCTGCGCGGCGACGGCGCCCGGGGCCGGCTGCGGCAGGCGCTGGCGCGGCTGCGGCACCGGGACGAGGCCTCGGCGGAGGAACGCGTGCTCGCGGGGGTGGAGCACGGGGACCTCGCCGGGGCCCTGGTCCGGCTCTCGCCGGAGCTGCGGGCGGTGCTCCAGGCGACGGTGATCGACGGGCTGACCACCCGGGAGGCGGCCGTCCTGCTCGGCATCCCGCCGGGGACGGTCAAGACACGGGCGATGCGGGCCCGCAAGCAGCTGCGGGAGGAGTTGGCATGACCTGGCATGTTGCCGAAGAGGATCTACGGGCCTACGCGCGCGGCGAGCTGGCGGCGCCGCTGCTGTGGTCGGCCGACACCCACGTCGGCTCCTGCGCACTCTGCCGGGAGGTGCTCGCGTCGGTGTCCGACCCGGTCGCGCTGGACGCCGGCTGGGACCGCCTGGACGCCGAACTGGACGCGCCCCGGCCCAGGTTGGGCGAACGGCTGCTGACCCGCCTCGGGGTCGCCGAGCACACCGCACGGCTGCTCACCGCGACCCCGGTGCTGAGCCGTTCCTGGCTGGCGTCGGTCGTGTTCGTGCTGGCGGCGACGGTGCTGGTGGTGCACGAGGTGGACGCCCCGGCCCTGTTCCTGGCACTGGCCCCGCTGCTCCCGCTGGCCGCGGTGGCGCTGTCGTACGGACCGGCCCTCGACCCCGTCCACGAGATCGCCGCGGTCGCCCCGACGCACGGCTTCCGGCTGCTGATGATCCGCACGGTCGCCGCGCTGACCGCCTCCCTCGGTCTCAACTGCCTGGCCGCGCTGGCCCTCCCGGGCTACGGGCTGCTCGCCTTCGGCTGGCTGCTGCCGGCCCTCGCGCTCACCGCGGCCGGTCTCGCGCTCTCCGCCCGGCTGGGCCCGCTGCTGGGCCCCGGCCTGGTCGGCGGCGCCTGGACGCTGCTGATGGCGATGGCCGCGCTGCACCCCGCGGACACGCCGGTCGCGTTCACGACGGCGGGACAGTCGGTGGCCGCGGCACTGGCCGCGCTGGCGACCTTCCTGCTGCACCAGGCGCGCGACCGCTTCGACGCCAAGCCCTTCTGACCTGCTGATCCTGATCGCTGGAGCCCTTACGTGAACACCACTGTCTCCGCCGCAGGCCTCACCGTGCGCTACGGCGGCACCCGGGCCCTGGACGGCGTCTCCCTGCGCCTGACGGACGGCGTGACGGGCCTGCTGGGCCCGAACGGCGCCGGCAAGACCACCCTGCTGAAGGTCCTGGCCACGGCCGTGCCGCCGGACAGCGGCGGCTTCACGGTCCGCGGCGAGGACCCGTCGGCGCAGGCGGGCCGCCTGGCCGTCCGCCGCACGCTCGGCTACCTGCCCCAGACCCCCGGGTTCCACCCGGACTTCACGGCCTTCGAGTTCGTCGACTACGTGGCCGTACTCAAGGAGCTGACCGGCCGGGCCGAACGCCACCGCGAGGTGCGGCGCGTCTTGGACCAGGTCGGGCTCGCGGACGTACGCGGCCTGCGCATCAAGCGGCTGTCCGGCGGGATGCGCCAGCGGGTCGCCCTGGCGGCGGCCCTCGTCGGGGACCCCGGCTTCCTGGTCCTGGACGAGCCGACCGTCCACCTGGACCCCGAACAGCGCATGCGGTTCCGGGAGTTGATCGCGGAGGCGGGGGAGGGCCGCACGGTGCTGCTCTCCACCCACCAGACCGAGGACGTGGCGATGCTCTGCCATCACGTGATCGTCCTGGCGGGCGGCCGGGTCCGCTTCGACGGCACCCCCGCCGAGCTGACGGCGCGGGCGGCCGGCCGGGTGTGGAGCAGTACCGAACGCGCCCCGGGCGCCCGGGCGGGCTGGCGCACCGGCACCGGCGCCTTCCGCAACGTCGGCGACCCGCCGGCCCGCGCCGACCTGCTCGAACCGACCCTGGAGGACGGCTACCTGCTCGTTCTCGACGACGAGACCACGGAGGTGGCGGCGGCATGACGACGACGCTCGTGAAGCCGGAGGTGCCGGTGGCGCCCGAGAACAGCCGCCGCAGCGCGTCGGTGCTGGCCCTGGCGCTCTTCGAGGCCCGCCAACTGGCCCTGCAGATACCGATGCTGGTCTTCTCCCTTCTCTATCTCGTCTTCGTCGGCTACGAGTTGTTCGGCCGGGACGAGGGTATGGACGCCTACCCGGTCCTGCACGACGCCGACCGGGCCACCCAGGGCGGCCCGGTGCTGCTCTGCATCGCCCTGCTGGTGTGCGTGAACCGGGCGGTGCTGCTGAACCGGCGGCGCGGGCTGGAGGAGCAGTTCTCGGTGCTGGTCATGTCGGTGCCGCGGCGCACGCTGGCGCACGCCCTGTCGGTGGTGCCGTTCGCCGCGGGTGTGGCCCTGGTGGTGGGCGTCCAGTTCGGCTGGGCGGCGCTGCGGCCGGGCGCGGTCGGACACGGCTCGCTCGCCGAACTGGCCGTCGCCCCGCTGACGGTGCTGCTCTCCGGGGCGGTCGGGGTGCTCCTGGCCCGGGTCCTGCCGTACCCGGCGGTCCCGCTGCTGTTCGTGGTCCTCCTGGCGGTCGTGGTCAGCCTCGTCGGCGGGATCACGGGCGGTGTGCACGGCGTCCAGTGGCTCTGGCCGGCGGTGATCGAGAACGGCGGCACCCCCGTCCCGGGCGAACTGCTGGGCCGGCCGGCGGGCTGGCACGCGCTGTACCTGACCGGTCTGACGGTGCTGGCGGCGGGCGTCGCGGTGCTGGTGGCCGGCGGCCGGACGCGCGCGCTCAAGGCCGTGACGGTCCTGGCCCTGGCCGCCACGGTGGCCGGCGCGGCCGGGCAGGCCCCGGGCGACTCCGCCGCGCTGCGGGCCGCGCGCACGGCGGAGGCGGACAGCCCGCAGAAGTTCCAGGTGTGCGCCGAGCGCGACGGCTCCCGGTACTGCGCCTACCCCGACTGGAAGGGCTGGACGGTCGACTGGGCGGGAGTGGTGCACCGGGTGCGGTCGGAGGCGGGCGGCGAGGCCGCGACCACCCGTCTCACCGTCCGCCAGCGCATCGAGGCGGTCACCGACCTGACCACGGACGCCACCCTGCCGTCCAGTCCGACCCGGGGCACGGTCACGGTCGGCACCCAGTGGGGCGGCAACCGGGTCCCCGAGTTCGCGGTCGGGGTCGCCAGGGTCCTCGTGGCGGGCAGCGAACAGGCGTCCTTCGAGATGTGCGACGCCCGGGCGGTCACGACGATGTGGCTGGCCCTCGCCACCGACCCCACCCCGACGGACACCTTCCGCCGCCTCCGCATCGACGACAGCCTCACCGGCCCGGCCGCGGTCCTCACCTCGGACGGCGGCAGCATGAGCGTCTCGGCCCAGGAGACCCAGGTCGTACGCGAACTGCTCCGCGCACCGCACGACACGATCGCGGCCCGGGTGAAGGCCCACTGGGCGGAACTGACATCGGCACGGACGACCGCCGCGGAGGCGGCCCGGCTGCTCGGCGTGACGGTCCCGAAGGGGGCGGACGACTGCGGGGAGGGCTGACCGGGGTCCCCCTCCGACCGGCGGGAGGGCGGCCGGCTGGAGTCTCCCTCCCCGGCTGCCTGCCCTGCCTTCAGCCCTGCCCGGTCCTCACGTCTCCGTCCGGTACATCAGGTCCGTCTCGTGGGTCGTGAAGCCCAGGCGTTCGTAGACCGCCACCGCCGCCGTGTTGTCGGCGTCGACGTAGAGCATCGCCGTCGGCAGGCCCAGGTCGGACAGATGGCGCAGGCCGATGGTGGTGAGGGACTTGCCGAGGCCGCCGCCCTGGGCGGCGGGGGAGACGCCGAGCACGTAGACCTCGCCCAGGCCTTCCTGGGCGTGGACCTTCGTCCAGTGGAAGCCGACGAGTTCGCCCGCGCGCTCGGCCAGGAAGAAACCGGCCGGGTCGAACCAGGACTGGGACTTGCGGTCGTCCAGGTCGCGCTGGGTGAGCGAGCCCTGTTCGGGGTGGTGGGCGAAGGCGGCCGCGTTCACGGCGAGCCAGGCCGTGTCGTCCTGGCCCGGGACGAAGGCGCGGACCGTCACGCCCTCGGGGAGCTTCGGGTCGGGCAGGTCCAGGTCCGTCAACGGGCGGCGCATCTGGCGCAGTTCGCGGAACAGGGTGAGGCCGAGGACCTGGGCGAGGTGACGGGCCGCCGAGTGGCCGCCGTGGGCCCAGACGCGCAGCCGCTTGCCGGAGGCCGCGAGGAGGGCGGAGCCGAGGGCGCGGCCGTGGCCGTGGCCCCGGTGGGCGGGGTGGACGACGAGCTCCGCGGCCGGTGCCTCCACCGGGTCGGTGTCCTCCAGCTGGGCGTAGCCCACGAGTTCGTCGCCGACGGTGAGCAGCAGATGGGAGACGCCCTCGCGGGCGCCGCCGCGGATCTGAATGCGGCCCTGCTCGGACACCGGCTGCTGGCCGTCGGAACGGGCCGCCTCCGCCAGCAGCCCCAGCACGGCCTCGGCCTGGTCCGGGGCGAGCGCGGAGTAGGTGTCGATGGAGCGGGAGTACATGGGCGGCCGTGCGGTGTCGTCGCTGGTCATGCGTACGAGGGTACGGGTCCTGACGGACAAAGTGGGGGCAAGGGCGAAGGTAAAGGGCGGGGCAAAAGGCAACCAGGATGTAACCATGAACCCCCTGTTGCGCTACGCGCGTTGACCCTAGGCTGCGCCGGAATCGGGCCACTTCTCAGCAGACCCACAGGGGGGTTCCATGCAAGCGAAGCCCAGACCGTCCAGACGCCGTGCGTACGCGGTGCTCGCGTCCGCCGCCGGGCTCGCCACCGCCGCCGCGCTGGCCGGCGCGCTGCCGGCCGACGCGCACACCGGCAAGGGGCACGGGCACCACGGCTCCAGCCGCTACCAGGACGTCCAGCTCCTCTCCTTCAACGACCTGCACGGCAACCTGGAGCCGCCGGCCGGCTCCTCCGGCCGGGTCACCGAAACCCAGGCCGACGGGACGACCAAGACGATCGACGCGGGCGGTGTCGAGTACCTCGCGACCCACCTGCGCCAGGCCCGCAAGGGCAACCCGTACTCCGTCACGGCCGCCGGCGGTGACATGGTCGGCGCCTCCCCGCTGATCTCCGGGCTCTTCCACGACGAGCCCACCATCGAGGCGCTCAACAAGCTCGACCTGGACGTGACGACGGTCGGCAACCACGAGTTCGACGAGGGCGCCAGGGAGCTCGCGCGCCTCCAGAACGGCGGCTGCCACCCCACCGACGGGTGCTACACCGACAAGAAGTTCAAGGGCGCCGACTTCCCCTACCTGGCCGCCAACGTCCTCGACGACAAGACGGACAAGCCGATCCTGAAGCCGTACTGGGTCTGGAAGAAGAAGGACGTCAAGATCGGCTTCATCGGCGTCACCCTGGAGGGCACGCCCGGCATCGTCTCCGCCGACGGCGTCAAGGGGCTGGCCTTCAAGGACGAGGTCGAGACGATCAACAAGTACGCCAAGGTGCTCCAGCGCCAGGGCGTCCAGTCGATCGTGGCGCTGGTGCACGAGGGCGGCTTCCCGGCCTCGTCCAACTACAACTACGACTGCGACTCCGCGGGCGCCGGCAGCGGCATCTCCGGGCCGATCGTCGACATCGCGAAGAACGTGACGCCGGCCGTGGACGCGCTCGTCACCGGGCACACCCACACCGCGTACGTCTGCACGATCGACGACCCGGCCGGCAACCCCCGCATGGTCACCTCGGCCGCCTCCTTCGGCCGCCTCTACACCGACACCACCCTGACGTACGACCGCCGCACCGGCGACATCGCGCGGACGGCCGTGAAGTCGGCGAACCATGTGGTCACCCGGGACGTCGCCAAGGCGCCCGACCTGACCGCGCTGATCGGCAAGTGGAACACCCTCGCCGCCCCGATCGGCAACCGCGCCATCGGCTACATCTCCGCCGACGTCAACAGCACCGGCACCGAGTCCCCGATGGGCGACCTGATCGCCGACGCCCAGTTCGCGTACGGCAAGGAGCTGGACCCGGAGACCGACCTGGCCCTGATGAACCCGGGCGGGGTGCGGGCCGGACTGACGTACGCGGCCAAGGGGAGCGAGGGCGACGGCGTGGTGACCTACGCCGAGGGCTTCACGGTCCAGCCGTTCGCCAACACCGTCAACCTCCAGGACTTCACCGGGGCCCAGGTCATCCAGGTCCTCAAGGAGCAGGTGAGCGGCGGCAACGCGGCGGCCCCGAAGATCCTCCAGCCGTCGAAGAACCTCACCTACACCCTGGACCTCACGAAGACCGGCGCGGACCGGGTCGTCACCGACTCCATCCGCCTCAACGGCACCGCCATCGACCCGGCGGCCACCTACCGCGTCGCCACCAACTCCTTCCTCGCGGGCGGCGGCGACGGCTTCACCACCCTCGGCCAGGGCACCGGCGACCTGGTCGGCACCGACGACCTGTCGGCCCTGGCGGAGTACCTGACGGCCAACTCCTCGGCCACGGCCCCGATCGCGCCCCCGGCCACGGGCCGGATCACGATCGTGCAGTAGCCACCCCACACCAGCCCTCGGGCCCGGTGCGCGCACCCGCGTGCACCGGGCCCGTTCTGTTTTATAAAACCTGTGTGAGTTTATAAAACCTGTGTGAGGCGGTGTTTGGTTCCGCGTTGCTCCTGAAAATTCATCTCAGCCGCAATTCATCCAGGTCTAAGTGAAAATGGCTTTCTTCGGTTCGCGGATCACGTAATGTTTTCCATGTCGAAAGCGAACGGCGCAGACGACAGAACGAAGGAGAACAGCATGAGCTTCCACAAGATCGCCCCGGTCAAGAAGAACCACAAGCCCGCTCCGGCCCCCAAGAAGCCCGCGCCGAAGAAGCCGGCTCCGAAGCGTCGCCCGATCGGCGACCAGCGCTGACAAAGAATTTACAGACGTAATTCAAATCAATTCACAGGTCATTGCAGCAGGGCGGTAGAAGAACTGTTGCAGAACCACGACAGAGGCCCCGGCAGAGGCCACGACCGAGAGGAACAGCACCATGAGCTTCCACAAGATCGTCCCCGTCAAGAAGAACCACAAGCCGGCCCCGGCCCCCAAGAAGCCCGCGCCGAAGAAGCCGGCCCCCAAGCGCCGCCCGGTCGGCGACCAGCACTGAGGCACGCGGCGAGGCGGGGTCACCGGTCAAGCGTGGTCGCGACCGGTGGTCCCGCCTCGGCCATGTCCGCCCGGACCTGGCCCGGTACCCCCCACCGATACCTCTGAAGGGAGTTGTCGACCATGAGAGAAGCCCGGGTGGCCTTCCGCCGCTTCTGGCCGCTGACCCGCGGCGACCGCAGGTGGCTCGGCGCGATCATCGCCTGCGTGGTGGTGGCCGCGCTCGCCGAGACCGCCGCGATCCTGCTCTTCGCCGACCTCACCGACAACGCCCTCAAGGCCGGTTCGCTCTCCGCCTTCTGGGGTCCGGCCGGCGCCTGGCTGGGCGTCGCCGCACTCGGCGCGTTCGTCGGCTACCTCGGCAACTCACTGGCCACCTGGACCGCCGAGCGATTCGTGCTGCGCCTGCGCGCCAAGGTCTTCCGGCACGTCCAGGACCTGCCGCCGCACTTCTTCCAGCGGCACCGCCAGGGCGACCTGGTGGAGCGCCTCACCGGTGACGTCGAGGCCATCGAGCAGATGGTCGTCTCCGGTGTCGTCGGCACCGTCGCCGCCGCCTTCTCCGCCGTCTTCTACGCGGCCGCCGCCTTCTGGCTGCGCTGGGACCTGGCCCTGGTCACCTTCGTCCTCGCGCCCCTGTTCCTGCTCGCCGCCCGCCGCTTCTCCGGCCGGATCAGAACGGCCTCCCAGGACGAGCGGGTCGCCGACGGCGCCATCACCTCCGTGGTCGAGGAGTCCCTCGGCAACGTCGTCCTCACCCAGGCGTACAACCGCCGCCGGGACGAGGAGAAGCGCCTCGACGTCGAGGCCCGCGCCTGGATGCGGGCGAGCGTGCGCGGCGCGCGGCTCAGCGAGATGTACGCGCAGTTCGTCGAGGTCGTCGAGACCCTCTGCGTGCTCGCCGTGATCGGCCTGGGCGTCTGGGAGATCTCCGCCGACCGGATGACCCTCGGCCAGCTCCTCGCCTTCGCCGCCTTCCTCGGCTACCTGTACCCGCCGGTCCGCAACCTCGGCCAGCTCGGCCTCACCCTCACCGCGGCCACCGCGGGCGCGGAGCGCATCGGCGAGATCCTGGACGCCGAACCCGCCGTCACCGACCCCGCCCGGCCGGTCGGCCCCTGGCCGGTGCGCGGCTGGGTCAGCTTCCACAACGTCTCCTTCCGCTACCCGGAGTCCCGCCGCGCCTCCCTCCGCGACGTCGACTTCGCGGCAGGACCCGGCGAACTGGTCCTGGTCACCGGCAAGAGCGGCGCCGGCAAGTCCACCCTGTCCAAGCTCCTCACCCGCTTCTACGACCCCTCGGCCGGCGTGATCTGCCTGGACGGCGTCCCGCTCACCGACGTACCCCTGGAGTTCCTCCGCGAGAACGTCGCCCTGCTCCCGCAGCAGACGCTGATCCTCAACGGCACGGTCCGCGAGAACATCGGGTGCGGGCGGCCGGGCGCGACCGACACGGAGATCGAGCAGGCGGCCCGGGACGCCGCCGCGCACGACTTCGTCACCGCGCTCCCCGAGGGCTACGACACCCACATCGCCCCCGGCACGGCCGCCCTCTCCGGCGGTCAGCTCCAGCGGATCGCCATCGCCCGCGCGATGCTGCGCGCCGCCCCGGTCCTCGTCCTCGACGAGCCGACGGCGGGCCTCGACGCGATCGCCGCCCGCCAGGTGGTCACCCCGCTGCGCCGGCTGATGGCGGGCCGGACGACCATCATGATCACGCACGACCTCACCCTCGCCCCCGACGCCGACCGCATCCTGGTCGTCGACCACGGCCGCCTGGTGGAGGCGGGCACACACGCCGAACTCCTCGCCCGCGACGGCGCCTACGCCGCCCTGGCCCATCCGCTCCCCGAGGCCGTCGCGGCGGCGCCGGCGTCGGCCCCGGACGAGACGATGATCCTCAGGTGGTAGCACCGCTCCTGAGCGTGTACCCCGTCCCGCGCACGGTGTGGATGAGCCGCGGTTCGCCGCGGCTCTCCAGTTTCCGCCGCAGGTACATGATGTAGACGTCCAGCGTGTTGGAGGCCGGCTCGAACTCGAACCCCCACACGTCCCGCAGGATCCGCTCCCGGCTGAGCACCCGCCCCGGGTGCCGCAGCAGGAACTCCAGCAGCGCGTACTCGGTCCTGGTCAGATCCAGCGCCCGGTCCCCGCGGCGCACGGTCCGGCTCCGCAGATCCATCGAGACGTCGTCATGGTCGAGGAACCGGTTCCCGGCCGGGGCCGGCACCGTCTCCCGCCGCGGACTGCGCCGCAGCAACGCCCGTACCCGGGCGAGGAGTTCCTCGGGTGCGAAGGGCTTGGCCAGGTATCCGTCCGCGCCGTTGTCGAGGGCGACGATGCGGTCTCCCACCGCGTTCCGCCCGGTGATCATCAGGATCGGCACGGTGGACCCGGAGGCCCGGATCCGCCGGGTGGCCGCCAGCCCGTCCAGCTCCGGCATCTCGACGTCCATCAGCACCAGGTCCGGCTTGCACTCCGGGGCCCCGAGGAGATCGAGGGCCACTCTGCCGTCCCCGGCGAGGAGCGTCTCGTACCCCTCGAACCTGAGCAGCCGGCCGATCCCGTCCCGCACGGCCGCGTCGTCGTCGGCCAGCAAAATCTTCCTCGCCAGTTGACTCGCCATCCGACAAAAGTGTGACGAGGCGCTGTGAGAGACCTGGGCCAGGGATGTGCCTGGGCTACGGCTGCCGGGCGGGCGGTCACAGCGGGGCCAGGGCGAACACGGCCGCGATGATCAGCGCCACCAGTGCCAGGGTCACCACCACGGTCCACGTCTTGCGCCGCGCGATCCGCCGTACGATCCGTTCCTCGACGTCCGGGCGTCGCTCCCAGGCGAGGCTGCGGTACGGGGCGGCGGCCAGACAGAGGTCGGTGACCTCGGCGTACGGGTCGTCCAGTTGCCAGTCGTTGAGCTGCGGGAGCAGGAACCGGCGGCCCTCGAAGTCGTACAGGTAGGCGACCCACTCCGGATACGTCGACCCGGCGCCGTTGCCCTCGGCACGCTCCACCCGGATGTCGTACACCTCCCGCCAGGCCCAGGTCCGTGCGCGCAGGGCCCACTGCGCGGTGATGCCGTGGGCCGTCACCCGGGTGTGTGCCCGGTACTGGTTCAGCGGGACCATGACCAGGATCGTCACGAGCAGCAGCCCGATCCCCAGTGAGCCCCATCTGCGCAGCCCGCTGTCGGCCGTGTAGACCTGCACGAGCGCCACCGCGATGATCGCGCCCGTCGCCGCGAAGTACCGCCCCGGCAGCCTGCGCCGTCTCCGGTACACGCGCTCCACGCCTGTCGCCTCCCCCATCGAGGCCCCCCTCCTCAGACCCGCACCGAACTGGTGCGCGACTGAGGAGAGGATAAGACCGCCCGCTGTGACGTCAGTTGGGCCGCCCGGCCAGGGAGCGGGGCGGCCGGGTGCTCCAGTACCACTGGAGTACGAGGCTCAGCGCGACGCCCGAGGCCAGCGGCACGCACACGATCAGCAGGAAGGGATGGTCCGACCGGTCCGTGAACACCAGCGCCAGGGAGACCACGAACATCACCACCATCATGGCGACGGCTCCGTACACGCCCCACGACCGTGCCTTGCGCCGCACGGCTCCCCGCAGGATCCGCTCCTCGACGTCCGGACGCCGCTGCCAGCCGAGGCTGCGCTGCGGGTCGGCGGCCAGGCACAGCTCCGAGACCTCGGCGTAGGGGTCGGCCAGCTGCCAGTCGTCGAGGTGCCGGAGCAGGAAGCGGCGGCCGTCGAAGTCGTACAGGTAGGTGAGCCACTGGGGACCGTCCCCGCCGAAGCCGCGCGGAACCGGCTCGACCCGGATGTCGTACACCTCGGACCAGGCCCAGGTACGGGTCCGCAGCGGTCCCCGCGCGGTGATCCCGGCGCTCGTGACCCTGGTGTACGAGCGTTACTGCTCCAGCAGGACCCGCGCCAGTGTCACGGCGATCAGCAGCATGATGAACGGCGGCCCCCACCAGTCCCGGTCGCCGTCGTCGCCGAAGAAACGGCCGGTCTGCATGAGGGCGTTGAGCAGCACCACCCCCAGCAGGACGAAGTACGACCCGGGCGGTCTTCGCCGCTTCCGGTACTCCCGTTCGAATCCGCCCTCGTCCATGTCCCGAGCCCCTCCCCAGACGCACCGAACGGGTGCGCGACTGGGGAGAGGATAAGCCGCTGAGTTGTGTGGTCCCCGTGCAGGTCAGGAAGGGGGTGCCGAGGTCGGGTCGGGCTTGCGGTCGGGGGAGGGGTACCCCGAACGGGTGAGGCCGATGAAAGATGGCCCGGCCGGTTTCATGGGGTGGCTATGGTGGAGCCATGACGGACACCACCACGATCCAGGTCTCCCGGCAGGCCCGAGATCACCTCGCGCAGATCGCCAAGGAAAGAGGGCTCACTCTGGGGCAGCTCGTGGACGAACTGGCGGCCCAGCAGTCCACGGCTGAGCAGATCGCCGAGCGACTCGCCGCCGATCGCCAGGTGGTGCGGGACGTGATCGGACTCGATATCAGCGACGAGGACTTCGACCAGGCTCCTGACGTGCTCGGGAACATCCGTCGGATTGCCGCCGAGAAGGCGCGCGCGGCCAGGGGAGCCGCAGCAGCGTGATCATCCTCGACACCAGCGCGACCCGCGCATTGGCGGCCGGCCACAAGACGCTCAACCTCCTGGCCGCGAACATGGCACGCACCCCTGGCGATCTCCTGCGTATCCCCGCGACCTGCCTGATGCAGGCGGAGTCCGAGGACGAGGGCGTCGCACGCCGCGTCCTCGCGTTCTCGTCCGTCGAGGTCGATGAACTGAACACGGCCGCAGCAGTCACCGTCGGCACCATGATCCGAGACGGCTACGGCGGAGCCGACACCTGCCACGCCCTGTACGCAGCGCTGCCCCGTCCCGACTTCAACGGGATGTCGATCCTCCTGACCGACCGCGAAGACCGTTACCCGCCGGGCGTGGTGGCCGTCGACATCGACTCCCCGGGCATGCTCGGCTTCTACTGAACCTCCGGAGGGCAAGGGAGAGACCGGTCGGCGCACATTCGGGTGACATATGCCTGAAGGCCTGATGTTCGAGGTGCTGCCGCCCACACGCCGGATCCCGTGACCCCGACACGAACGACTGATCCACGGAGTGCGAGGCGGCTATGGTCGTAGACCTGAAGCGTCGAAGGAGGGCACCGGTCATGACCGCTCACGCCACGGAGAACGACCAGGTCATCCCGCCGATGCCGGAGCGGACGCCGAGGGCGTTGCGTGCAGCCATCGCCGAGCACACACCCGAGCTGCTGCCTGATTTCGATGGGCACTGGAAGCGGGCGATCGCCGACGCCTACAACCTTGGTCCCGGGCAGGCGTTCGTGGCCCGCTGGTGGATCGAGTACGCGATCGCCCGTGACCCCGAACTCGACGCTCATCTCCACGACCTGGAACTTCGTGCGGCGGAATCCACCGACATCGCCGAAGCCAGGGCCCTGCTCGAAGAGGCGGCGAAGATCCGACACCGGGCTCTGCGGACGGAGCCCGGGGAGTGACCGACGAGTTCACGGGGCCGCCATGGCAGATGGACTGGCGACTCGATGCTCTCGCTGCCTTCGACGTGCTGCCCGATCACATCCGTGAGACCGTCCTGGCCGCGCGTGCCGAACTGGTCACAGCGAAGGACCCGTACTTCCGAGGCATCGGATCCGATGCCGGCCTGCCCGACGGCATGTGGGTCGAACCGGCACGGTCCAGTCATCCCAAAGGCCCTCGCGTCTTCTACTTCGACGACGGAAGCGGCTGGCTGACCTACACCTTCGTACCGCGGGCGGCAGACCCACAGATCATGGTGGAACTGGTCTTCTGGGCTGGGAACCCAGACCCCCTTATCCGACCTCCGGCGGAACCGTAGGCGCTCCCGGCAGCCGTACCGTCGCCACCGTGCCGCCGCCGCTCGCGCGGGCCAGGGTGACGTCGCCGCCGGCCTGCTGGACCGTGCGGGCCACGATGGACAGGCCGAGGCCGGAGCCCGGCAGGGCCCTCGCGCTCGGGGAGCGCCAGAAGCGGTCGAAGACGTGGGGGAGTTCGTCCTCCGGGATGCCGGGGCCGTGGTCGCGGACCGTGAGGATGCCGCGGTCCAGGGCGACGTCGATCGTGCCGCCCTCGGGGCTGAACTTCACCGCGTTGTCGAGGATGTTGACGATCGCCCGCTCCAGGGCGGAGGGCTCGGCGCGCACGAACCACGGCCGTACGTCCGCCGTGATCTTCAGCTCCGGGCCGCGCAGCTGGGCGCGACGCAGGGCCGCCTCGACCGTGTCCTGCAACGCCACCACCTGCACGCGTTCGCCGCGCTGGCCCTCCGACCGGGACAGCTCCTGGAGGTCGCCGATCAGCGACGCCAGCTCCGTCATCTGCGCCTTCACCGAGGCGAGCAGCGCCTTGCGGTCCGCCGGGGGGATCGGGCGGCCCGTCTCCTCACTGCGGGTGAGGAGCTCGATGTTCGTACGGAGGGAGGTGAGGGGGGTACGGAGCTCGTGGCCGGCGTCGGCGATGAGTTGCTGTTGCAGTTCCCGGGAGTTCGCGAGTGACGTCGTCATCGAGTTGAACGAGCGCGAGAGGCGGGCGATCTCGTCGTCCGACTCGTTCTCCACCGGGATGCGGATGCTCAGGTCCTCGGTGCGGGCGACGTGCTCCACGGCTTCGGTGAGTTCGTCGACGGGACGGAGACCGGCGCGGGCGACGGCGAGGCCGGCGGCTCCGGCGCCGAGAACTCCTACGCCGGAGACGAGAAGGAGCAGCAGAGCCAGGTCGCTGAGCGTCTTCTGGGTGTTCTTGAGAGGAACAGCGGTCATGAGGGCGACATCGGGGTAGATCCGCGGCCCCGAGCCGATGCCCTGGTTGACGACGACCAGGGGGATCGTCAACACACGGACATCGTTTCCTGAGGTGTCCACGCCGTTGCGGTAATAGCCCTTGCCGCTCGCCGGGTTCTTTGCAACGGCCTTGTCCGAAGCCGCCGTCTTCATGGTGCCAGGGGAATCCGCAGAGACACAGAACGTACCGTCGGCCTTGACCAACTGCGTGTAGTAGGAGTCACGGAACCGCAGACCGCCCGAGTCCGGGACCGAGTCGGAGTCCGTCGTCGCTCCAGGTTCCTGCGGGCACGCGGCAAGCAGATCCACCACGTTGTCGATCTGCACCGGATGTTGTGCCGACTTCTTCAGGTCGGCGTCCAACTGCTCGTACAGCTTCCCCTGCACGATGAACCAGCACGTCACCGATACCGCCGCCACCGCGAACGCCACCGCCGCCGCGACCAGCATCGACAGGCGGGCGCGGATCGGGAGGTTGCGGAAGCGGCGGGCGAGCCTGTTCACTCCGCGCCGCCCTGGCGCAGGACGTACCCGACGCCGCGCACGGTGTGGACGAGGCGGGGTTCGCCGCCCGCCTCGGTCTTGCGGCGGAGGTACATGACGTAGACGTCGAGGGAGTTGGAGGAGGGCTCGAAGTCGAAGCCCCAGACGGCCTTGAGGATCTGCTCGCGGGTGAGGACCTGGCGCGGGTGGGCCATGAACATCTCCAGGAGCGTGAACTCGGTGCGGGTCAGCTCCACCTGGCGGCCGGCCCGGGTGACCTCGCGGGTCGCCAGGTCCATGCGCAGGTCGGCGAAGGTGAGCGCCTCGTCCTCCGCGCCCCCGTCGGTCACCGTGCCCGCGTAGGAGCTGCGGCGCAGCAGGGCACGGATGCGGGCGAAGAGTTCGTCGAGTTCGAACGGCTTGACCAGGTAGTCGTCGGCCCCGGCATCGAGCCCGGTGACGCGGTCGCCGACCGTGTCGCGGGCCGTCAGCATCAGGATCGGGGTCGTGTCGCCCGCCCCGCGGATCCGGCGGGCCGCGGTCATGCCGTCCATCCGCGGCATCTGGATGTCGAGGACGATCAGGTCCGGCTTGTAGGCCGTGGCCTTCTCCAGCGCGTCCGCCCCGTCGACCGCGACCTCGGTCTCGTACCCCTCGAAGGCCAGGCTGCGCTGGAGGGCTTCGCGTACGGCCGGCTCGTCGTCGACGATCAGGATGCGCTGGGGGTCACGGTCGCCTTCGGCGGGGCTCATCGCTCGCGGTTCCTCGGGGTGTGATGGATCGGGGTGCGGTGGGTCGTGGTGGGACGCCTCTCAGCCTCGCATGTTTCCGGGCTGTCGGGTATGCACGCCGGTGGGGTGGTACACACCCCTAGCCGCGTACCAGGGTCATGCGGCTCAGCGGCACCTTGCGCTGGTGCGGGCGGGCCGTGGACATGCGCAGCCCCATCAGCTGCGGGGCCGGCGCGACCTCCGGGGCGCGCGGGGCCGGGGCCACCGCCGCCTCGGTCGGTGCGTGGAGTTCGTACGCCACGTCGAGGGCCAGACCGAGAGAGGCCGGGGTGGTGCCGGTCGTCTTGTGCGAAACCTGCTTGATCATGACGTACTCCCTTGCGCTCGGTGTGCTCGTGGTGCCGTGCTTCAGCTGGTGGAGCCCGCCCGCAGCTTGGCCAGGTCGGACTTGACGGTGTTGATCGGGATGGCGAAGCCGAGGCCGACGCTGCCCGCGTCCGAGGAGGACGACGAGGAGTCCGAACTGGCCGAGTACATCGCCGAGTTGATGCCGATGATGTTGCCGCCGGCGTCGATCAGCGCGCCGCCGGAGTTGCCGGGGTTCAGCGAGGCGTCGGTCTGGATCGCCTTGTAGGTCGTCGTCGAGGAGCCCGTGTCGCCGTTGAACTGCTGGCCGCCGAAGGAGAACGGCCACTGGCCGTTGCCGCCGCCCTGGCTCTGCTGGTCCTGGCCCTCGTCGGTGGAGACGGTCACGTCCCGGTTGAGCGAGGAGACGATGCCGCTGGTGACGGTGCCGCTGAGGCCCTCGGGGGAGCCGATCGCGACGACCGTGTCGCCGACCTGGACGCCGTCGGAGTTGCCGAGGGTGGCGGGCGAGAGGCCGGACGCGTCCTGGAGCTTGACGAGGGCGAGGTCCTTGGCGCTGTCGGTGCCGACGACCTCGGCGGTGTAGGACTTGCCGGTGCTGGTCGTCGCCTTGATCGACTGGGCGCCGGAGATCACGTGGTTGTTGGTGACGATCTCGCCGTCGCTGCTGATGACGACGCCGGAGCCGGTGGAGGTGCCGTTGCTGAGGGTGGCGGTGATCTCGACGACGCTCGGGCTGACGGCGGCGGCGATCGTGGCGACGTCGCCCTTCTTGCTGGAGGGCACCACGCTGGTGGTGGTGGAGCTGGAGACGACGTCGTTCTTGCCGGTCAGCTCCTGGAAGGCGTACGCCGTGCCGCCGCCGACGGCCGCCGCGACGATCGCGACCGCGGCGAGCAGGGCTATCGGGCCCCGGCTGCGCTTCTGCTTCGCGTGGGCCGAGTGCTCCGGGTGCTCCGCCGTGTGCAGCGGCGGCTCCGCCGAGTACTCCGGGAGCTGCGCGGTCTCCGGCTCCACGGTGACCTGGGGGGCGGCCTGCTGCAGCGGCTGCTGCACCGGCTGGTGGGCCGGCGGGGGCGGCCACTCCGGGTTCACGGGGGTGGAGGCGTGCTGCTGCTGGGGGTACGCGCCCTGGTAGGCGTCACCCTGGGGACCCTGGGGGTTCTCGTACTCGCCGCTGCGGCGGAGGCTCTCGGTCATGACAAGAAGCTTGTCCCGTGACCATGAGAGCTTCCTGAGGGCCCGCTGAGAACGCCCCGAGAAGCGCGTTTGCCCGATATAAGGAACCTTCTCGCAGGTCGGGCGGGGTTCTCATGAGCCGTTCATAAAGGGTTTCCTGTGGGACCTGTGGGTCCTGTGGCCGCGGCCCGGTGGGGGCTGGTCGCGCCCGCGCGGCGGTAGCCGCATATCGAATACAGCCCCGCGCCCCTTCAGGGGCGCGGGGAACTGCGCGAGCAACCACGACGCACCCGCGGCCGAAGAACAACCGGCGCTCGCGGAGCTACCCGCAGCCGCAGGAACCCCGCACCACCAGCCGTGAAGGAAACGTCTTCAGGCGCTCCCTCCGCGATCCCCCCACCCGCAGCCCGTCGTCGAGGACCAGGTCCACCGCCGCCCGTGCCATCGCCGGGCGGTCCGATGCGATCGTGGTCAGCGGCGGATCCGCCAGCGCCGCCTCCTTGATGTCGTCGAAGCCGGCCACCGCCAGCTCCCCCGGCACGTCGATGCGCAGCTCGCGGGCCGCCCGCAGCAGGCCGATCGCCTGGTCGTCGGTGGAGCAGAAGAACGCCGGGGGCCGATCGGGCCCCGACAGGACCTCCAAGGCCACCCGGTACGCGTCGTACCGGTTGTACGGCGCCTCGAACAGCCGGCCCTCCGTGGTCAGGCCCGCCTCGTTCATGGCCCGCCGCCAGCCCTCGACGTGATCGGAGACCGGGTCGCCGACGGCCGGGGTCTCGGCGGTGCCGCCCATACAGGCCACGTATTCGTAGCCGTGCTCCAGCAGATGGCGTACGGCCAGCTGGGCGCCGCCCAGGTCGTCGGTCACCACCGCGACGTCGTCGATCGCCTCCGGGTGCTCGTGCAGCAGCACCACCCGGGCGTCCCAAGCCTCGATCTCCGCGGCGGCCTGGTCGTTCAGCGCGTGGGAGACGAGGATGAGGCCCGAGACCCGCATCCCGAGGAACGCGCGCAGATAGTGGACCTCGCGCTCGGCGACGTAGTCGGTGTTGCCGACCAGCGCCATCTTCCCGCGCTCGGACGCGGCCTGCTCCACCGCGTGCGCCAGCTCGCCGAAGAACGGCTGACGGGCGTCCGGGATGATCAGGCCTATGAGGTCCGTGCGCCGCGATGCCATCGCCTGGGCGACCCGGTCGGGCCGGTACCCCAGTTCCTTGATCGCGGCGAGGACACGCTCGCGCGTGGCCGGTGCGACCGGCCGGGGTCCGTTGTTGATGACATAACTGACAACGGCGGTGGAAGTACCCGCCAGCCGCGCCACATCATCCCGAGTCACCTTGGCCACGCGCGGAGTCTACGCGGATGGACCCGCTCTGGGCAGGGCGTATCGAAGCTTCGCTTGCGGAAGCAATGCCCTGTCCGGGCGACGGCCATGCCTCGCCCGGACCACCACTACGCCTCCGCGGGTACCTCGACCGCGTCCAGGGCCGCCGAAGCGTCCGCATCCTCCGGCTTTGGACCCTCCGTCCGTGCCCTGGACTCGTCGCTGACCCGCTCGCCCCGCTCGCCCTTCTCGGGGGTAACGAATCGATAACCGACGTTCCGGACGGTCCCGATCAAGGACTCGTGCTCCACGCCGAGCTTGGCACGCAGCCGCCGTACGTGTACGTCGACGGTCCGGGTGCCGCCGAAGTAGTCGTAACCCCAGACCTCCTGGAGCAGCTGTGCACGAGTGAACACCCGGCCGGGGTGCTGGGCCAGGTACTTGAGGAGCTCGAACTCCTTGAAGGTGAGGTCGAGGACCCGTCCCTTGAGCTTGGCGCTGTACGTCGCCTCGTCCACCGAGAGGTCGCCGTTGCGGATCTCCATGGGCGAGTCGTCGTTGACGATCTGCTGGCGGCCCATGGCGAGCCGCAGCCGGGCCTCGACCTCGGCCGGGCCGGCCGTGTCGAGGAGTACGTCGTCGATGCCCCAGTCGGCGGTGACGGCGGCGAGGCCGCCCTCGGTGACGACCAGGATCAGCGGACAGCCGGGGCCGGTGGAGCGGAGCAGCTGGCAGAGGCTGCGCACCTGCGGGAGGTCGCGGCGGCCGTCGATGAGGATGACGTCGGCGCCCGGGGTGTCGACGAGGGCGGGGCCCTCGGCCGGGGCGACCCGCACGTTGTGCAGAAGCAGCCCGAGGGCCGGCAGCACCTCCGTCGAAGGCTGGAGGGCGTTGGTCAGGAGCAGCAGAGAACTCATATGTCTGGTTCCTCCTCGGTCCCTGCGAGGACTGTGTGCAATGACACTGCGCTGCGCTCCCGAGCCTCCGTACATCCGCGGTCACCTGGAGTTTCCCGCTTCGTATACAGAGCTTCCGAAAGCACAAAAGGACCCGGTGGCGGCGCTGCCCGAGTCCTCTGCCCAGCAGAATAGCCCACATGAGCATCGGTCCGGCAGGTCGTGTGGCACGTTCCATCGTTCGTCCGACATATGAGACGAGCAGAAACGCCTCTATGCGGACGTTTCTGCGCACGGACGACGGGGTTTCCATCGATTCCGTATACGATCCCGCCTCCGTCGTATACGACGGCTCCCGGTCACTCTCCCGTGACCTGGTGTTCGTCCTGGCTCACGGGTTCACCGGCGACGTGGACCGGCCGCACGTACGACGGGTGGTGGCCGCCCTGACGGATTACGCTCCGGTGGTCAGCTTCTCCTTCCGGGGCCACGGCCGCTCCGGCGGGCGCACCACCGTCGGCGACCGCGAGGTCCTCGACCTGGCGGCGGCGGTGCGCTGGGCGCGCCGCTTCGGGCACACCCGCGTGGTGACCGTCGGCTTTTCTATGGGCGGCTCGGTGGTGCTGCGGCACGCGGCGCTGAACGCCGGGGTGGACGCCGTGGTCTCGGTGTCGTCCCCCGCCCGCTGGTACTACCGGGGCACCGCCCCCATGCGCCGCGTCCACTGGCTGGTCACCAGACCGGCGGGCCGGCTGGTCGGCCGCTACGGCTTCCGCACCCGTATCCACTACCGCGACTGGAACCCGGTGCCGCTGTCCCCGGTGGAGGCGGTGCCGAAGATCGCCCCCACCCCGCTGCTGATCGTGCACGGCGACAGCGACGGCTACTTCCCGGTCGACCACCCCAGGATGCTCGCGGACGCCGCCGGCGGCGCGGCCGAGCTCTGGCTGGAGCCCGGCATGGGCCACGCCGAACACGCCGCGGACGACCGGCTGCTGGCCAGGATCGGCGACTGGGCGGCTTCCCGGGCGGGCTAGCCTGAGCCCGTACAACAGCCACACAGGTACACAGCCACACAGTTACACAGCCGACCGAATTGTTCTTGCTGAGTCTCTTGAGGAACCTGATGCCCAAGGTCACGGTGCGCTACTGGGCCGCCGCGAAGGCCGCGGCCGGGATCGCCGAGGAGCCGTACGACGCGGACACCCTCGCCGAGGCGCTGGACGCGGTGCGTGCGCGACACCCCGGGGAACTCGCGCACGTCCTGCGGCGATGCTCCTTCCTCGTCGACGGTGACCCCGTGGGGACGCGCGAGCATGAGACGGTACGGCTGGCCGAGGGCGGCACGGTCGAGGTGCTCCCGCCGTTCGCAGGAGGGTGAGCGAGACCGATGACCAACCAGCCGTACGAGGACTACGACCCGTACCAGCAGCCCCCCGCCCAGCCCCAGTGGGGGTACGAGGAGCAGCAGTACGCCACCCAGCAGTGGCAGGGGCAGACCTGGGAGACGCAGACGCACGCGCCGGTGCAGGCGGCACAGCCGCAGGCCCCGGCCGCGGAGGCGGCGTACATGCCCCAGCAGACGTACGCACCGGCACAGCAGCAGGCACAGCAGCAGGCACAGCAGCAGGCACAGCAGCAGGCACAGCCGCACGCACAGCAGCCGCAGCCGCAGCAGCAGGCGCACGCACAGCAGCAGCCTGCCTACACGCAGCAGCCGCAGCAGGCACCGCAGCCGCCGCAGTCGGCGCACACGCCGGCCCCGGCGCCCGCGCCCGGCTCCGGCCCCGCTGAGACCGGCTCCGGCTACGGTCCCGCGACCCTCGCCGGCAACGCGCGCATCACCGACGCGCAGCGGGCCCGCCTGGAGGGCCGCTCGCCGATCATCGAGCCGGGCATGCAGCCGGCGCTGCTGACCGGCCTGCTGGGCCTGCTGCTGGCGGTGGCGGCCCCGATCTCCTCGTACGCCCTGGTGGTCCCCCTGGTGATCCTCCAGGCGGTGACGGCGGCGGGCTGGTTCCGGCTGAACGGCATGTGGCCGGCCCGCCAGGGCATCGCCCTCGCCTTCCTGGGCGCGCTGGCGGCGGACGCCGCGGTGCTGGTGGCGGGCCGCGACCAGGCCCCGGCGGCGATCCTGGGCCCGCTGGGCATCTGGGTCCTGCTCTCCCTGGTCCTCCAGCTCCGCTCGCACGCGGACCCCGACACCCGTATGTACGGCCTGATGGCCACGGTCGCCGCCTCCGCGCTGGCGATCATCGCGACGGGCTTCCTGGGCGCGGACCCGGACGCGGCGTCGGTGGGCGCGGCGGCGGTCGCGGTGGCGGTGGTGGCGCGGGCGCTGCCGCTGCCGACGGTGGCGTCGGTGATCGTGTCGGTGCTGGCCGCGGCCGGGGCGGGCATCGCGGTGGGCGGCATGACCGGGGTGGGCACCAAGGGCGCGCTGATCGGGGCGGGGGCCGCGGTGTGCGCGCTGGCCGGGCACCGGGCGGCGAGCTACGACTACCCGTCGAAGTTCGTCCACTTCACGGCGGGCGTGGCGCTGCCGCTGGCCGCGGCGGCACCGGCGGTGTGGATTCTGGGGCGCTGATCGCGGCGGCCCGTCAAGGGCACGCGGTCGCCCGCACTGTCACAGGTGGTCGACAATCTCCGGTGGGATCGCTCCCACGGGGCTAGCGTGAGATCACCGACGTGCACAGCCGACTCGCCGACCCGGGGGACCCCATCTCATGCGCGCCCTGCGAATATTCCTGATCGTCGTCGTCATCCTCGGCGTGCTCTTCGTGGTCGTCGACCGCGTCGCCGTGCACTTCGCCGAGGGCGAGGCCGCCGGGAAGCTGAAGACGACGGAGGGCCTCGCGAGCACCCCGGACGTCTCCATCAAGGGCTTCCCGTTCCTCACCCAGGTCGCCGGCGGCACGCTGGACGACGTGGAGGTCGGCATCAAGGACTACGACGCCACCACCGGCACCGCCGGCAAGACGATCCGTATCGAGGACCTCAAGGCCGACATGAAGGGCGTCACCTTCACCGGCGACTACAGCTCCGCCACCGCGCAGACCGCCACCGGTACCGCGCTCATCTCCTACAGCGAGCTGCTGAAGAACGCGGACGCGCAGCCCAGCGACCTCGGCCTCGGCTTCACCGGCAAGGTCATCGGTCTCGCCGACGGCGGCAACGGCAAGATCAAGGTCACCCTCGACGTCACCGTCCCCGGCGTGGACGCCCACCAGAAGGTGACGGTCCTGAGCACGGTGACCGTCAAGAACAACACCGTGCAGGTGCACGCCGACAACCTGCCCAAGCTCCCCGGGGCCGGCCTCGCGGAGGACCGGTTCCGGCAGGCCTCCGACTTCCAGCAGGCGATCAGCCAGCTCCCCGGCGGTATCCAGCTGGACAAGGTGGAGGCGGCGGCGGACGGTGTGGAGATCGGGGTGAAGGGTTCGAACGTCCGGCTGGCCGGGTAGAAGGCGCCACGGCGGCGGCCGACACGGCAGACGGAACCCGTCCATCTGTCGAGACGGCGGTGTCCGTACCGTAGATATGACAACGGGTGGGGCGGGACGGCTGCCGCCCGATCACGCCCCGGGCTCCCATCCCGTCCCATAATCCGGACGATCGTGTCTCATCATGCGACATGCCGGTGACATGTCCGGTCATCCGTCCCTACGATCGAGCCCATGAAGCGTCAGGCGGATCTCACGAAGCGGCGGGCAGTCGACCTGTGCCGCGTCGCCGCCATGCTCTGTCGCCCCTTCTGACGGTGGAGGCCCCTGCCTCCGCATCCCCCCGCCCTCCCCTGCCGAGGGCATCCGTGCGCGTCCGCGCGCACCCACCCGCACTCGCACGCCCCGCCGCAACTGCCCCGGAGGAGAAAGAGCATGAGCCGCAGCGACGTCCTGGTCGACGCCGACTGGGTCCAGGACAACCTGGACAACGCCGACATCGCGATCGTGGAGGTGGACGAGGACACGTCCGCCTACGAGAAGAACCACATCCGAGGCGCGATCCGGATCGACTGGACCAAGGACCTGCAGGACCCGGTCCGCCGCGACTTCATCGACCAGGAGGGCTTCGAGAAGCTCCTGTCGGCGAAGGGCATCGCCAACGACACGCTGGTGATCCTGTACGGCGGCAACAACAACTGGTTCGCGTCCTACGCCTACTGGTACTTCAAGCTCTACGGCCACGACAACGTCAAGCTCCTCGACGGCGGCCGCAAGAAGTGGGAGCTGGACGCCCGCGAGCTGGTCGAGGAGGTGCCCGAGCGCGCCGAGACCTCCTACCAGGCGAAGCCGCAGAACACCGCGATCCGCGCCTTCCGTGACGACGTCGTCGCCGCGATCGGCTCGCAGAACCTCGTCGACGTCCGTTCCCCCGACGAGTTCTCCGGCAAGCTGCTCGCCCCGGCCCACCTGCCGCAGGAGCAGTCGCAGCGCCCGGGCCACGTCCCGTCCGCGCGCAACATCCCGTGGTCGAAGAACGCCAACGACGACGGCACCTTCAAGTCGGACGACGAGCTCAAGGAGCTCTACGCCGAGGAGCAGGTGGACCTCGCCAAGGACACCATCGCCTACTGCCGTATCGGCGAGCGCTCGGCCCTGACCTGGTTCGTCCTGCACGAGCTGCTCGGTGTCGAGAACGTCAAGAACTACGACGGCTCCTGGACCGAGTACGGCAGCCTCGTCGGCGTCCCGATCGAGCTCGGCGCCAACAAGTAGGACCCCGCAGGACCCCGCAACACCCCCGGCAAGTCCCCAGACCGACCTTTCAAGACCTCAACAGGAGTACGACATGTGTGGAGCGAAGGCCGGCGGCCCGGACAGCTCGACGATCAAGCCCGGTGAGACCACGATCCAGGGTCAGGTGACCCGCGACGGCGAGCCGGTGACGGGCTACGTCCGCCTCCTCGACTCGACCGGCGAGTTCACCGCGGAGGTCCCGACCTCCGCCACCGGACAGTTCCGCTTCTACGCGGCGGAGGGCACCTGGACCGTCCGAGCCCTCGTCCCCGGCGCCACCGCCGACCGCACGGTCGTCGCCCAGCAGGGCGGCCTGGCCGAGGTCGCGATCACGGTCTGACCAGCTGAACGCAAGGGCCGCACCCCGGGTCGAAGACCCGAGGCGCGGCCCTTCGCCGTATCCAGACCCCGGACCTACCCTTGAGTCATGCTCGCCCGGCGTCGTCGCGTGTACTTCGTCATGATGGGGATCTGTATCGGTCTCTTCGTCCTGGCCTGGGGAGTCGTGCGTATCTGGTCCGTCCCCGCCGCCGTGGGGATGTGTGTGGTGGCCATGGTCATCCCGCCCGTCGCCGCGATGGTCGCGAACCGGCGGGGCCCCGACGACCGCTGGTGGGACGACCCCTCCGGTGACCCCAAGTCCGACGAGTGGTGGGACGAGCTGGACGGGAAGAAGCGCCCCCGGCCCTGAGTCCCGACGTGCCCGGCCTATCGGAACGCCCCGACGTTGCGCTGGGCCCACGCGGCGAAGGTCCGGGGCGGACGGCCGAGCACTCCCTCGATGTCCGGGCTCAGCCGCAGCTCGCCCGCGTTGGGCTCGCCGAGGACGGCCAGCGTCGTCTCCACCACCGGCTCCGGCATGAACGCGGCCATCCGGGCGTGCGCCGCGGCCCGGGTCAGCTCCACGAACCGCACCGGCTCGCCGAGCGCCGCACCGATGGCCGCCGCCTGCTCCCGGGGCGTGACGGCCGCCGGGCCGTTCAACTCGTAGACCCGGCCCGCGTGTTCGTCCTTGCGCAGGGCCACCGCGGCGACCTCCGCGATGTCCGCCGGATCGACCACCGGGATCCCGACGTCACCGAACGGCGCGGCGACCGTCCGCTCGGCGCGCACCGACTCCGCCCAGGCGTAGGCGTTGGAGGCGAAGCCGCCGGGCCTGAGGATCGTCCAGGCCAGGCCCGATCCGCGTACCGCGTCCTCGACCGCCCGCATCGCTCCGCCGTGCGAGGGCGACTCCGGCCGGGTCACCACGCCCTGCGAGGAGAGCAGCACCACCCGCGCCACCCCGGCGTCCTTGGCCACCGCCAGCACGGCCCGCGCGTCGAGCCCGTGGCCGCCCGTGCCGCCGTCGTGCAGGAACAGCGCCTCCGCACCGTCGAGCGCCGGCCGCAGACTCTCCGGCTCGGCCAGGTCGGCCCGCACCTGTACGACCCCCGCCGGCAGGTCCACGGGGGCGATCCCCCGCGACACCGCCGTCACCCGTTCCCCGGCCGCCGCCAGGGCCGCCACCAGCGACCTGCCCACGTTCCCGGTCGCACCCGTCACCACGATCATGCTCAACTCCCGTATTTTCCGGTGGTCTTCCGCGATGACAGCGACGCTAACAGTGCCGGTATAGTAGGTACCTAGAGGAAAGTGACTACCTCAGAGGGGTGTGGCTCATGACGACCGCGACGCGACGGCCCGCGCCCGACCCCCTGTCCGACCCCGAGCTGGCCTGCCCGGTCTCCCCGGTCGTGGACATCGTGTTCAGCCGGTGGACGACACCGATCCTCTGGTCCCTGCACACCTTCGGCCGCCAGCGGTTCGTCCAGCTGGAGCGCCGGATCAAGGGCATCACGCCGAAGGTGCTCACCCAGCGGCTGCGCCAGCTGGAGCGCGACGGCCTGGTGGTGCGCACCTACCACCCCGAGGTGCCGCCGCGCGTCGAGTACGAGATCAGCGACCTCGGCACCACCCTCGCCCCGCTCTTCGCCCACCTCGCCGACTGGGCCGGCACCCACCTCGACGACGTCGAGACGGCCCGGCAGCGCTACGACGAGGCACAGAGCTAGTAGACGAGCGCCTGCGTCCCGTCCGTCATCGCCTCCTGCACGAAGACCTGCGCACCCGCGATCCGTACGCCCTCGATGACGTCCTTCTCCGTGATGTCCCGGCGGGCCGCGCACTGCGTGCAGAGCGTGAGCGTGCCGCCCGCCAGGATCGAGTCGACCAGGTCCGGCAGCGGAGCGGCATGCGGCAACTCGAACTCGGCGGCCCGCCCCGGCAGCGCGAACCACGCGGACTCGCCGGTCAGCCACATCGACACCTCGACGCCACTCGCGACGGCCACCGCCGCCACCGTGAACGCCTGCGAGCACCGCTCCGGGGCGTCCGCCCCGGCCGTCACCTTGATCACGAGCTTCTTCGCCATGCCTGCAGGGTAATCGGGCCGCGTCATGGCTGGTGCTCCGCGCGCTGGTGCTGGCGCAGCAGCACGTTCGCGTCGGTGGCCGCGCTGTGGTCGTACGCGACCAGCGCGGTCTCTCTTCGATCGCCGAGGTCCGCGCACTCGGCGCAGCCGGGGACGGGCCGGGGTGGTCGGCTCAGGTCGTCGGGGGACGGCGGTACGGCCCAGGTACTTCGGTCGTTCGCCGCGCGCACGCCGGCACTGAGCCGCTCTCTGTCGGTAGCGGGGCGTAGCGTCGCCGGGTCGGCCTGCCACTCCCTGCCGCCGCCGACGGGACGCAGTATCGCGTACGGCCCCGACTGGTCCCGGTACTCGCCGACCTGGTCGGTGGCGGTGTCGTAGAACAAGGTTCCGGGCTCCATGGCATTTGCTCCTTTCGTCCAACATCTATACGAAATGCGTGAGTTGGACTACTCTGGGTACCGAGGCTGCTACGAGCATGGCCCGGAGGTGGCGTCGGCACGCCGATGGCGAGCGGTTCTTCCCCGTCTGGCGGCGCTAATTCCACAAATTCCATGGCGTACCAGGGAGGGGTGCGGTGCCGCAGAGGCGCGTGGTGACGGGGCGTAGTCAGGAGCCCAGGCAACGGTTCGCGGAGGAATTAAGGCACCTGAGGACCGAGAAGGGGGTGAGCCTGAGGGAGCTGGCCGAGGAACTGGGCTGGGACGCCTCCAACTTCGGCAAGATGGAGAGCGGGCGGAGCCTGGGGAGCCCGGAGGTCGTGGAGGCGCTGGACCAGTACTACGGGACGCCGGGGTTGTTGCTGGCCATGTGGGAGTTGGCGGTGGGGGATCCGTCGCAGTTCAAGGAGCAGTACCGGCGGTACATGGTGCTGGAGGCCGAGGCGGTGAGCCTGTGGCAATACTCCGTGAGCAGGCCCCCAGGGTTGCTTCAGACGGACGGCTACGCACGTGAGGCGCTAACGGCTGGGGGTCTGATGGACGAAGAACTGGACCAGCAGGTCGAGGCGCGAATCGGGCGTCGAAGTGTGCTGCAGGGGTCAGACGCGCCGCACTTCCGAGTCATCCTCTTCGAGGCGGTGCTGCGCAACTCGCTCCGCGATCGCCGGGATTGGCGCGTGCAACTGGAGTACCTGGCGGAGGCTGCGGGGCGCCCGAACATCACCCTTCACGTGCTGCCGTTCGGTACGGGCCTGCACGGCTTGGACAGCACCGACACTATGTTCCTCCGGCTGTCGGACGGCCGTACCGTTGCGTACGCCGAAAACGACGTACGGGGCGAACTCATCGAAGAATCCAGCAAGGTTGAGCGCCTGCACCGCACATATGATGACGTACGTGACCTGGCTCTGACGCCTGCGGAGTCGCGGACGTTCATCTTGCGAATGTTGGAGGAAGTGCCGTGCGAGCCATCGACCTGAGCAGCATGACGTGGCGCAAGAGCAGCTACAGCAACTCTGACGGTGGCAACTGCATCGAAGTCTCCGACGACCTCCTCCGTACCGCCACCTGGTACAAGAGCAGTTACAGCAACACGGACGGCGGCGAATGCCTCGAAGTCGCCGCCGGCCTCCCCTCCCTCGTCCCCGTCCGTGACAGCAAGGACCCCTCTCGCGGCGCCCTCCTCTTCGGCGCCTCCGCCTGGGCGGCCTTCGTCGACGGAGTCGTCACGCGCTGACCCTCAGGCCGTCCAAGGTCAGGTCGAGCAGGCGCTCGGCCCGGTCGCGTTGTTCGGGCTTCGCCGAGGTGACGGCGATGCCTTCGAGGGCCGCAGCCAGGTCCGCGGGGCTGATGTCGGTCCGGATCGCGCCCGCGGCCACGCACGCGTCCATCAGGGCGCTGATGGCGGCCTGGACCATCTCCCGGCTCTGGCCGTAGGGGCTGTTTCCCGTCGCGGCGATGGCGCGCAGGGCGTCGATCATGCCGTACTTCGTGGTGACGTAGTCCAGGAAGAGGCGGGTCCAGGCGTGCAGGGCCGCGTAGGGCGGCTGCGCCGCGAGCAGGCCGGGGACGGCGTCGCAGAGCTGGGCCACCTCGTTGCGGTAGACGGCCTCGATCAGGGCCTCGCGGGTGGCGAAGTTGCGGTAGAGGGTCGCGCTGCCCACGCCCGCCTCCTTGGCGATGCGCTCCAGGTGCACGTCCAGGCCCTCGTCGGCGAACATCCGCACCGCGGCCGCGAGGATCTTGTCTCTGTTGCGCTGTGCGTCAGCCCGCACCGGGATCTCCTTCGACTTGCTAAGTGGGGGCGTGTCCGTTTACCGTCGGGATAAGTGGTGGCGCCTCCACTTTCATCGTAGGCCATGCTCTGGCCTGCGCACATCCCCCTTGGAAGGGCGTTGATCATGTCAGCAGGGATCGAGGGCAAGGTCGTAGCGATCACAGGTGCGAGCAGCGGTATCGGCGCGGCGACGGCGAGCTACCTCGCCGAGAAGGGCGCACGGCTCGTGCTCGGGGCCCGGCGGGAGGACCGGCTGGCCGCGGTGGTGGAGGAGATCACGGCGAAGGGCGGCTCGGCCGTCGGGGTCGTCGTCGACGTGACGCGCCGGGCGGACCTGGGGCGGCTCACGGACACGGCGGTCGAGCGGTTCGGGCGCCTGGACGTCCTGGTCTCCAACGCCGGGACGATGGCGGTGTCGCCGTTCGACGAACTGCGCCAGGACGACTGGGACGCGATGGTCGCGACGCACATCACCGGCCTGCTGAACGGTATCGGGGCGGCGCTCCCGGTCTTCCGGCGGCAGCGTGCCGGCCAGTTCGTCAACGTCGCCTCCACCGCGGCCAACGTCGTGAAGTCCCCGATGGGCGTCTATGCGGCCACCAAGACGGCGGTGAAGGTGCTGACCGAGGGGCTGCGGCAGGAGTCGGGACCCGACCTGCGGGTCACCCTGGTCTCGCCCGGGTTCACCGACACCGAGGGGGTGGGCAAGGCAGGGAGTGCCGAGGCGGCGGCAGCGCTGGTCCGGCAGCGCGACGAGATCGCCATGCCGCCCTCCGCCGTCGCGTCCGCGATCGGTTACGCGATCGAGCAGCCCGCCGGTGTCGACATCAGCGAGATCGTCGTCCGGCCCACCGTGCAGGCCTGACGCCCGACGGCGCCTGTCCTCAAGAGGTGCCTGAACTCCCGGCGCACAGTGCGTGGTCGATCAGGGCGCTCGCCGCGTTCTCCTGGGCCAGGATGTGGTCCGGGGTGTCGCCGCGGGCCTCGGACATGGAGACCACGGCGCTGCGCCCGCCGTCCTCGGTGACGCCGTTGAGGGTGATGTAGCCGCCGTCCCCGCCCTCGTGGCTCCAGTAGCTTCCGCCGCAGCTCAGGGGGCGTTCGACGAGGCCGAGCCCGTACCGGCCGCCGGGCCACAGTTGTTGGACCTCGGCGTTCACCGGGACCGTCCGCTTCATCTCGGCCAGTTGGCGTGCCGGGAGGAGGCGGCCGGAGAGCAGCGCGCGGAGGAGGCGGTTCTCGTCGCGTGTGGTCGTGACCCAGGAGAGGTTCTCGGGGTCCACCGGGATCTGGTCGGTGACGTCCACCCGGGAGCCGGGGCCGAAGAACTGGTAGGCCCGGGCGTGCGGCCGGGGCAGGGTGGGCGAGGTGCCCAGCCAGCGGGTCCGGTCGAGGCCGAGCGGGCGCAGGACGCGGTCCTCGACCTCCTGGTGGGCGGGGTGGCCGGTGGCCTTCTGGATGATCAGGGAGAGAAGCACGTAGCCGGTGTTGGAGTAGGCCCAGCCCTTGCCGGGCGGGAAGTCGGGCGCGTGGGCCATGGCGCGGGCGACCAACTGCTCGGGGCGGTGGACGTCGTGGCGCTGCTGGTAGTACTCCTCCGGCGTGGTGTATCCGGGCAGGTCGTCGTGGATGCCGCTGGTGTGCTGCAGCAGTTGGCGGACGGTGATCCGGCGGCCGTCGTTGCCGTTGCCGCGGACGACTCCCGGCAGCCAGTGGTCGACCGTGTCGTCCAGGGACAGCCCGCCCTCGGCCTCCAGCTGGAGGACCACGGTGGCGACCAGCGTCTTGGCCGTGCTGGCCATGCGGAAGTAGCCGTCGGCGGCGACGGGGCGGCCGGTGTCCAGGTCGGCGGTGCCGCTGGTGGCGACCGACTGCCGGCCGTCGGGCGCGATCACGCGGGCCTGCACACCGCTGACGCCGAGGGCGTGGATCGCGTCGGCGTCCCGCTGTAACCGGCCCACCGGGGAGGCGGTGGCGGTGGTCATCCCGGTGGACAGCAGAGCGGCGACACCGAGCGCCATGGCGAGGTACTTGCGCGGAGTCGAAATCATGACTGAACGCTAGGTTTGCCCCTCCTGGGGCGCGATCCGGTCCACCCCAGGATCCAAGTGGGGGATATCCCCCCGGTCCCGGTCCCGGTCGCGGTCGTGGTCGCGGTTGCGATAGGCATCGATCGCCACCCGCACGAACGGCCGGAGCAACGGATTGGCGTCTCCCTCGACCCACGCCACCACCACCCGGCTCGGCCGCATGTCCACGACCGGCACCGTCACGAGCCCGGCGCCCGGCTCGTGGTCGGTCGTCGTCATGCCCACCGTGCCGTTCCACAGCACCGCCTGCCGGCACTCCTGGATCGCCCGCACCACCGGCCCCTCCCGCACCGCCCCGCCGTTCCAGTACGACTGCCAGCGGCCGTCCGTACCCTCCGGGAACCGGAACCACTGCCGGTCGGCGAGGTCGGCCAGCGTCAGGCTCTCCCGGCGGGCCAGCGGATCGTCGGCGCGCAGCAGCGCACCCACCGGGTCGGCCCGCAACTCCCGTACCACCAGGCCGGTTTCGTCGAAGGGCGCGCGGGTCAGGGCGATGTCCACGAGCCCGGCGTGCAGCCCGCAGGTGGGGTCGGTGAGGTCGGTCTCGCGGATCCGGATCCCGACGCCGGGGTGGCGTTCGCGGTAGGCGCGGGCCAGCCGGCGCACGCCGGGATCCGTGCTGTCGCCGAGGAGGCCGACGGTGAGGGTCGTGGCGCCCGCCGCCGTGGCGACCCGTACGCGCAGCCGGTCGGCCCGGTCGAGAAGCGCACGGGCCTCGTCGAGGAGCACGGTTCCGACGGGGGTGAGCGCGACACCGGCCGAGGACCGCTCGAAGAGCGCCGCGCCGATCTCGCCCTCCAGCCCCTTGATCGCACGGCTCAGCGGGGGCTGGCTCATGTGGAGCCGTGCGGCGGCCCGGCCGAAGTGGAGTTCCTCGGCGACGGCCACGAAATAACGCAGCGTCCGCAGCTCGATCCGCTCCGTCCGCTCCATACAGCCACGATACCGATCGGGTATCGAGGCGGCGGAACAGGTCTTGGACAGCCGTACCGCCCCGGCCGTGGAATCGAGGCATGACGACCCACGACCACCCCCACGACCACCACGATGAGCCCGCCGTATCCGTCGTCGGCCCGGACGACGGCGAGGTGCTCGTCCTCGGCACCACCCGGATGCGCGTCCTGGAGGACGGCCGTACCACCGGCCACCGGCTCGGCATCGCCGAGTCCGTGCTCGCGCCGCACACCCCCGGCCCGCCGCAGCACCGGCACGCCGGGCACGACGAGGGTTTCTACGTCATCTCCGGATCCGTGCGGTTCACGGTCGGGGAGGACGACTACGACGCCACCGCGGGCACCCTGGTGATGGTGCCGCCCGGCGCCCCGCACACCTTCGCCAACGTCACCGACGCACCGGCGGTCATGCTCAGCACGTTCACCCCCGACCTGTACGTGCAGTACTTCCGCGAGCTGCGGGACCTGTTCGCGACCGGAGCGGCACCGACCGCGCGGGCGAACGTCGAGGTGATGAGCCGGTACGCCACCGAGCCCGCCTCATGAGCGTCGCGTACTGGACCGTCGCCGGCCTTCTCGCCCTCTTCTACCTCTACGCGGGCGGGCTGAAGGTCGTCCGGAGCCGGGAGCGGCTGCGGCCGATGATGGCGTGGGTGGACAGCATGCCGATGCCGGCCGTGCGGGCGATCGGGACCGTCGAACTGCTCGGCGCGCTGGGCCTGGTGCTCCCGCGTCTGACCGGTGTCGCGACCTGGCCGGCGGTCGCCGCCGCGGCCGGGTTCGTGGTCCTCCAGGTCGGTGCGATCCGGGTCCACCTGAAGACGGGGGACCGTCAGGTCGCCCTCAACGTCACGGTGTTGCTCGCGGCGGCGGTGACCGGCTGGCTGGCGTCGGTGTCCTGATCGTAATTAATCGTTGTACAACTCAGTGAGTCGACCATGAGTCTCCTGTGGCGCGCGGATCAAGGAATCCGCGCTCCCGTTTTCACAGGGGGATCCATTGGACGCCTCAGAAACACCTCCAGAAACACCTCCCGGAAGACCGGGAAGACGCCGTACCGGCGTGCTGATCGCCACCGCCGCCGTGCTCGGCGTCGTCGCCGGCACCTGCGTGGGCTACCTGGTCCAGGCCGACCGCGAGCCCACGGCCCTGCCGTCCCTCTCCCAGCCGTCCCTCGCGCAGGCGAAGGGCGCGGGCCCCGAGCCGCTGTCGGCCGCCCAGGACCGGCAGGTCAAGGTGGACGGCGACCTGCGCAAGCTGCTGCTGAGCAAGCCGAGCGGGGCGCGCAAGGCGCGGTACGCGACGGGCAGCGACGGGTGGCTGGACCTCGCCGGGTACGCGGAGACGTACAAGTCACCGGCAGGTGCCTTCCGCGACCTGGTCGGCGACAAGGAGTTCCGCCGGGCGGCCGTCACCGACTGGCAGGAGAGCGGCGCCTTCAACGTCGAGATCCGGCTGGTCCAGTACCGCCAGGAGGAGACGGGCACGGAGGCCGCCGACGCGGCGGACGACGCCTACTACTACGCCCAGCCGGACGGTGACTACAGCACCGACAGCTGGCCGATACCCGGCACGGGCGACGGCATGGCGTACGTCCACAAGAAGCCCGACACGTCCTATGGCGTGGGCGTGTACTCCGCCGAGGCGCACGCGTGGCGCGGGGACATCGCCATGGAGATCTGGATCTACGACACGAAGCCGATCCCGAAGACCAAGGTGCTGGATCTGGCCAAGCGGCAGATGGAGCGGCTGTGACCGAGAACCCGGAACCGTCCGTGAGCCCTGAGCAGACACCTGTCGAGCCGGTGCCCGCCGAGTCGGGCGCTGCCGAGCCGCCGCTTGTCGAGAAGCGGCCGCGTGACCGTCGTCGTATCGCTGTCGTCGGCGCCGCCGGGGTCCTGGCCGCCGCGGTGCTGGCCGGGGCCGCCTGCACCGTCGTCACCGTCCAGGGCGCGGACCGCGACCCCGGTGCTCCCGTCTGGAGCCTGCCGAAGGCGGCCGAGGAGACGAAGGCGGCCGGCGGCAGCGGTCTCCGGGAAATGCTGCTGCCGTACGACGGCGGCACGTACGGGCGGGGCCCGGACATGGCGGAGTTCGGGTCGGACGTCGCGTTGTCCGGCGAGCAGGCGACCCTGCTGCGCAAGGAGTCGGTCAAGGACCTGCCGCGTTCGCAGCGGCAGCAGCTGGAGCGGCAGATCGACCGGAATCCGGTCAAGGGCATGGCGATGCGCAGCTATGTGCACACGGCCGGGACGCCGGGCTACGAGTACACGATGGAGATCGTGCTGGCGCAGATGGGGAACCAGCGGACGGTCCGTTCCATGGCGGCCGTCCAGAAGGAGCTCATCGACGCGCTGAAGGTGTTCCGGAAGGGCCCGGAGATCGAGGGTTACAAGGACTCGGCCTCGTGCTTCCTGCCGCCGGCCGACTCGGCCGAGAAGCTCGACACGATGTTCTGCACCGGCTTCGTGGGCGACGTCCTGGTCACCGCCACGGCGACCGCGGGCAAACCGCTGGACACGAAGAGCGCGGCGGCCATGCTCCGCACACAGCTCGACCGCATCAAGGAGCCGGGGGCGTCGGTATGACCACGAACGAGTCGCAACAGGTCGTACCGGAGGCGGAGGAGACCGCCGCACCGGAGACCGAGGAGATCTCGGCACGGCCGGGAACCGTCGTCGTGGCTGATCAGCGCGGCGGCGGAGCGAACGGCGGAGCCGGGACCGAAGGCGCGGGTGTGGAGATCGAAGGTGTCGGTGCGGGCGGTGACGGGGGTGGCGGCGGGCGTCGGGCGGTGAAGCTCGGGGGTGTCCTCCGCTGGGTCTCCGCGGTCGTCGTCTTCGCGGTCGTCGGGGCCGGTACGGCCTACGGCGTCACCCGGGCCGACCGGACCGACGTACCCGGGCTCGGCACGCACTCCGACGGACGCTGGACGTACCCCACCCTCGTGCGGCCGCCGCTGCCGTCCGGGAAGCCGGGACCGAACGACGATGCCCGCAACCCGGCCGGGACCCACTTCGCCGACCTGCGGAAACTGGTCCTCCCCGCGCCGGCGGGCGCCACCGCCGACGCGGCGCTCAAGGGGACGGACGGCTGGCTGGCGGCAGGGACGTTCCTCAAGGAGTTCGCCCTCGCCTCAGAACGCGAGGAGATCGGACAGCTGCTCACCGACAACGGGCTGCGGCACATCGCGGCCCGCGGCTGGACGACCGCCGACGGCACGCACACCCGCGTCTACCTGCTGCAGTTCGACACCGCGGCGGTCGCCGACCACCTGCTCAGCGACGAGCTGACGGGGTACGAGGCGCCGAAGTACCGGATACGGGGCGGCGACGTCTACGAGCGCGACCTGGACTTCCCGGTGGCCGCCCACCTCGATGACGTGCACACGGCGCCGATCCGCGAGGTCAAGCCGTACGGTGCCGAGCAGGTCCGGGAGGCCTACCTCGCCTCCGGCGACGCCCTGGCCGTGATCGTCCAGTCCAGGAAGGGCCGGGCACTCGCCGTCCCCTTCCAGCAGACGGTGACCCTCCAGGGCGAACTGCTCGACTGACCTCGCCAAGAGCCCCGGGCCCCGGCCGCGTAAGCTGGGGCCCGGCTCTTGTACGTACGCCCACCCCCGCTCAAGGAGCACCCGTGGAGATCTTCTTCGAAACCCTGCTGGTCCTGGTCTGCGTCGGCGTCATCGCCTTCGCCGGACTGACCGTGAAGAAGCTGTACCAGGGCCAGCGCTGATCCTCACCGCCTAGGAAACCGCCGTCATGATCGAGATTCCGTCCGACCTGCACAAGGACCTGGTTCCGCTCGCCTTCCTGCTGGGCAAGTGGGCCGGCGCGGGCGTCCACGACTTCCCGGGCTCGGAGAAGTGCAACTTCGGCCAGGAGGCCACTTTCAGCCACGACGGGCGTGACTTCCTGGAGTACCACTCCCAGACGTGGGTGCTGGACAACGACGGGAACAAGGTCCGCCCGCTGGAGACCGAGCACGGTTTCTGGCGCATCGACGCCAACCGCAGGGTCGAGGTCACGATGACCCGCGACGACGGTGTGATCGAGATCTGGTACGGCGAGATGGCCGACAAGAAGCCCCAGATCGACCTGGTCACGGACGCCGTGGCCCGGACCGCCGCCTCCGCCCCGTACACCGGTGGCAAGCGCCTGTACGGCTACGTCAAGAGCGATCTGATGTGGGTGGGGGAGAAGCAGACCCCCGAGGTCGAGCTCCGCCCGTACATGTCCGCGCACCTGAAGAAGGTCGTCACCCCGGAGGAGGTCGAGCGCTGGGCCAAGGCCCTTCCCGCCGATATGCCGGACGACGGCATCGCCTTCTTCAAGTAGTTCCCGCAGAGTAGTTCTAGACTTTCGGTGTGGTGAGCACCGACTGGAAGAGCGACCTAAGGCAGCGCGGCTACCGGCTGACGCCGCAGCGGCAACTCGTGCTCGAAGCCGTGGACACCCTTGAGCACGCGACCCCCGACGACATCCTCGGTGAGGTGAGGAAGACCGCGTCGGGGGTCAACATCTCCACGGTGTACCGGACCCTGGAGCTCCTGGAGGAGCTGGGGCTGGTCAGCCACGCCCACCTCGGGCACGGGGCACCGACGTACCACCTCGCCGACCGGCACCATCACATCCACCTGGTCTGCCGCGACTGCGACAACGTGATCGAGGCGGATGTGGCGGTCGCCGCGGAGTTCACCGCCAAGCTGCGGCGGGAGTTCGGTTTCGAGACCGACATGAAGCACTTCGCGATCTTCGGCCGCTGCCAGGACTGCACGCGCAAGAGAGCCAAGGCCGCAGCCGTCCAGACTTCAATTACCGAGTCGTAGGCTTACTCATATGAAGAGCCCCCTGCTGACCCTGCCCGGCGCCGTGCCCGCCGAGGGCGTGGACGAAGGTGTCGCCGCCCACTACGGCGACCTGTTCCGCGAGCAGCGCGCCCTCGCCGACGGCGCCGGTTTCGTGGACCTCTCCCATCGGGGGGTGGTGGCCGTCACCGGTGAGGACCGGCTGAGCTGGCTGCACCTCCTGCTCACCCAGCACGTCAGTGAGCTGCCCGTCGGCGAGGCCACCGAGGCGCTGGTCCTCTCCGCGCACGGCCACATCGAGCACGCGCTGTACCTGGTCGACGACGGCACGACGGTCTGGGCCCATGTGGAGCCCGGCACCGCTCAGGCGCTGATCGCCTACCTGGAGTCGATGAAGTTCTTCTACCGGGTGGAAGTCGCCGACCGGACGGGCGAGTTCGCGGTCGTGCACCTGCCGGCCGGCTCGATCGCCGAGCCCCCGGAGGGTGCCGTCGTACGCGAGACGGCGTACGGCCGTGATCTCTTCCTGCCCCGCGCGGACCTGGAGTCGTACGCGGAGAAGGCGGGCCCGGCGGCCGGGCTCCTCGCGTACGAGGCCCTCCGGGTGGAGAACCACCGGCCCCGCCTCGGCTTCGAGACCGACCACCGCACCATCCCGCACGAGCTGGGCTGGATCGGCACCGCGGTGCATCTGCAGAAGGGCTGCTACCGGGGCCAGGAGACCGTGGCCCGGGTGGAGAACCTCGGCAAGCCGCCCCGTCGCCTGGTCTTCCTGCACCTGGACGGCAGCGACGTGCACCTGCCGCCGCACGGCACGGAGATCCGGCTGGCCGACGACGGCGAGGACGGCCGCAGGATCGGCGTCGTGACGACGTCGGCACGCCACCACGAACTGGGTCCGGTGGCCCTGGCACTGGTCAAGCGCAACGTCCCGGTGGACGCCCGGCTGATCGCGGGAGACACGGCCGCGGCACAGGAAGTGATCGTCGAACCGTAGGAAGCCGGGATTCCGGGTCTTCCCGGGATTCTCCGGATTCCGGGAAGCGCCCTGCGGGATATGCCGTTGACACTCATAATTGGCAACGGGCAGCGACTTCCTGAACACGGTGTGCACGTGTTCGACCCGCCGGTCGGCGTGCCCCCGGGGGAGGCGTCTTGACACCGCAGGAGGAGTTCGCCGAGGCGCTGCGCGTGCGCCGGGAGGCCGCCGAACTCTCCCTCGCCGAGCTGGCCAGACGGGTCCACTACAGCAAGAGCTACCTCAGCCGGGTGGAGAACGGCCTGCGGCCGCCCGGCCGGCTGCTCGCCGAGCGCTGTGACGCCGCCCTGCGGGCCGACGGCGCCCTGCTCGCCCTGCTGCCGCCCGGACCCGAACAGCACGAGAGACGGGACGACGGACGGGACGGGACCGACCGGCCCGTACGCCGGCCGCGCCCCGACCCGGCCCCGCCCGTCCGGCCTGGCCCCAGCGGCTACGGCGCCGAGTTCGACCAGCACATCCGGCGCGGCGACACCCGCCACCTCCTCGGCGAGATGTACGAGGCGGGCCGGCACTACCAGGCCGCCTACGAGGCCGCCGGCGGCGACGAACAGGCCCGTGCCCACGCCGTCGTCCGCAGTGCCCGCCGCTGGTCGGACCCCGGTCAGGTCGACCGCGACCTGCTCTTCCGCATCGACGCCTGCCTGGACGCGCTGGCGGACCGCGAGGACGCGCCCGCCGTGGGACTGCGCCTCCAGCTCACCGCCCACCGGGCCAAGAAGCTCGCCATGGCCATCGGCTACGACACCGCGATGACCGGCGCCGAACCCCGCACCGGCGCCCGGCTGGCCCGCCAGACCCTCGCGGAGCTGCGCGAACTCGGCCGCCGCGCCCCCGGCCTGATCGGCGAGGAGGCCCACTGCGAGGTACTGACCGAGACCCGCTGGGCCCTGTACGACTTCGCACCGGCCCGCGAACTGCTCGCCCTCTCCATCGAACTCCGCGACCTCGCCGTGCGCTCCCACTCCGCCTACTTCCAGGGCGAGGCCCTGGTCGCCCTCGCCATCGACCAGCTCCGCACCGGCCGGGTGGCCGCCGGCGAGGCGACCATCAACCTCCACCGTGAGTACGCCGCCCGGCACCGCAGCCGGCTCGCCTACTGGCAGCAGCGCACCCTGGACGCGCTGATGAGCCTGTGGCGCGGTGAGTTCGCCGCCGCCGCGCAGTGGATCCTCGGGGAGGCCGGGCAGGTGGCGGCCGCGATGGAGGCCGGGCTGTCGATGCCCGCCGACACCCTCGGCCAGACCGTCCTCGGCCAGGAGTTCTGGCTCTGGCACGAACAGGGCCGGCTGGCCGAGCTGTTCGCCTCCCCGCGCATGGCCGGCGTCCAGCAGCACGGCTACTTCCCGGTGTGGCGGGCGGGCCTGGCCCTGGCCCTGTGCGAGGCCGGACGGTACGAACAGGCCGTGGACCAGTTACGGGCGTTCGCCGCCGACACCGACGGGTTCACCCTGTTCCCGCCGAGCGGCTGGGCCCTGCCCACCGCGGCGGTCCTCGCCCAGGTCTGCGCCGCACTGGCGGAGCGCACCGACCGCCAGGGCGAACTGTCCGCGTACGTACCGCCGTTGCGGGCCCTCCTCGACGCGCACGGCGACGAGGTGGTCCTGGCCGGCTGGCCCACCGTCCTGCTGGGCCCCGCCGCCCGCTTCAGCGCCCTGCTCGCCCTGGTCGCCGGCGAACCGGAGACGGCCCTCGGGCACCTGGGCCGGGCCGTACGCCTCGCCCGGCGCTCTCCGGCCCAGATGGCCCGGCTCCGCCTCGACGAGGCCCGCGTCCGGATCCGCACCGGCTCCCCGGCCGCCCGGGCCACCGCCCACGACCTGGCCAGGACCGCGCTGGGCACGGCGGAGGAACTCGGCATGGCGGGCCTGGCCCGCGACTGCCGGGAGCTGCTCACATCTCCAGCAGAACGGTGAACGGCCCGTCGTTCGTCAGCGACACCCGCATCTGCGCCCCGAACCGCCCGGTGGCCACCGTCGCCCCCAGGGCCCGCAACTGCGCCACCACCTCGTCCACCAGCGGCTCGGCCACATCGCCCGGCGCCGCCGCGTTCCACGTCGGCCGCCGCCCCTTGCGCGCATCGCCGTACAGCGTGAACTGGCTGATCACCAGCAACGGCGCGTCGATGTCACTGCACGACCTCTCCTCGGCCAGCATCCGGACCGACCAGAGTTTCCGGGCCAGTTGGGCCGCCTTCTCCTTGGTGTCGTCGTGGGTCACGCCCACGAGCACACACAGCCCCTCGCCCTCGATCGCGCCGACCGTCTCGCCGTCCACGACGACACTGGCGCCGTCCACCCGCTGAACCACAGCTCGCATGCGGACCATCATGCCCGGTGCCCCGGCGGCCCCCGCGAGGGGTCCATTATTGATCCTTAACCTCACATCTAGGGCCGTTCGGGGGCACTCGGTCACATTGCGGCCACTTGGGGTGGCACCATGCTTCCACACGCCGGTCGAGGGGACGGTAGAGGCGTATGAGCACACCGAGTACCGGGCGACTGAAGATGCAGGGCGCGCAGGGCGCGCAGAGCCTGCCCCGGCCGCCCGTACAACGCGGCGAGGGCATCGCACTGCCCGCGGAGCCGCCGCAGCACGACCTGGCCCGCCTGAGCCTGCCCGAACTGCGCGTCCTGCGCCGGGACGCGCAGCGCGACGAGGCCGACCTCAGCTACGTACGACGGCTGCTCCAGGGCCGTATCGACATCCTGCGGGCGGAACTGGCCCGCCGCTCCCCGGCGGGCGCGGCCGCCGTCGTGGACCGCCTTCCGGAGATCCTGACCGACGCACCGGCCCGCCACCGCTCCTCGGCGCGCCACGTCACCCTGGGCACCCCGCACAACGAGGAGTACGGCCGCCTGGCCGCCGACATGCTGGCAGAGGTCGAGCTGTCCGACCTGGCGGCCCGCACGGACCCGGAACTGACGACGGCGATGGGGAGGCTGGTCCGCTACGAGCAGGAGGTGTCGAGACGGCGACAGCGACTGCAGCGGACGGCCGACGACTCCAGCGGGGAGATCGCCAGGCGCTACCGGGAGGGCGAGGCCCAGGTCGACGATCTCCTGATGTAGGGCTCGATTTCCTGGGGGCGCGGGGCTGTACCGATGTGCGGCTGCCGCCGGGTGGGCGCGGCCGGCCCCCACCGGGCCCGCAGCCGAAATTCACTCGGCACCCCCGAAGCGAACACCTACGGTGAACGTATGACCGACGCCGTCGAAGTCCGCCCCATCACCGAACCCGAGCTGGAGGACTGGCACCGGGCCCTGAGGACCGGCTTCCTGCAGCCGCCCGCCCTCACGGCCGACCAACTCGACGCCCGCCGCAGGCAGTTCGTGCCGGGCAGGCTCCTCGGCGCCTTCGACGGCTCCCGCTGCGTGGCCACGTTCCGCTCCTTCGCCCAGGAAGTGACCACCGTCGGCGGAGCGGCCGTCCCCGCCGACGCCGTCTCCAACGTCACGGTCACCGCCACCCACCGCCGCCGCGGCCTGCTCACCCGCATGATGAGCCAGGACCTCGCCGCGGCGAAGGAGCGCGGAGACGTGGTCGCGACCCTGATGGCCGCCGAGTACCGGATCTACGGCCGGTACGGCTTCGGTCCGGCGACCACGATGACGGAGTGGACGGTCGACGCCACGCGGACCGGCCTGGACCCCCGCTGGGCGCGCCCCGAGGACGGCGGCCGGATCGACCTCGTCGACGCCGACGACATCCTCAAGATCGGCCCCGAACTGCACGAACGCATCCGCCGTGCGCAGCCCGGCGCGGTCAGCCGTGACTGGCTGTGGTGGCGGTCGAACACCGGCAAGATCCGCTTCGGCACCGACTGGACCGAGCCGTTCTACGCGGTGTACCGGTCGGCGGACGGCGAGGTGGAGGGCATCGCGTCGTACGAGGCGGACAACCACTGGCAGGACAAGCAGCCCTGCAACACCGCCGACGTGAACTGGCTGCTCGGCGCGACCCCCGCGGCCGAGCGCGCCCTGTGGCACTACCTCTGCTCGATCGACTGGATCACCAAGGTGAAGAGCGGCTTCCGGTCGCCGGACGACCTGCTGCCGCACTACCTGCCCGACCCGCGCGCCGCGCGGATCACCACCCAGGCGGACTGGCTGTGGGTGCGGATCCTGGACGTCGTACGGGCCCTGGAGGCGCGGACCTATGACGTGCAGGGGGCGCTCGTCCTTGAGGTGGTGGACCGGCAGGGGCTGGCCGGCGGCCGGTTCCGGCTGGACGCCTCCCCCGAAGGGGCGTCCTGCACCCCGACCGCCGAAGCCCCGGACCTCACCCTCGACATCGCCGAGCTGGCGAGTGTCTGGCTCGGTGACCGGTCCGTGGTGCGGCTGCACGCCCTCGGCCGGGTCCAGGAAGCGCGAGTGGGCGCCGCCCGGAAGGCCGACGCCCTGCTGCGCACATCCGGGCGTCCCTGGTGCCCGGACATCTTCTGAGACGGTCTCCCTTCTTCCGGCGACGGTGCCTGAATCACCTTGTTCAGATGTGCTCATCCGTAGCGAGCTGTGAAGTTGTGGCTGTGCGGTTCTGCGGATGTTCAGTTGTCGGTGTTCAGTTGTGACTGTGCTCAGGTGCTGTGCGTTGGTCGTGCGCCTCGGCGGTCGCCCTGGTGACCGGGCTCCCGGCTCCCCTCCGGAAGGGAACCCTGTCGGCCAACCACCGAGGAAGTGTGACCATGTTGCAGAAGTTGGTGGCCAACTTCACTGTACTTATCTCCACTTGGAAGCGACTCATAACCACCTTCCCGGGAACTGCCGAAAGATGGCGGGAAGTTGTACTGTTTGTCCGTGGACCCGGAACGCGCCTCCGCCAGAGAGCGGGAGAGGCCACAGCGGCCTCTGGCGTCACACCGAACGGTGGCCGACGCGCTGCGCACCCAGATCAGGTCAGGGGTGCTGCGGCCGGGCCAGCGCATGCCCACACAGGCCAAGCTGGCCGACGAGTTCGGCGTCGAGCGCGGGGCCGTGCGGCAGGCGCTGCGCATCCTCCAGTCGGAGCATCTGCTCACCAACGCGTCGAAGGGCGCGCCGGCGACGGTCGCCCCTGATCCGGGGCCGATCCGGCTGGCCATGGGCCCGGAGGCGCCGCCGCAGCCCACCATGGTGGCCCTCACCTCCCGGATAGAGGAGGCCTTCGCGGCCCCGCAGGTGCGGATCGACGCGCTCTGCCTGACCTCGGTCTCGCTCAACCTCGCGCTCGGCGAGCCGCTGCGGCTCATCCACGCGGGGCGCCTGGAACCGGCCAAGATCGACGTCCGGGTGCTGCTGCCGAGCCGGAACATCGACCTCGCGTTCCCGACGGCGCTGGACGCCTCGGACGAGGAGGCGGTGCACAACCGCTGGCTGGCCCAGCGCAACGCCCAGGGCCAGGTGCTCCGGCACAACCTGCTGGCGCTGCGCGCGACGCACGGCATCGACGTCCAGGTCACCTTCCGGGCCCTGCCGTTCACCCCGCCGGTCAAGTTGTACCTGCTCAACGGGGTGGAGGCGTTGCTCGCGTACTACACGCTGGGGCGCCACGAGCGGGAGATCGGCCACGAGCACCTGCAGACGTACGACGCCGAGGGCACGCGGTCGATGCTCTTCGCGTTCGAGCAGGGCGCGGGGCTGCGGGACACCGCGTTCGTGGACCAGTCCACACGGTGGTTCGACGCCCTGTGGGAGACGATCAGTTCGGAGTTGCAGCTGACGGCCTAGCCCTCACAGCGCGGGACCGGTGAGCAGCAGGGCGAGCAGGACCGCGCCGACGGAGCTGACCGCCGGGCTCTTGGCCTTGATCCCCACGGTGAGCAACAGCAGACCGATAATGCCAGTGGCACCGTACTTCGACTGGACCATCTGTTCGAAGCCGAAGACGAAGGCGGCGGAGAGAAGTGCGAGGGCGGCAGGCATGGCGGTTCCCCCATCGTCGGGAAGCAAAGCTTCCACCAACTCGACCAAGTTGGTTACCAACTATGCTTAAGTTGTCCCCAGTTGGTTGGGACTTATAAACAACTTTCAAACAACTCCCGCCAAATAAATCGAAGTTGTAGCGTTTGGTCGTGACTCAGGAGAACGTGGCAGTGAACGGCGCAAGCAGACTCACTCACCAGGAGATCGCCGACATCCTGCGGAAGCGCATCCGCAGCGGTGACCTCAAGGCGGGCGACCGGCTTCCCACACAGGCCGAGTTGGCCGACGAGTTCGGCGTGGAGCGGGGCACCGTGCGCCAGGCCGTGCGGGTACTGCAGGACGACGGTCTCCTCAGCAACGTCACCAAGGGCAGCCCGCCGCGGATCGCCGTACCCGGCCCGCGGCCCCATGACGAGCCCCAGCCGACGATGGTCGGCCTCGGCCCCCGCATGACGGAGGCGTTCGCCGCCCCGCACGTCCGCATCGACGCCGCCTGCCTCACCGCCCAGAGCCTGCTGCCGGCGCTCGCCGAGCCCCTGCGCCTGATCCACGAGGGCCGGATCCGCCCCGAGAGCATCGACGTCCGCGTCCTGCTCCCCGGCCGCGACATCAACCTCGCCTTCCCGGTCCCGGTCGAGGGCGACGACGACGTCGTCCACAACCGCTGGCTCGCCATGCGCAACGCCCAGGGCCAGGTCCTCCAGTACAACCTCCAGTCCCTGCGTTCCACCCACAAGATCGAGGTCAACGTCACCTTCCGGGCCCTGCCGTTCACCCCGCCGGCCAAGCTGTATCTGCTCAACGACGCGGAGGCGCTGTTCGGGTACTACATGGTCATGCGCCGCGAGGAGCTCACCGACAGCGGAATGCTGGACATGTACGACGCCGTCGGCTCCGAGTCACTGCTCTTCTCCTTCGAGAAGCGGGCAGGTCACCGGGACGCCGCGTTCGTGGAGCAATCGCAGAAGTGGTTCGACGCCCTCTGGGAAACCATCACCACGGACCTGACACTCTCCTAGTGACTTCTGATACGACGCAGACTGAACCAGTGACGGAAGAGACGGCGCGCGAGACCGAGCAGCTGCGAGATCTGATCACGCGTGCCCAAGTGGTCCTCTGGGACTTCGACGGGCCGATCTGCCGGCTGTTCGCCGGCCACTCCGCGGACCGGGTGGCCGCGGACCTGGTGCGCTGGCTGGAGGGCCGCGGCCTGCGGGGCCTGGTCACCGGTACCGAACGCGACTCCCTCGACCCGCACCTCGTGCTGCGCGCGGTGGACCGCAGGCGCCGTGGCAGTGACCTGGTCGCCGAGTTGGAGGAACGTCTCACCCACGAGGAGCTGCTGGCCACGTCGACCGCGATGCCCACGGCGTACGCGGACATCCTCATACAGACCTGGCGGGCGCACGGCGCCCGGATGGCGATCACCACCAACAACTCCCCGCGGGTGGTCCGGGCCTACCTGGAGGAGCGCGAGCTCATCTCCTGCTTCCACCCGCACCTCTACGGCCGCACCGAGGACCTCCAGCACCTCAAGCCCCACCCGCACTGCCTCAACCGCGCCCTCAACGCGATGGGCGCCGCCCCCGACGCGGCCCTGATGATCGGCGACTCCCCCTCGGACCTCGAGGCGGCCCGGAGGGCCGGGGTGCCGTTCCTGGGCTACGCGCGTAACGAACGGAAAGCCAAGCTTTTGACCGAGGCCGGGGCGGAGTGCGTCGTGGGCTCGCTGGAGCCTCTGCTGGCGATACTGCGGGACTAGCCGCCCGTTCGCGTGCCCGCAGCCGGCGCCTGCGGATCCACGCCGCCAGAGACACCAGTAAACCCGTTGCCCACAAGCCCAGTTGAATCAGGTCGTCGACCTGTACGCCGATCCCGAACACCTGGATGGTCATGGCTTTCCACCCCCCTTTGACCCCGCAGCTGTCCGTCAACCTCTCAAGTTCCGGAGTTGACTGAGAAGTTGACTGCCTACCGCAGAAATGCCCAGGCAACTAGATCCAGTAACCGGTAAGTTGACTGACAAGTTGCATGACTGGAAGTTGTTTGCCGGGGACCCGCACGAGGTACGTACGGCATGTGACCAACCGGACGAAAGACGGCGGTGCGTTCCAGCGGGTCTCGGAGGAGCTCCGGGTCCGGCTCTCCGACGGCGGCTATCCGCTGAACTCCTTCCTGCCGTCCCAGGAGACGCTCGCGCAGGAGTTCGGCGTCTCCCGCGACACCGTGCAGCGGGCCCTGCGCGAGCTGGGCAGCGAGGGGTGGATCGAGGGCGGCCGGGGCAAGCGCTCCAGGGTCGTCATGCGGCAGCACATACAGTCCTCGGCACCCCGGGCCAGCCGGTCCCGGCACCATCCGATGACGCTGGGGCCGCTGATCGGCGAGGCCTTCGAGCGGGACGACGTCACCCTGGACATCTCCACCCTGACCTCGGAGAGCCTGGACGCCCACATCCGTATCCAGGCCGAGCGGATCCGGGCGGGCGACATCTCGCCCCGGCGGATCCACCTGCGGATGCTGCTGCCGTCCGAGACCCAGGACATGCCGTACCCCCGGGCGAGGGACAACAAGGACGACCCGCGCCTGCCGGCGCGGCTGCGCGCCATCACCGAGGTCCACACCGCGTCCCTGCGCACGGTCCTCGACCAGCTGCACACCGAGAACCTGGTGCCGGACGTGCGGCTGGAGGTCCGCCGCACCGAGCTCACCCCGACCTTCAAGCTGTACGTCATCAACCACGACGAGGTGCTGCACGGCTTCTACGAGCCGATCCTGCGCACGGTGATCCTGGCGGACGGGACGGAAGTGGAGGCCGTGGACGTCCTGGGCTTCGGCGCCACCCTCACCCACCATGTCGGCGACTCGGACCCCAAGTCACCCGGTTCGGTCTTCGTCGCCAACACGACCAGGTGGTTCAACGCGGTCTGGGAGCTGCTCACCGTCTGACCCGGTCCGCCGTGCGCTAGCATGCGGCCAACCGTCTGAGCAACAGCTCGGGTTCACGCGTATGAGTGCGTGTGTCAGGCACGGCGAAAGAACCGGCCTGGGCCGACCGAGGACCGGCAGACGAGTGCCCACCACCACCCGACGGGGTCACTCGGCCAGGCCTCCAGTCGTGTCGCGCGTTGTCCGGCATTACCGTTTCCCTGCCCAATTCCTCGCGATCTTGCGCGCACGACCCCGGAGCGGCCAGTGGGTGTACCGCCTGTCCCCCCTGACGTCGTGAACGGGGGAGACAACGGCAGACCGCTGCCCGTCGACGAGTACGACGCGTTCCTGCGGGACGCGGCGACCCGGGGGCTCGCGAGCAGCGGCTTCCACAACCAGAACTACGTCCTGCCGCTGACCGAGCCGATGGCCCGGCACCTGGGCCGCGCGCCCGGCACCGCCGTGACCGTCCGGGTGCGCAGGTCCGACGCGCTGCCCGTGGTGATCAGGACCTGGCAGAACGAGGCCGCGATCCTGCGGGCGATCCAGGGCGTGCTGCCCAACGTGCCCGCGTGCCTCTTCGAGGGGAATCGCTTCACCATCCACAGCTATGTGGAAGGAGTCCCGCTCTCCGCCGTCTGCCCGAACGACAAGCCGGTCGATCACCTGCTGCTGAAGGACCTGGTGGAGCTGTTCGCCCAGATGACGCAGGTCCGCGGGAGCGCGCTGCCGCCGCTGCCGTCGATCTGGCCCCGGAACCACGTGGACAGCCAGGGGTTCCTGCGGACCCTGGCCCGGATGGCCGACCTCCAGATCCGCGAGGCCAACTGGCCCGCGTTCGGGGGGCTGTTCGCGGCCCTGGGCATCCCCGAGGACGCCCTGCTCCGGTTCGCCGACCGGGTGCCCTGGATGGCCCGGCGTCCCTACAGCCTGCTCCACGCCGACCTGCACCGCGACAACCTGATCATGTCGTACGACGGTCCCGCGCCCCTCATCTGCGTCGACTGGGAGCTGGCGAGCTACGGCGACCCCCTGCACGACCTCGCCACCCACCTGGTCCGGATGCGGTACCCGGACCACCAGTGGGACGAGGCCGTCGACGCGTGGGCGGCGGCCATGCAGGCGGTGCGGCCCGCCGCCGTGCACGGGACGGCCAAGGACCTGCGGCACTACGTGGACTTCGAGCGGGCGCAGTCCGTCTACCCCGACGTGATGCGGGCCGCCCAGTCCCTGGAGGAGTCCCTCGACCAGAAGAGCCTGGACCGGGCGACGGCGGCCGTCCGCCGCGCGCTGACGGCGGGCGCCGAACCGCTGCGGCTGCGTACGGTGCCCGGCGACCGGGAGATCGAGCGGATCCTCGCCCGCTGGGCGACCTCCCCGGCCGTCGACGGCACCCGGCGCGGCCGGATCACCGGTGTCATCGAGTGGAAGCCGGACCGGCGGGTCCCCGAGCACCCCCGCTTTCCGTACCACGCGGTGTCCGCCGCCCTACTCCTCGAAGGCGCGGCACCGGCCCGCCAGGTGTTCAAGGGCACCGCGCACCTCAACTCGGTGATCCGGGTGCCGGGCATCGAACGTCCCGTGGTGGTCCGCCGCAAGGTGCCCCACGTGCTGCGCCGTGAGCGCAGCTACCTCAGCGAGCACGCGGTGCTGCGGGCGATCGAGCGTTCCCGTGCGGCGGTGGCCGCCCCCCGGGTCCTGGCCCTCGGGGAGAGCCACTCGCACTACCTCTTCGCGCACTCCCGGGACCGCTTCGCCATCCACACCTACGAGGGCCCGGCCGACATCGACCGCAGACCCGACCACCCGGTGCACGGCCTGCGCCCGCACGAGGCCGACCGGCTCGTCGACCAGCTGGCCGAGCTCACCCAGGTCGACTACACCGAGGTCGATCCGGTCGCGAGCCAGCCGTACTTCTACGAGTGGCTCAGCGACCAGCTCTTCGCCCTCGTCGCCGGCCTCCCCAAGGAGTCCCAGCAGCTGGCCCGCTTCCTCGGCCTGCCCGACGCCGCCCGGCTGCGCGAGATCCTCGCCCGGCACCGGCTCAGCTCCCGCGCCCCCGCCCTGCTGCACGGCGACCTCAACCCCTGGAACCTGGTGCGCCGCGACGACCCGCTCGCGCTGACCATCATCGACTGGGAGATGGCCCTGGTCGGCGACCCGCTCTACGACCTGGTCCGGCACATGCATCTGACGCCGACCCGGCCGGAGATCCGCGACCGGATGTTCCGCCGCTGGGAGCGCCTGCTGCCGGAGAGGTTCACCGTGGACTGGCAGCGGGACTGGCGGGTGTACCGGTGGACCGAGATCGTCCGCTCGGCCTACGTCGACCTGGACCGCCTGGTCACCGGGGCGGGCCTGGACGCGCCGAACGTGCGCCGCGCGGTGGACACGTACACCATGACCCTGGCCGCGGCCACCGCCTCCCTGGGGCTCACGGTCCCCTACCGCGCCAACCCCTACCTCACCCGCACCCTCGCCTGACGCCCGCTGCGTAGGCTCGGTCCCATGGGTGAGACGGGCCTGCGCGCGCGCAAGAAGCGGCGGATGTACGAGGACGTGTCGGACATCGCCGTACGGCTGTTCCTGGCGAAGGGGTTCGACGCGGTGCCGGTCGCCGAGGTGGCCGCCGCGGCCGGCATCTCCAAGCCGACGCTGTTCCGGTACTTCCCGGTCAAGGAGGACCTGGTGCTGCACCGGATCGCCGACCACGAGACGGAGGCCGCGCGGCTGGTCGCCGGGGCGGACTCGCCCGTCGGCGTCCTGCGGCAGCGCTTCCTCGACGGCCTCCGGCGCAACGACCCGGTCACCGGGCTCAACGACCACCCGCAGGTCCTCGCCTTCCACACCCTCCTCAACAGCACGGCCACCCTGGTCGCCCGCCAGCACACCTATCTGGAGCGGTCCGAGGCCGCGCTCGCCGAGGCCCTCGGCGGCACCCTGGACGCCCGGCTGGCCGCCGGCCAGATCATCGCCGTACAGCGGATCCTCGCGCAGGACAACTGGCGGCGGATCGTGGCGGGGGAGCGGCTGGAGGAGGTGCGGGAGGACGCGGTGCGGGCGGCGGAGCGGGCCTTCGAGCGGCTGGAGCGGGCGCTGCCGGAGCTCGGCGATCCCGGTTAAAAATTTAACCGGGTTACGTTTTCTCGTCTACGCTGTCCCCATGCAGCGGGAACTCGACCTCGAACGTGCCCACCACGACACCTGCCGGGCCGCCCTCGCCCGCATGGTCGAAGGCGCCGCCGAGCACGTCGTCACCGGCGAGGACGTCTCCGCCTCCGGAGCCGACGCCGAGGTCCTCGGCTACCGGCTGCGCAGCCGCGCCAAGGAGATGCGCGAGCTGCCCCAGGGCCCGCTGTTCTTCGGCAAGCTGGACTTCGAGTCCGGCGAGCACGCCGGGCAGAGCTACCGCATCGGCCGGCTGCGGATCAGCGCGGAGCCGACCGCCCCGCCCCTGGTCGTCGACTGGCGGGCGCCCGTCTCCCGCGCCTTCTACCAGGCCGGACCCGACGAACCGCAGGGCGTCGCGGTACGGCGCCGGTTCGGCTGGGCACCGGGCAGCCGCGGCGACTCCGCCGACCTCACCGGATGGGAGGACGAGCGGCTGACCGCGGGCGAGCGGGGCCCCGGCGCGCTCCTCGCCCAGGAGATCGAACGGCCCCGCGTCGGCCCCATGCGGGACATCGCCGCCACCATCCAGCCCGACCAGGACGACCTGGTCCGCGCCGACCTCACCGCCTCCGTCTGCGTCCAGGGCGCCCCGGGCACCGGCAAGACCGCCGTCGGCCTGCACCGCGCCGCCTACCTCCTCTACACCCACCCCCAGCGCATCCGCCGCTCGGGCCTGCTGATCATCGGCCCCAACCGCACCTTCCTCTCCTACATCTCCGAGGTCCTGCCGGCCCTGGGCGAGACCGGCGTACGCCAGACCACCCTCCCCGACGAGATCGCCCGCCACCCGGCCACCGGCACCGACTCCGCCCGCGCCGCCGCGCTCAAGCACGACCCCCGGATGGCCGAGGTCCTGCGCCGCGCCCTGTACGCCCACGTGTCCGCCGAGGCCGTCCACCCGCTCTCCCTCGCCGACGGCACCTACACCTGGCGGGTGTCCGCCGCCGCGCTGACGGAGATCGTCGCGGCGGTACGGCGCGAGGAGCCGCCGTACGCCGTCGGGCGCGAGCGGGTGCGGGGGCGGGCGATGCGGGCCGTACAGCTCCAGGCCGAACGGCGGGCCGGGCCGCAGCCGGCCGCCTGGACCCGCCGCCTCGAACGGTCGCGGGCGATGAGCGCCTGCCTCGACACCCTCTGGCCGAAGGTGCGCCCGGAGGAGGTGCTGGCCGCACTCCTCACCGACGCCGAGGTGCTGGCGCGGGCGGCCGCGGGACTCCTCGGCCCCGCCGAACAGCAGGCCCTGCGCTGGCCCCGGCCGCCGCGCTCCCACAAGTCCGCCCGCTGGTCACCCGCCGACCTGGTCCTCCTCGACGAGCTCGCCGGGCTGGTCGAACACCCCGAGGGCTACGGCCATATCGTCGTCGACGAGGCCCAGGACCTCTCTCCGATGGAGTGCCGGGCGATCGCCCGCCGGGCCGTCTTCGGCTCGCTCACCGTCCTCGGCGACCTGGCCCAGGCCACCACGCCCTGGTCCGCGCGGAGCTGGGACACCGTACTGCGGCATCTGGGCAAGCCGGACGCGACGGTCGTCCCGCTCACCACCGGGTTCCGGGTCCCGGCAGCGGTCGTGGACCTGACGAACCGGCTGCTGGAGCATCTGGGCACGGACGTGCCCCCGGCCCGGTCCTACCGCGCGGACGGCGAGCTGACCCTCCGGCCGACGCGGGACGTGCCGGCCGCCACGGTCGCCGCGGTCCGCGAGGCCCTGACCCGCGAGGGGTCGGTGGGCGTCGTGGCGGCGGACGCGCAGGTGGCGGACGTACGCGCCGCGCTCACCGCCGCGGGCATCGACCCGGCGGAGGCGGACCGGCTCGGCGCCAGGGTGGCCGTGGTCCCGGCGAGCCTGGTCAAGGGCCTGGAGTACGACCACGTGGTCGCGGTGGAACCGGCGGCGGTGGCGGAGGGCGAGGAACGCGGGCTGCACCGGCTGTACGTGGTGCTGACCCGGGCGGTGTCGAGGCTGGACGTCGTGCACGCGAGGCCGCTGCCGTTCTGAGGGATCCTGTCCCCGATGCTTCTCTTCCTGGACATCGACGGTCCCCTCATCCCCTTCGGCGCCCCGGAGGGCCACGCCTACCCGGTCTACGAGACCGACCACCCCTCCTCCAACCCCCTGCTCACCCGTATCGATCCGGCACTGGGCCCCCGCCTCGCCGCACTCGGCTGCCGACTCGTCTGGGCCACCACCTGGATGGACGACGCCAACACCACCGTCGCCCCCTGGCTGGGCCTGCCCCCGCTGCCCGTCGTGCGGTGGCCGGACGAGGACGAGCCGCCCGCCCTGCTGCACTGGAAGACGCGGCCGCTGGTGGAGTGGGCGGGGGAGCGGCCGTTCATCTGGATCGACGACGAGATCACCGAGGCGGACCGCGCCTGGGTCGCCACCCACCATCCCGGCCCGGCCCTGCTCCACCGGGTCGCCCACGAGTTCGGCCTGACGGACGCGGACTTCAGGGCCATGGAAACCTGGCTGGCGGGTCTTCCCTGACGGCCTGTCGGCCTGATGGCCTGACCGCCTGCCTGTCGGCCGGGACCGCACCGTCGGAAGGGGCACCCCGAGGACGACCGGGGCACCGGCAGGGGTGCCGGCCCCCGTGCGGGGGAAGGATCCCGGCCGTGCCGAATCTCCCTGCCGCCGCCACCGCCCAGGCCGTCGCCCTCCTGGGCGATCTCGGTGCCGCCGAGATCAGCCACCCCGGAGGGACTCTCCTCGCGCACCTCCAGCGCGTCGAGGAGCAACTCGCCGTATGGGGTGCCCGGCCCGCCCTTCGGCTCGCGGGCCTCTGCCACGCGTTCTACGGCACCGACGGCTTCCCCACCGCACTGCTGCCCCTGAGCCGCCGTGCCGAACTCGTCGCGGTGATCGGCGCGGAGGCCGAAGCCCTGGTGTACCTCTACGGCTCGTGCGACCGGAAGGCCACCTACCCGGCGCTCGCGCAGGCCGACGCCGCCGTCCACGACCGGTTCACCGGCCGCGCCCGCGTCCCCGGCCCCGGGCCGTGCCGGGACTTCGCCGAACTGACGGCCGCCAACGAACTCGACCTCGCCGTCATCGACCCGTCCTTCCGCGAGCGGTGGGGCGCCGGCCTGCTCGCGCTCTTCACCCGCTTCCGCCCCCTGCTGAGCCAACCGGCCTGGGAGTCCTGCCGGAGCGTGCTCGGGGAGAGGTGAGCGCGGGCCCGGCTCAGCAGCTCCGGACGGGCACCTTCTCCGGCTGCGCGCCGCGCCGTGGCAGCGAGTCGCCTTCGATGTCCACGTTCGGCACCGCGCGGTCCAGCCACGTGGGCAGGGCCCAGGCATGGCGTCCGAGCAGGCTCAGGACCGCGGGGACGATCGTGAGGCGGACCACGAAGGCGTCGATGAGGACGCCGACGGTCAGGGCGAAGCCGATCGACTTGACGGTCGGGTCGTGGTTGAAGATGAAGCCGCCGAAGACGGCCGCCATGATGAGGGCCGCCGCGGTGACGACCCGGCCGCTGCGCTCCACGCCGTGCTCGACCGCGGCCCGCGCGTCCCGGTGGTGGTGGAAGTGCTCCCGCATCCGGCTGACCAGGAACACCTCGTAGTCCATCGCGAGACCGAACAGGACGCCGATCAGCAGGACGGGCACGAAGCTCGCGATCGGGGCCGCCGCCGCGACCTGGAACAGTCCGGAGAGGTGACCGTCCTGGAAGACCCACACGACCGCGCCGAGGCTCGCCGCGATGGACAGCAGGAAGCCGAGAACGGCCTTGAGGGGCACCAGGACCGAGCGGAAGGCCAGCAGCAGGAGGAGCAGCGCGAGCACCACGATGATCGTGACGAACAGCGGCAGCGCCGAGGCCAGCTTCGCCGACACGTCGATCCCGGCGGCGGTGGCGCCCGCGACATAGGCCGTGCCGCCCGCGTCGGTCACCGGGGTCACCGCGTCGTCGCGCAGCCGGTGCACGAGGTCGGTGGTCTGCCGGTCGTCGGGGCCGGTCCTCGGCACGACGCCGAGCACGGTGATCGTGCCGTCCCCGGTGGCCCTGGGCGGGGCCACGGTCGCGATGTCCGGGTCCTCGCCGACGGTCCCGGCGACCTGCCCGACGACCCTCTCGCGCTGCGCGGCGGGTATGCGGGTGCCGTCCACGACGACCACGAGGGTCGCGTTGAAGCCCGGGCCGAAGCCCTTGGTGAGCAGGTCGTAGCTCTTGTGCTGGGTGCTCGCGGTGGGCTGGGTCTCGTTGCTCGGCAGGCCGAGCCGCAGTCCGGTGGCGGGCAGGGCGAGGGCGAGCAGGCCGAGGACGCTCACGATCAGGACCGGGACGGGGAAGCGCGTCATGAGACGGCCCCAGGCCAGACCCCAGGCACCAGGTTTCCGCTCGCGGCCGGGCGCGGCCGTCTTCGTTCCGCCGGCCCCCGGCCGCGCGCTCTTCGGGCGCAGGCGTTCGCCGAGGAGGCCCAGCAGCGCCGGTACGAGGGTGAGGGCCACCAGGACCGCGAGCAGTACGGTGCCGGCGGCGGCCAGGCCCATCACGGTGAGGAAGGGGATGCCGGTCGTGGCGAGCGCGGCGAGCGCGATGATGACCGTCACGCCCGCGAAGGTCACGGCGCTGCCCGCCGTCCCGGTGGCGCGGGCGATCGAGTCGGGCACGTCCTGCTCGGGATCGGCGAGCTGTTCGCGGTGGCGGGAGACGATGAACAGGGCGTAGTCGATGCCGACCGCCAGGCCGATCATCAGCGCGAGGACGGTCGCGGTGCTCGTCATCTCGATGAAGCGGGACAGGAACTGGACGGTCATCACGCCGACCCCGACGCCGACCAGGGCGGTCACCAGGGGCAGCCCGGCCGCCACGAGGGAGCCGAGGGCGAGCGCCAGCACCACGAAGGCCACGACCACGCCGACGACCTCGGCGGGGCCGCCGACCTCGGCCGGCGGAGTGGACACGGTGCCGCCCAGCTCGACCTCCAGGCCCGCCTTCCTGGCCGGGTCCAGGGCGTCGTCGAGCCGGTCCTTGGCGGACTGGGGCACGCTGTCGGCCGGCTTGCCGAACAGCGCGTCGGCGTAACCGATGGTGCCGTCCTGCGACACGGCGCCGGTCTGCGCGGGATCGGAGACGTTGACGACCCCCGGCACCGCGGCGACCTCCTCAAGGGTCGTGGCGATGGCGCGCCGCTCCTTGTCGCCGGAGAGTTCCGCGCCCTCGGGCGCGGCGAACACGACCCGGGCCGTACCGCCGGCCGCTTGCGGGAACTTCGCCTTCAGCAGGTCCTGGGCCTGCTGGGACTCGATGCCCGGCACCGAGAACTCCGTCGTCACCTTTCCGCCGAGGGCGGTGCCCAGACCGGCGGCCACCGCGAGGAGCAGTACCCACACCGCGAGCACCCGGCCCCGGCGGCGCGCCGCCCAACGTCCCAGCGCGTACAAGCGTTTCGCCACGGCAGTTCTCTTTCCTTCGTGTTTCGGTCGTTTTTCGGGGCCCGGAAACCTACGCTCCGGTGACGGCGGCGGGCTGCGGGAAGGTGACGCCGGTCAGTTCCTCGGAGACCGTCCACAGGCGCCGGGCCGTCGCCGGGTCGCTGGCCGCCCGGGAGCGGCCGACCAGGGTCGGGGCACCGCGTACCTCGCCGAAGCCGTCCGGGCCGACGTAGCTCGCGCCGGGGAGGTCCTGGACGGCGGCGTACAGGGTCGGCAGTGCGCCGGCCCTGCTGTCCTGGGCCATGACCCGCAGGACGGCACGGCTCAGCGCGCTGCCGTCGTGGCGCTGCAGGTTCGTGGTGGCCCAGCCGGGGTGCGCGGCCAGGGCGCGCACGGGCGAGTGCGAGGCGGCGAGGCGGCGCTGGAGTTCCAGCGTGAACAGCAGGTTGGCCAGCTTGGACTGGCTGTATGCCGTCCTCGGCCGGTACTCGCCGGTGAGGTTGAGGTTGTCGAAGCGGATGCGCGGGGTGTCCGGCTTCTTGTGCGCCTCGGACGACACGGTCACCACCCGGTCGGTGATGTGCGGCAGCAGCAGGTTGGTCAGCGCGAAGTGGCCCAGGTGATTGGTTCCGAACTGCGTCTCGAAGCCGTCCCTGGTGCTGGACTCCGGGGTGTTCATGACGCCGGCGTTGTTGACGAGCAGGTCCAGATCGCCCTGCCAGGCGGCGGCGAACTCGCGCACCGAGGCGAGGTCGGCCAGGTCGAGCCGGCGTACCTCCACGCTGCCGTGCACGCCCGTGGCGGCCGCCTCGCCGCGCTCGGGGTCCCGTACCGCGAGCACCACGTGGGCGCCCGCGGCGGCCAGTGCCTCGACGGTGGCGATGCCGATACCGCTGTTGCCGCCGGTGACGACGGCGGTGCGACCGCTCTGGTCCGGGATGTCGGTGACGGTCCACTTGCCGGGTGCGGCACTGGGTGCAGTAGTCATGAGCGGCAATTGTGGGCGGTGCCCACATTGCTGTCAATGCCAACAATGGTGACGTCGTCAACAATGTGGGCGTCGCGAACATGGCCGATAGACTGACCGCCATGCAGACCCGTCCACGCCCCTATCACCACGGAGACCTGCGCGCCGCCCTGCTGGCCCGCGCCGAGGAGACGCTCCGGGAGAGAGGATCCGCCGCCCTGTCGCTGCGCGAACTCGCCCGCGACCTCGGTGTCAGCCACAACGCGCCGAGCCGCCACTTCAAGGACAGGCAGGCGCTGCTGGACGCGCTCGCGCTGGGCGGCTACGAACGGATGACCGAGGCGATGCTGGCGTCGCAGGCCGACGCGGGGGAGTCGTGCCGCAAGCGGCTGGAGGCGGTGGTCCGCGCGTATGTGGGCTTCTGTCTGGACAACGCCGCACTGCTCGACCTGATGTACTCGATCAAGCACGACCCGCAGGCGTCCGCCGCTCTGCTGGAGGCCACCGGGCGCTGGTCCGAGCTCATCGACGGGCTGATGCTGGAGGGGCAGCGGCAGGGTGAGGTGCGCGAGGGGCCCCTGGAGTGGATCGGCGTCCCGGTCTTCGCGACGCTGCACGGTTACGCCGACCTGGCCGCGACCGGCATGCTCGCTCCGCAGATCGCGGAACAGGGGCTGGACGAGGTGATCGCGTTCATCCTGCGGGGCTGCGCACCGGACCCGCGGCCCTGACCGGACGTCCGGTCCTCCCGCCCGCTGCCGTCCCTTTCCGGATGGCCGTAGGCGGCCGCCCCTAGGCTGTTCCTCGCGGAAGTCCACTGGCCGGCCCGGAGGCGCCATGTCCCTGCAGATGAAGCTGGTTGCGATAACGCTCGACTGCCCCGACCCGCCGGCTCTGGCGGCGTTCTACCAGCAGGCCACCGGTCTCGAACCGCACCCGAAGTCGGACGCCGACTTCGCGGGCCTCAACGGCGAGCACGGCCTCTTCATCGGTTTTCAGCGGGTCGACGACTACCGGGCGCCGCGCTGGCCCGAACAGACCGTTCCCCAGCAACTGCACCTCTGCTTCGACGTCGTGGATCTGGACGAAGCCGAGGCCCGGCTGCTGGAGCTGGGCGCGGGCAAGCCGGAACACCAGCCGCACGATGCCGCCAGGGCGCGGGTCCTCACCGATCCGGTCGGCCACCCCTTCTGCATCTGCCTGGGCTGACCGGGTGTCCTGTCCCGGCGCCGGCGGGCGGCACGGCGTCGGCATGCCCAGCGGGGAGTGAGCGCGAGGGGCCCGTTCGGGACACGCCCGGGTCGGGCCGCCGGCCGTGTCCCGGACGGTGCGGCGGGCACGCCGTCAACCCGTCAACCCGTCAGCCCGGCTGCTCACCGGAGGCCGGCCCGGCTGCTTGCTGGAGGCCGTCGAGGATGAGGTCCAGTCCGAACGCGAACTCGTCGCCGTAGGAGTACCCGGGACGCATGACGTGAGCGGTCGCGATCTCGGTCAGGTACGGGTACTCGCTGTCGCCGAAGCCGCTCATGATGGAATCCGCCAGTTCGGCGGTCTCCTCGGGGGAGTCGAAGGGCAGGGTCTTCTCCTGCAGCGCGAACCCGTAGATGTAGCTGTCGAGAACCGACACGGCGTGAGCGGTCAGGGTGAGGGAGAGCCCGCCCTGACGCAGGCAGCCCAGAACGGCGTCGTGGTGACGGAGAGTCGCCGGGCCCGGAGTGGACCGTGACTCCATCAGCCCGATCGCCCAGCGGTGGCGGGCCAGCACGAGTCGCATCGAGATCGCCCGCTGCCGCATCGTCTGTCGCCAGTCGCCACCCGGCGTGGGCAGTTCGACCTCGCCGAAGACCAGGTCGACCATGCCGTCGAACAGGTCCTCCTTGCCGGCCACGTGGTTGTACAGGGACATCGCCTCGACTCCGACGGCCTCGCCGAGCCTGCGCATGCTGAGTGTCTCCAGGCCGCCGGTGTCGGCGAGTTCGACGGCGGCGTGCAGCACCGACTGCCGGGTGAGCGTCTCGCGGGTCGGCCGCGGCGCGGTACGGCGTGGCACGGACGGTCACTTCCTCTCGTGGTCTTCCAGCGTTGACGAGCTTACGCCGTAAGTGCTGTACTTACGGCGTAAGTTTCGTGCTTACGGTGTAAGTGCGTAAGCGCTCGGGAGACGGAATCGGGAGCAGCCACGATGCGGAACGCGAGCGAGCCGACCACCACCGCCGGTGAGACCAGGACGATGGCGGCCGTCGTGCAGGAGCGCTACGGCGCCGAGCCGGAAGCCGTGCTGCGCACGACGAGGCTCGCCCGGCCCGGCATCGGACCCGGCGAGGTGTTGGTGCGGGTGCGCGCCTCCAGCGTGGACCGGGGCACCTGGCACCTGATGGCCGGCCTGCCGTACGCGATCCGGCCCGTGAGCGGGCTGCGCGGGCCGAAGCTCCCCAATCCCGGCCGCAACATCGCCGGTGTCGTGGAGGCGGTCGGCCCCGAAGCGACCGGGTTCGCGCCCGGTGACGAGGTCTACGGCACGGCAGTCGCCGCGTTCGCCGAATACGCCGCCGCCCGTCCCGACAGGATCGCCCCCAAGCCGACCGGACTCACCTTCGAGGAGGCGGCGACGGTCCCCGTCAGCGCGCTCACCGCACTGCAGGCGGTTCGCGACAGGGGTTGTGTCCAGGAGGGCCAGCAGGTCCTGGTCACGGGAGCCGCCGGCGGCGTGGGCACCTTCGCGGTCCAGCTCGCCCACGCCTTCGGTGCCCGGGTCACGGCCGTCGCGAGCACGCCCAAGCTCGACGCCGTACGGGCACTGGGCGCCGACCACGTGATCGACTACACCCGCGAGGACTTCCTGGCCGGACCGCGGCGTTACGACGCCATCATCGACATAGCGGGCAATCGCGGTCTCCGGGATCTGCGCCGCGCCCTCACGCCCCGCGGCAGACTGGTCATCACCGGCGGCGAGACGAACGGCCGCTGGCTCGGCGGCACGGACCGGCAGCTCCGCGCCCAGCTGCTGTCCCCGTTCACCGGCCGGCACCTCGGCACCTTCATCTCCTCCGAGCACGCCGATGGGCTGCACGACCTGACCGGTCTCATCGACGCGGGCACGCTCATCCCTGTCGTGGACCGCGTCTACCCCCTCGCCGAGACCGCCGCAGCCGTCCGACACCTGCTCGACGGCCACACCACGGGCAAGCTGGCACTCACCCTGCCCACGGAGTGACAACACCGCCAGCAGCCGCGGAAATCGACTGGGCAGGCAACCCGGCCTCCCCGTACGTTCGGCCGCATGACGGACGAGTGCTTCGGACATCCACGGCTCGCCGCGATCTACGACCCACTCGACCCCGATCGCGTCGATCTCGACGCCTACGTGCGGATGACGGAGGAGTTCGGGGCACGTCGGGTGCTGGACATCGGCTGTGGGACAGGGGTGTTCGCACTCCTGCTGGCTGAACGCGGGGTCGAGGTCGTCGGCGTCGATCCCGCCCAGGCATCCATCGACGTGGCCCTCGGCAAGCCGGGCAGCGAGCGGGTGCGCTGGATCTGTGGCGACGCGACGACGCTCCCGCCGCTGCGGGTCGACCTGGCGACCATGACGGCGAACGTCGCCCAAGCCATGGTCGAGCCACAGACGTGGCGGAAGACCCTGCGAGGAGCCTGCGAAGCACTGAGACCCGGTGGGCGTCTGGTGTTCGAGACCAGGGATCCGGCCGGGCGCGCCTGGGAGCAGTGGAACCGTGAGGCTTCGTACAGGGTCACGGAGATCCCGGGCGTCGGCGCTGTCGAGAGCTGGGTCCAGGTGATCGAGGTGAACGAGCCGCTGGTGACGTTCCGCTGGACCTACGTGTTCGCTGCGGACGGGCAGGTGCTCACGTCGGACTCCACCCTGCGCATCCGTGAGCGGCAGGAGGTCGAGACCGAGCTGGCCGCGCAGGGGTACGTGGTGGAAGACGTACGCGACGCTCCTGACAGGCCAGGCAGGGAGTTCGTCTTCGTCGCACGGCGCCCGTAGGACAACCTGCGAGAGACCTCACTGCGCGGATCGACCGGGCTGTCTGGTATCCGATCCCCACCTCGCCCCCGGCGCTGCTGCCCTGCCCTGCCATCAGGGCGCCGACGAGTGCCGCCGATCTTGATGCCGCCGCCGATCAACAGGAACGCAACCGCCGTGCCTTGCTGGACGCTGCGTTCCATGCCGTCCCTGGTCTTGTGCCGCCTCGCGCCGGAGCTTCGGGGCCTCGCCCGTGCGGGGTCGATGTGGCGCTAGCGTGATCGGCATGACGGCTGAGGGTGAGGCGCTGGTCGGCGGCATGGTGAACGTAGGAGCGGTCTTTCGCCGTGGTGCGCTGGTGGAGCGGCCGGCGCCGCGCAACGTGCACGCCCTGCATGCCTACCTCCTTGCGCTGAAGGAGCACGGCTTCGACGCGGCGCCGACCCCTGTCGGCCTCACCGAGGACGGCCGGGAACAGCTGACCTTCATCCCCGGCGACGTGGCTCTGCCGCCGTTCCCGGACTGGGCGATGACGAAGACCGCCCTGGAATCGGTGGGGAGTCTGCTGCGGCGCCTGCATGAGACCAGCGCGGCCGTCGCGGTCGACACCCGTGCCGGGTGGCCCGGGGACCTGGCGGATCCGGAGGGGGGAACGATGCTGTGCCACAACGACGTGTGCCCGGAGAACGTCGTCTTCTGCGACGGCCGTGCCGCTGCCCTGATCGATTTCGACATGGCAGCCCCGGGCCGTCCCCTCTGGGACGTCGCCATGACCGCCCGCTACTGGGTGCCCCTGGTCGATCCCTCGTCCGCAGCCGCCTTCTACCCCTCCGGGCTGGATGCGCCCGCGCGGCTGCGGATCCTTGCCGACGGCTACGGCCTCTCGCCGCAGGACCGCGCCGAGCTGCTCGGCGTCATCGAGCAGGCCACCGAGGTCTGCCGGGCCTTCGTCGCCCGCCGCGTGGCCGACGGTGACCCCGTCTATCTCCAGGCGCTGGCCGAGCGCGGTGGATGGGAACGCTGGGATCGCCTGCAGACCTGGCTGGCGGAGCGCCGCGAGATGTTCACGGCCGCCCTGCTGAACTGACCGGCCCGGACCTTCGAGGACAAAGTCGCCGGGCGTTCTATGTGCCGCGTCCGGCTTCGGTGGCCTGGAAGCGACAGAGGTCCGGTCAGCGCCGGCAGGCGTTCTGCTGCGGTTCCCGGAGACCGAGCAGTCGTTGTCCCGCACCGGCAGCCTGACCCGGTTCACGGGCTCCCCGCCGACTGAGTTCACGGGCCAGTCACCTTCGCTGGGAAGGGACAAACGGGATACTCGGTTCTTATGGGCCTGAGCCTGAGCACGATAGTTGTCGTTAACCTCCCACCCCGACCTGGCCTTTCTTGAAGCGCTGAGCACGATATCTGTCGCCGAATTCGCACCGTTGTTGACGTGTTCCATGCTTTTCGCAGGCAAGTTGTCGCCAACTTCGAAGATCGCTCCTTCGGCGCAATGCCTGCGGCTTACCTGGGACTATGAGCGATACCCGGGGCTCCTTGTGGTCTCACAGCTGTACGTGGACGGATCTGCTGGTCCCTGTCTCGCTGGACGCGGGGCGGGGCGGCCTGGATCTGTCCGATGGCTGGCCGGACCGATGGACGGCGACGTGGAAGTACGCCGGGGACGAGATTGCAGGGCTGGTCCGGCACCTGGGGCAGGTGCCAGTGGCGAGCCGTGGGCCGATGCGGGGGTTCACCTGGCGGCGGGAGCAGCGGCACAGGCCCGGTCTGGAGTCCCTGGTGTCAACGGGGCGCCTGCATGGGTTCGAGAGCCTCGAAGAGGATCAGCTGCTGGTAGCTCTGGACTTTGCCGGTGATCTGTTGGAAGTGCTGTCGCAGCCGTTGCGTATCCGGTTCCGTACGGCGGAGAAGTGGCGCAACCACACCCCGGACTTCTTCGCAGTCACGCGGGTGGGGACCTGGCTGATCGACGTGCGGCCGCGAGACCTGATCGAGTCCGAGGACCTGGAGTCGTTCGCGGCCGCGGAGGACGTGGCGTTGCTCTGCGGGTGGCACTACGCGGTCGCGGCCGAGTGGCGTCCGCATGTGCGGTCCACGCTCGGCGCGTTGTACGGGAAGCGCCGTCCGACACGCGACGTGCTCGGCATTCAGGTCGATCTGCTTGCTCATGCCGAAGAGGGCGTCACATTCGGAGAGTTGGCGGCCGCGCAGACGTACTGGCCGGTGGCACGGGCCCAGTTGCTGCACCTGTTGTGGCATCGCAGGCTCGGGATCGACCTTGCTCAGCCGTTGACGGACAGTTCGCGGGTGGTGCTGGCGGGAGGCGTCTCATGATGGGGGCGGCGGCACTGGATCTCTCGCCCGGCGCGGGCGTGGTGCTCGACGAGGTGGAGTGGCTGGTCGAACGGCAGGAGCCGCATTTGGGGCGGGTCCACCTGGTGCGTGCGGACGGCGAGCGCCAGCGGGCGAGCTTCCGCTTCCTGGTCAACCACCCGCGTTGTCGGCCGTCGTCGCGTACAGCGGCGGAGGGCGCCAACCGTGGTCGGCAGCTGGCTTCGTGGAGTGATGTGAAGCCGGAGAAGCGGCCCTTGATGGAACAGCGCTTCGCGCATCTGATGGAGGTCAACTGCGGTTTCCGCAGTGGTGATCCGTTCCGTCCCGAGCCGGGGGAGCCGCACCCTGGGTACGACCCGGACCGTACGACGCTGACTGAGCGGCGGGCGGCGAAGGCCGCTGAGTTGTCGGCGCTGAGGCCCGAAGAGGCCAAGCTGCTTCTGGGCGTCGCGCACGTCGGGGTGCGCACGCTGGAGCGCTGGGAGCGCAGACGCAGGAAGTACGGGATCGTGGGCTGCGCCGATCACCGGTGGCTGCGGGTGAGCGGGGGACACCCGAGCGTCAGCGAGGAGGTCCGCGAGGCGATCTTCGCGGTCAGGGCGGAGACGCAGCACCACCGGTCCCGGGTGAGCGCACGCACCCGCGAGATCATGATCCGTCGCTATGTGCGGGAGACCTTCGAGAACAAAGGCGAGGACGGGGACGAGAGCGAGAAGATCGAGGTCCCTAGCTACCACACGCTGCTGCGGGTGTGGAAGGAGTGGTTCGGGCCGGGCGGCGCCCGACAGAAGTACGAGCGCTCGGCCGAACTGCCCACCAAGAACGGGCATGTGCTCGTGACCCGCCCCGGCCAGGTCGTCGCGCTGGACACGACGATCCTGCCGGTGATGGTCCGCGAGAACGTTTTCGGTGACCCGATCACCGTCCACCTCACTTTGGCGCTGGACGTCTACACCCACTCCATCTGCGCGTTCCGGCTCACGCTGGTGTCGGACTCCTCGGTGGACGTCGCGATGGTGCTGCGTGACGTCATGCTGCCGTTGCCCATGCGGGAGGAGTGGGGCGAGGACATGGAGTGGCCCTATCCGGGGCTGCCGGCCGCCATGGTCTCCGAGTTCGCCGGGTACGAGGTGGCCGGGCTGCCGTTCTTCACCCCCGAGACCGTCACCTCCGACCACGGTTCCGTCTACCGCAATCACCATCTGGTGGATGTCCAAGAGGCGATGGGCTGCCGGATTCTTCCGGCGCGCGTGCTGCGCCCGCAGGACAAGAGCGCGGTGGAGCGCGTCTTCGGCAGTATCCGCTCGCTGGTGTTCGAGAAGCTGGCCGGTTACACGGGGGTTGACGTCTCCGATCGCGGCGCGGACCCGGAGGGCGACGTGGTGCTGACCCTGGCCGAGATGGAACACTTCATCGCGACCTGGGTCGTGAAGGTCTGGCAGAACCGCAGGCTCGGGGAGTTCGCGCCCAGCTGGGATCCCGGCGGTGACCACAGCCCCAACACCCTGTTCGCCGCCTCCTTCGCCCAGGAGGGCTTCGACCTGGACGTTCCCTCCCCGGAGACGTACTACCGCTTCCTGCCGGAGCACCACGTGAAGCGGATCCACCGGCGGGGCGTGAAGGTCAAGGGGCTCTGGTACGACGCCGCGTTACTGCACCAACCCGACATGAACTCCGCGCGCGGGGGCCGCTACAAGCAGCACTGGGTCATCCACCGCGAACCCCGCGACCGGCGGGTGGTGTACTTCCAGGATCCCGACACCCATGAATGGCACGAACTGCGCTGGACGGGCCTGCCGCCCGAGGGCGAGATGCCGGCCTTCGGTGACGCCCGGGTCGAGGAACTCCTCACCCGCGTACGGGAAGCAGGCCTCAAGCCGCGCTCTGACAGCGAGCTCGTCCCCAAACTCCTGGAGATGCTGGGGGCCGTCGATCCGGTCGCGAAGTGGCCGTCCCAGCTGACCAAATCCCAGCGGACGCAGCACGCGCGGGAGATCACCCAGGCCCAGGCGGCAGCCGCGGACCGACCGCAACAGCCGCCGAAGCCGAACAAGCCACCGCGCCTGGCTGCCGTCGGCGCACCGGATGCGGAGCCGCCGTGGCGGGAACGGGCCCGGGAGGCCACCGAGAGCCTGGACGCGCACCGGCGCCGACGGCGTGAGACGGCCAAGCCAGCGCAGCAGCCGTCGGCACCCGCCCCGCTGGGATCGAGCCGCCGCGGCCGCAACCTCTTCGTCATCGCTGGCGATGACGGATCCGACGAACCGGACCTGCAGCCGACGGAGGAGACGTGAGATGAGCAACCTGCCCCCGGAGCCGCCGAACGCTCCCGTGCCGTTCCTGCGCTTCGGCCCGAGGCCGGACCGGACCCGGCATGAGGGCTGGCAGGAGTTCCGCCGGACACGGGATCTGTTTGTGCCGGTCAGGAAGATCTCCATGGCCGAGTACGGGCTGATGAGCCCGCGCAAGAAGTCCTTGTATGACCTGCACCGCGCGGCCACGCACGTCAACATGCAGATGCTGGACACCCCGATGAGCGAGGTGGTCACCACGCTGATGCGTTCGCGGATCCAGAACAATGCGATGCGTATCGGCCCGAGCACCCTGGACGGGCTGATGATCAACGGCGGGGGGTACCAGGGCAAGACGGAGACCGCCTGCCGGACCGCCGCCGAGTTCGAGGACACCTGGCGTGACCTGTTCGAGCAGTACCCCGAGTGCTACTTCGATCCAATGCCCGGCACCCGAGACCTGATCGCGCCGGTCGCTTACTGCCAGACCCCGGTGAAGGCCACCCCGATCGGCTTGTGCGAGGCAATTCTCGACTACTACGGCGCCCCCTACGGCAAGAACCTGCGTGGCATGATCCGCAACGCCCGCGAATCGATCAAGGCGCACGCCACCACCGTCCTGATCATCGACGACATCACCCGTCTGAAGATGCACCGGGAGGACGACCAGGACACCCTCGACCTGATCCGCGGCCTGATGGACTTGGACGTCACGCTCGTCCTCATCGGCGTGAACATCCCCCGTTCCGGCCTGCTCAGGGAAGGCTGGCACGACCCCCGCACCAACCAGTGGGTCTACGCACCACTGAAGAAGGGCAAGAGCTACAACCCCGACGCCTCCACCCAGACCGAGCGACGCTTCGACCTCGTCACACTCGCCCCCTTCGACTACAGCAGCGACGCGGGCATCGCGGCTTTCGTCGCCCACCTCGAAGGCGTCGAGAACCAGATCCGGCTCTTCAACGCCGGCCCCGGCACGCTGTCCGAAGGCCGGATGCCCGAGTACCTCTACCGCCGCACCCACGGCATCGTCGGCCTCCTGCGGCGCCTGATCGAGGACGGACTGACCAAGGCCATCGAAAGCGGCCTGGAGGACCTGACTATCGACCTCCTCGACGAGATCACCATCAATCTGGGCAACGTCCCCGGCAAGGATGACGGGCGGGACGCCGAAGCCGGCGAGATCCCCGACATCGACACTTCTCCGAAGCGGAAACCGGGCCCGAAGCCCAGGAAGGGACGCAACAGCGTCTACGACGACCGAGGCACACCTCCGGCGGCTGAAGCATGACTAGCCGCGCGCTGTCGCGCAGCCTTGATCCGCTCGACGACGAGACCATCGTCGGCTTTCTCCTCCGCCTCGCTTGCCATAACGGCACGAACCCCGCTCAAATCGCCGCTCGTATGGGGCTGATGGACGAGGCAGGCAACGCTCCCGGCGTCGTTTCGCCCTGGCTGATTGCGGATATGGACAAGCCACGTCTTGTCCGGGCGGCACGTGCGACACACCTGACGGTGGCGGAGGCCAGCAAGCTGCTGATCGCCCCCATGGGACATAAATACGGCCTCGTGAGCCGCCGATACCAGCCGTGGACGAGCCCACAGCAGCTGGCCCGCCCCAACCGCTGGGTCTTCATCCGGACCTCTCAGTACTGCCCGCAGTGCCTCGCGGGTGACGACGACACGCTGGGACGCCTGTACGGAGGTGCCTGGAAACGGGCCTGGCGGCTGCCGGTGGTCTTCGCGTGTTCGCGGCATCAGCAACTCCTGAGCCGTACCTGTCCCAAGTGCCGAACCGCCGGCCAGTTCGCCCCCACAGGCATGATCGCTCGCCCAGGCACTGAAGATCTTCATCCAGCCCAGTGCCGAGCAGTGTCTCCCGCCCCGCACACGGGCCGGGGGCGACGCTCGGTCTGCGGGACCGACCTCGCGCGTATCCGCCCTCCTCGCCTGCTGGTCGACGCAGACTCCATCGGTGTGCTGCTGGCCCTCCAGCAACGCCTCGATGCGCTGTTGTCAGCCGACGGGCCACAGAAGGTCAACAGCTGCGGCCAGCTCGTGCCGGTCGCCCAGTACTTCATCGACCTGCGCGTCGTGGCCACCCTGGTCCTGGCTTCCTGGCCGGAGGCCAGCGGCTTCGCGGCGACACCCACCCTGGCTCAGGCAATTGGGCGAGAAGCAGACCAGCGATTGCGCGACAGCCGACGTCGCACATCAGGCGCATCGAAAAGACCGTACGGGATCAACTCGCTGCTCGCGCCTATGGAATCCCCCCTGACCATGGGTGCGGTACTGGGGATCGCCGAACGCATGCTTGATGGCCGAGAGAAACAGTGGACTCGAAGGGCCGTAGGCCCGCTCTACGGCGGCGCCCTGACGCTGCACCGAGACACCTTCCAGAAACTCGCCCGCCTTCCCGGCACTTCATCCGAGTTGCAGGAAGTTCTCGGAGTGGCGGAGGAGGCAACGGACAGTTCGAACGCCGAGATCTACATTCGCGGTCCGCGAAACGGCTGATCATGCGCCCCCTGCCACGCAGCCTCGACCCGTTGCCCGACGAGACCCTCACTGGATTCGTACTCCGGCTCTCCCACAGGCTGGGTACGACACCCGGAGAGATCGCCATCCGTACCGGCTTGCCCTCTCGACTGCCTCTGAGCTTCCTGTACCACTTGGACGACGAATACCTCACGGGTTTCGCTCTCGCCACACAGCTGACGCCTGCCGAAGTCAACGGCATGCTCCTAGCCCCACTCGGAGACCGCTACGGGCCGCTGAACCCCGCGCTCACCCCACGCCGTACCCCAGCGCGGATGATCTACGACAACCCGTGGGTTCTGACCCGCTCCACGCGCTACTGCCCGCACTGTCTCGCTGGGGACGGTACCGCCATCCAGGATCTCCACGGTGGCGCATGGAGGCGGCTTTGGCGTCTCCCCGTGACATTCCTCTGCCTCAGGCACCAACGCCTCCTCCAGCACCAATGCCCTGGCTGCAAAGCACCCGCCCAGTTCGCCCCCGCGGCAGACGCCATCGCGCGGCTGACCGATGACACACTCCACCCATGGCAGTGCCGCTTCGCTGCGCGTCCAGTACCACTACAGCAGCCCGAAGCAGTCTGCGCAGCCGATCTGACCCGGCCTGATCTGTTTCCCGTAACACCCGACGCGGTCACGATGCCCGTGCTCCTACAAGTCCAGCGACAGCTCATTAACTTGCTTGTCGCGAGCGGACCCGAGACCGCGATGAGCGCCGGCGCGCCGGTCTCCGTCCTCCACTACTTCGCCGACCTGCGCGCCGCGGTCGCCATGATCTTTCGGTCCTGGCCCGTCGCCCGCGAGTACGTCAGCACACCCTGCCTGGCCGACGCCCTCGATGCGGAGTACGCCTCCCGCGCCGCGCAGGCCGAGCCGCTGCTCAACACCCCGGGCAAGAAGAAGACCTCCAAGCCTTACACCGTGCCGCCGACAGAGTGCCTCGCCATCGGCGCGGCACTCGACATCGCGACGAACCTGCTCGACGCACACGATCCGGGAGACGCCCGGAGTCGGTTGGCACCGCTCGTTCAACGGCTGAGGGAGGTGGACCTCGCACTGAGCACCTGGCTTCGCCGCCCGTCTTGGATCTCGGTCTCGCTGAGGCAAGCGGTCATGGATCTTCCGATGGGCAGAAGGGGCGCAGCATGATCGCTCAACTCGTGACGCACCACGCTGGGCTCATCGGCTGCGGCTTTCCCAGGTGCATGGCCTGACTATCCCCTCCCACGACCGGGAGAAGGTCGTGGGATTCGGGAGTGGCAGAGCCACATCGCCCGCATTTCCGCCTGGGCGGAGGGAAAGATCATGGCCGCGAATCTGTCATCGGATCCGGTTCGCGGGTGACGGTACTGGGTGTTGGTCGCCGGTGCCGGTCCAGTAGCCAAGGGCCAGCCAGAGTTCGTAGTGCAGGAGCCACGCTGAGGTCCACGGCAAGATCGTGTCCGCGAGGAACATGTGGTCCTTCCACTCCCCGGGCAAATGCAGACATAGGTCGCCGTCGGGGTAGACGTGCGGTAGGGCGGTGGCGTCCGGATGCAGTGCAAGGGGTGGGTCGGTGACGGTGACTCGTGGCCTGCGCCGATGGCGGTAGACGATCCGAACTCTGTAGCTCCTACTCATAGGGGTCGGTTGAAGGGTGACCGTGCAGAGGAGTTCACCGCCCCGCACGGTCCCTTGGGTGTCGGGGACGACGGCCTTGATCGCGGCCAGCTGGCGGCCGAGGTTAACCGCGCGCGCCGGGATGCTGGCCATAGTTGGTGTTCGGCTTCCTGCGGGGACCTGTGGCGGTCGCGGAGAGCAGCCCGGTGGCAGTCATTCGCTGGCCGGTGGGGGCTTTCATGCGGGCGCCGTAGCTCGCGAAGGAGTGCATCACGGGGCCGGGCGCGAAGGACTTGATGAGCTGGGAGTAGACCACGTGCAGGCCCTTGGACTCCGTCAGTGCCAGGTTGTCCATGATCGTGGTGATCTCGCCGAACCAAGTGAGGAAGGCCTGGCGCCGCTCAGGGTATTCGTTCCACTTGTCGGTGAAGTTTTCCTCCTCGTGGGCAGGGTTGGGAACCCACCATTGACCGTCGCGCTTCTCGATGAAGTGAGGCATGGCGGCGAGTACGTTGCGTACGGCGGTGAACAGGTCGTCCTCGCCGCGGTAGGCGCGGCCGGCGAGCGTGGTCAGGAGGATGGACGGCGGTCGGTTGTCGGTGTCCTCAGCGAAGAAGAGCATGCAGTGCCACTTGAGGATCTGTACGAGTCGCTGCAGGGTGCTGCGGATGTGGTGTTCGGGGACCTTCGCGACGCTGGCGACGAGCCGCTTTTCGAGGAGGGCGCGGGAGAGTTCCGAGCGGGCGTGGAACCAGTCCGCGTAGCCGAGGGGATTGCTGTGCTGCCACTTGTGGAGCTTCTTGTCCGTCAGGAGGATTCCGGTGGGCGGGTGTTCCTCGTCGGGGATGGCGGGCAGGACGTCGAGGTGGAAGCCGGGGTACCCGAGGGTCCAGCAGCGGCGGCGGGCTTCGAGGCTTTCGGGGCCGTCGGTGTGGCCTTGGCGCTGCTTCCAGCGCCGGTAGGCCACCAGTTGGTCACCGACTCGCTGCTTGAGTTCCTCTTTCGTCGTGCTGTCCCGCTGCAGAGGGAGTCGACAGACGAGGTCGATGTCGTACTCGCCGGTCTCGGTGTTGGGGCGGACCACGGTGCCGAGGAGGAAGGAGCCCTGGGAGTGGATCTCCCATCCGGGGCTGCCGTTCTCGGCGAGCCAGGTTCCGACTTCTCCGTACCGCTCGATGGCGGTGTCGTGGAGGTCAGGGGCGATGTCGAGGACTTCCACGGCGCCGTCGAGCAGCATGGAAAGCATCTGCTCGGCGGAGTCGGTGTTGTCCTGCGTCTGGTGGTACGCGTTCACGTCATTCCTTACGAGCAGAGTGGAGAGGGACGAAAGCCGGCGCGAGGTGATCGCAGAAAGTGCGGTGGACGGCCGGGGAGACGTCGCGGCTGACATGTCCGGCCCATCCCGAGAGGGTTGTGGTGTCCACGTCGTCCAGAGCGAGGGCGCCGGTGGGGACCGTCGGGTTGAGACGGAGCACGTCGTCTTTGCCGACGAAGTGGCGTACCTGCTTCGCGGCGCTCTCGCTCTGCGCCCGCATGAGGACCTCGACCGCGTCGCGGGCCCAGGGCAGCAGACCGCCGCGGTCGAGACGGCGGTGGCGGTGGCGGACGTCGGTCGTGGTCCCGAGGCTGAACACCCGGATCGTGTCGAGGGGCACAGACAGGGGGCCCACGGCCTCGGTCAGCGCGACCATGGCTGGGTTGTTCGCCCAGACGCCGCCGTCGACGAGCCGTGCTCCATCCAGAGGCATCCCGGGCAGGTAGGTCGGCGCGGCAGAGGTGGCCAACGCGACGTTGACGGCCTTCTCGCGCCAGTCGCGCTTGAGACCGTGCAGATGCGGGGTCCGGAAGAGGTAGACGTCGTCGGCGGCGACGTTGTAGGAGGTGATGACCAGGCGTTTGGTGCTCTCTCCGAAGGTCCGTTCGCCGAAGACTTCGGTGAGGGCTGCGCGCAGCGGCTCCGCGCTGTACTTCGCGCGCATCAGGTGCTTCAGGCCCCGCAGGCGGCTACGGTCCCGGAAGATGCGCGGCCCATGATCGGTGTAGAACTCCAGGATCTGCTGCGGAGACAGCCCGAGTCCTAGGCCCAGCGCGATGATTCCCCCTGTCGAGGTGCCAGCGATCAGGTCGAAGTGGTCGGCGATGCGGACACCGAGATCCTCTTCGAGGCGAGCCAGGACCGCGGCGGAGAACATGCCGCGGAAGCCGCCGCCGTCGAGGGCCAATATCTGGAAACGCTCCGTCACTTCAACTGCCCCCGCGCCATGGGTTCGAGGAAGCTCCGTCTGTCGCAGCCGGATCTCCACTATCGAGAGTACTTATTATCACGGCATGCGTTTCCGTGCGTGTTTCCACGCAGAAGTCGTAAGGTTGGTGTTGGCCACGCACCCTGGAGCGTGCGTGGTTTCTGTGTTCCGTCAAGATGTGGAGATCAAAGTCAGGCAGGCCAGGCAAGGGGAAAGATGAGCACGCAGGCGTTCGAGCGCTCTCGGCTGCGGACCGCCCGCGAACTGGCAGGGTTGAGCCAGACGCAGCTCGCCCGCGCGAGCGGGCTCACTCCTGCCGCGATCAGCCAGTTTGAGAGCGGCGCGGCACGACCCAGCCCGGATACGAGCAGTGTCATGGCCTCGGTACTTGGGGTGCCCCAGGAGTTCTTCCACGAAGCGATGGTCGAAAGCCATGAGGGCTTCTTCCGGTCGCTGCGCCGGACCTCGGTGTCCGACCGCCGCCGTGCGCGGGCCATCGCTCACGTGGCTCACGACCTGGCCGTCCATGCCTCATCTGCGCAGCGGTTCTGCGCCGGCGACGTGCCGATGCTCCCCGTGAGCGGACTGCAGGCGGAACGGGCGGAGGTCGAAGAGGTTGCGGCTCAGGTACGGAAGATGTGGGGATTGCCTTCCGGACCGGTCTCCGACGTCGTTGGACTTCTTGAGGCGCGTGGTATCGCGGTGATCCGTCTCCCCCTCGACAACACGGATGTAGACGCCTTCTCCCTCCCTTTTCCTGACCACCCGGTTGTCGTCCTGGGTACCGACAAGGACGACCGAGCCCGGTCCCGCTTCGACAGCGCACACGAACTCGCCCATCTAGTGCTGCACGGCGAGCAGATCTGGGGCGTAAAGGAGGTCGAGACCCAGGCCCACCAGTTCGCGGCGGCCTTCCTTATGCCCGCCGAAGACATCCACGACCAATTGCCGACCACTGTCGACTGGCCAGCCCTCTTCGCGCTCAAACGGCAGTGGCAGGTGTCCCTGGCCGCTCTGCTCATGCGCGCCCGGACCCTTGGGCGCATGAATGAGAACACCTATCTAACCGCCATCAAGGCGGCGTCTGCCCGGGGATGGCGCCGCGTTGAACCGGTCCCTCTTGGTCGGCCAGAGCAGCCGACAAGGCTCCTCGCTTACCTTGCCTCTGCCGACAGCGCCCCGGCGCGGGCCATCCTGCCGTCCCAGATCGTGGAAAGCCTCCAGACCGCGTCAGCGGCATGACCCCACCGGCTCGTACGCGCAAGATGTCTGTACGCAGCCCCGCAACGCTGTCCCCACGTAAGGGGGGCGTCGAACTTCGCGGGCTGGCGCGCTGCCCGTTAATGCACCTCTGGCCGCGCTGTCCGCATGAGTCCAAGCACCGGCCGGACCCCGCTTCTCACGAGGGCCGGGCCCAGCCGTCTCCCCTACGCCGAGGACCGGGTGCGGCGGTGCGCGATCTCGCGATGGCCCACCGCTGGACGCGGCCGGCGCCCGTCGAGGCGGCGGCCGCCCTCGGCTTCGAGCTGCCGAGCTGACCGTCCCCGCGTAATCTTGTTCCCTCACTCTGGGAGGGCCATTGAGCAAGGTCGTCTTCGTGCACGGCGTCGGCAAGCAGTACCTGAGCGAGGACTCCTTGGCACGGGACGTCGTTCCCGAACTCCAGGGTGGCACACGCCTGGCGGGCGGCCCGGTGCCCTCGTCCGACGACGTGGGGGTGGCCTTCTACGGTGATCTGTTCCGGCCACGCGGCACCCGCGCGGGGGCCGAACCCCCGTACGACGAGGGCGATGTCGACAACGACGCGGAGTTCGCCCTCCTGATGGAGTGGTGGGCCGAGGCGGCGCGCACCGACCCCTCGGTCCCGGATCCGGCAGCCACCGGTACGCGGGGCCCCGTGGGCTGGACCGCCTCCCGGGCCCTGCGGCTCAACGCCGTGCGAGCAGCCCTGGACGCCCTCACGGGCGCCCAGTACCTGCGCGGGGTCCTTGACCGCGCGCTGATCGGCAGCCTCAAGCAGATGACCGGCTACTTCGGCGACGAGGAGATCCGGCGTGCGGCGCAGGACCGGCTGGCCGCGCGGATCACCCCGAGGACACGGGTCGTCGTGGCCCATTCGCTCGGGTCGGTCATTGCCTACGAGACGCTCTGCGACCCGCGGCGCAACGGCGACTGGGACATCCGCATGCTCGTCACCCTGGGATCGCCGCTGGGCATGCGCGCCCTCGTCCTCGACCGGCTCGAACCGGCGCCCGAGAACCGCCGGGCCGTGTGGCCGAAGCCGGTGCGGGCGTGGACCAACATCGCCGACGACACCGACATCGTCGCCGTCGTACGCGAACTCGGCCCGGCCTTCGGCGACGGCGTGCGGGACGTGGCGGTGAACAACGGCAGCCACATGCACGACGCCACGCGGTACCTGACCGCCGTCGAGACGGGGCAGGCCATCTTGACGGGCCTGCTGCCGGGGGCCGGGGCCGTCTGATGCTGTACCTCGTCGCGGCGGGCACCCGTCACTACCGGGAAGCCCCCGAACTCCCCCTGGCCCACGAGGACGTCGACCGGGCGACCGATGTGTTCGTGTCGATGGGCTACGAGCGTGTCCTGACGGCCGTCTCCTACGACCCGGACTGCGAGTCCTTCGAGAACGCCCTGGCCGACTGGTGCCATACCCCCGGACTGACCGCTGAGGACGTCGTGGTCGTGTACTACGCCGGGCACGGGGACCGCTCCCCGGCCGGCCAGTACCGTCTGGCCTGCGCTGACAGCGAGCCGGGGCGACCACGCTCGTGGCTGTCACTGCCCAACCTGGCCGAAATCCTGGCCACGTCACCGGTCCGCAACGTCCTGTTCGTGGTGGACGCCTGTCACGCGGCGGCAGCCACGGCGGAGATCGGCACCGTCACCAACACCATCGTGGCCGGCCGAGGACGCGGCGACGGATTCGGCGCGGGCACCTGGCTGCTGGCCTCCGCCCGGCATCGCGATCTGGCGGTGGACGGCGCCTTCGTGACCGAACTGGCCAAGGCATGCCATCAGGGCGACGGGCCGTCACAGCGGTACCTGGCGCCGAGCACGCTCGCCGAGCGGGTCAATCGTTCCCTCACGGCGGCGGGACTGGCCCAGCGGGCCGCGTGCTCGTCCGTCGACCAGTCCGAGCGCCCCCCGTTCTTCGTGAACCCCTCCTTCGACCCGCGCGCCGAGGTCACGGGCGACGGGCGCACGGTCTCCGACGCCTCCGACCTCTCCTCGCACTTCGAGCCGCGCGGCCGTGGTGTGGAGCATGTGCACGACCCCGGTTCGTACTTCACCGGACGTGAGCGGGCCCTGCGGGCGGCACGCGCCCATCTGGACGGCGACGGGCAGGGGCGGGCCCTGGTCGTCACCGCCGACCCCGGCTCGGGCAAGTCCGCGGTCCTGGGCCGGCTGGTGCTGGAGGGCTGTGCCGACGCCTCCGTCAACGCGCACCACCAGACGCTGGAGGCCCTGGTGCAACGCATCGCCGCCGCGGCGGACGTCCGGGCGGGCACGCCGGTAGCCCTGTTCACCGCCCTCGTGGACCGGGAACGCCCCTTCCGGATCGTCGTCGACTCGCTCGACGAGGCAGGCTCGGCGGGCGACAAGGCCGAGGCCCGCCGCATCGCGTGGGAACTGCTGCGCCCGCTCGCGGCGGTGACGGGTGTCCGGCTCGTGGTCGGCTCACGTCGCGAGCTGTTGCCTCATCTCGGGGGCCACGTGCCGGTGATCGACCTCGACGACGGCGAGTACGCGCAGGACACGGAGCCGGCCGAATACGTGGCGAAGATCCTCTGCGACGAGGGGGCACCGTACGAACACCGGCCGGACGTGGCCCGCCAGGTCGGCCGCGAGGTGGCCCGCCGGGCCGGGAGGTGTTTCCTGGTTGCTCGGATGACGGCGAGCGCGCTGCTGCGCGGCCCAGTCGTCGACACCACCGTGCCGGGCTGGGCGGAGCAACTGCCCTCGGACGTGGGAGGCGCCTTCGAGGCGTATCTCCAGCGACTGCCGCAGGAGCGGCACGCCAAGACCATGGCCCTGCTCACCGCGCTGGCCTTCGGAGAGGGCAACGGCCTGCCGCGCCGGCTCTGGGTGCAGGTGGCGACGCGGCTCTCGGGCATCCCGCTCGTCCAGGCGGACGTCGACCTGCTGCTGGACGAGGACGGCTCCTACCTGGCGCACGCCGAAGTGGACGGCACGAAGTACTTCCGGCTGTACCACCAGGAACTGACGGACCATCTGAAGTGTCGGGTGCTCAAGCACCGGGATCTGACGGATCTTCAGGAGTGCTTCGTGGCAACCCTGCTGGAGGTCGTGCCCGACCGGGACTGGTCGCACGCACATCCGTACGTCCGCACCCACCTGTCGACGCATGCCGCAGCTTCGGGAGAGCTGGACGACCTCATCGAGGACGCTTCGTTCGTCGTCCACGCCGACCCGGCAACGCTGCTGTCGGCGGTGCGGCGAGCACTGCACCGTCCCACGCTCGCCCTCGCCGTCGAGCGCTACGCCTACCTCGTCGCCAACACCGGCTCCGCCCGGGTCGACAAGCCGGCGCTGCTGGCTTTCGTGGCGGGGACACACGGGGAGCACGCGCTGTCAGGGCAGGCTCAGAACCTGTCGGCCGTGCTGGAGCGCGTGTGGGTGGAGCCACGGGAGATCACCCCGCATCGCGTGGTGGGCCGGCACGACGGGGACGCCTATGCGATCCACTCGTACAACCCTGCGTGGCAGATCGAGGACCTCGTCCTGCCGGACGGTGGCCACGTCGTACTCGCGGCGCCTCCGTCAGCCTCCCACGTGCACGTGTGGCGGCTCGACGACCCGTCACAGTCGACCCTGCTACCGCATCCCGCCGACGTCGCGGGACTCGCTCTGCTCATTGACGGTGCGGGCCCGGCGCAGGCAGTAACCCTCGACGCCAGGGGGGACATCCGAATCTGGAACGTCGCCGACCAGACACTGCTCCACACCGCCCCCAGTGGGGCAACGCTGCTGTTCGACGCAGGGTTCCGCGACGACGGCACGCCCGTGGTCGTGTGCGGGGACACCGAACAGGTCCGCGTGTACACGCTGCCCCTGCTGGAACCACTGGTCCAGGTGGCCTGCGAGACACCCGCGAATGACGATATCGACGCGCCCCACGCATCCGCCTGCCTCGCCCGCGACGCCGACGGCCGCGTCCGGCTCCTGCTGTGCGACGGGGTGCGCGGTCGTGTCACCCTGCACTCCCTCGACGCGGAGGGTGACGTCGACGTCCTGCTCGACGACTGCGTCCGCCCCTTCCTGGCCGACCGCATCCACGGCGGCCGGGGCACCGTCGCCGCGGTGTGCGAGCCACGCACCCGGGTGACACTGATCGAGACGGGATCAAGGCGGATGGTGGCCTTGCCGTTCAACGGTTTCGTCTGGCAGGAGAGCGGCTTCGCCCTGGGCAGCGAGGACGACCCCGTGTTCGTGACGCAGGACCACAACGATCTGCTCATCGCGCGTCTCGACGGCCCCGCGCAGCGCGTCGCGGCCCGGGGTAAGGGCGCGGGCCATGTGGGTTTCCTGGCGCCCGTGCTGCTGCAGGACGGTCTGTACGCCGCGACGGTCGGCTTCGGAAGCCAGCTCAGCGTGGTCAGCTGCACGACCGCGGACGCTGTGGGTTCGCCGCTGTGGGGACACGAGAGCGCAGTCTGCGCCCTCCGACTGCTGCCCGCCCCCGGTGAACCGGGACCCGACATCCTGGCGGTGGGCAACGACGGGACAGCACGACTGTGGCGGTGGGCCGACCACGCCAGGCCGGGCGACCCCCGGTCCGCCCCGTCGGAGCTGTCCGCTCTGGAGATCGACTCACTCATCGCCTGGCCCGAGGACTCCACCAGCGTCATGGCCGTCTCCGGCCGCATCGTCCGGCGCGTTGCCCCCGCCCCCGAGCCGGCCCCCGGCACCACGTTCGACCTGGTCGAGGAGCTGCTCGTCGGCTCGGTCTCCGAACAGGAGCGGGCTGTGGACCCGGACGGCTCGCTTCAGCTCCTGATCTGGGACTACAAGAGCCACGTGAAGCCGGACGCCCACTCCGACCTGCCCGGGTGGTCTGGGCCCGTGCCGTACTCCCAAGCGGTCTGGCACCGCATCGCCCCGGGCGGACTCGCCGAGCACACGAACCTGACCTGGCTGGAAGGGGAGGCCCATCTCGGTGTTCAGGCCCACCTGTTGCCACCGACGTCAAGCCATCCGCACACCCGACTGCTGGGCCTGGACGCGATCCGCGGTCGGGTGAAACTCCTCGACGCCCCGCACTCGACTCTCGAGTGGACCAACCTTCCCTGGCCGGTCGATCCAAGCAACGACTGGGTCTGCTCGGCAGCCTTCACCACCCTGGCAGAAACCACCGTGCTGCTGACAGGCACCCGCCCGCTCTGGCGCTGGGAAAGCAGCGTGGCGGGCCGATACGACCGCTCGGCCGAAGGCGAGGCACCGCGCACCGGCGTCACGAAAGGCCAGCTGTGGGACATCTCGGCGGACACGCCCGACAGGGGCACGTCGCTGGAACTCCTCGGCGACGTCTGCCTCCTCCTGCCGCACCACACCAAAGCCGGGACTCGCTGGATGGCCCAACAGGGACGGGAGGGCACGACGGAAGTCATCGATCTGTCGACGGACAGCCGGTACCGGGTCCGGCCGAGCCGGCCGGTGGCCGAACCCCGTTCGGCCACCGGCCATCGGATGATCTCCGAAGTCGACGTCTTCCTGCGCTGGACCGAGTTGTCCGACGGAGGCGCCGTCCTGCTCCTCCTGGACCCCGATGCCTGCGACGACGCCCATGCGGCCCCGGTCACCGTCTGGGATTCTGCCGCCCCCGACACCCCACGTCAGCTGGGTGTACCGGCCTGCCGGTTGCTGTGTACGGGACGGGTCCCGGCCGGCGACACGCTGGTCGCGGTGAGCGACGAACAGGGCGTGGCACTGTGCCATCTACCGAGTGGCGAGAAGGTGTGGTCGGCGCCCCTGCCGGCGCTCGTCACCTCCCTCGCCGCCCTGCCCGCGAGCCCCGTCCTCGACCTCGCCGTCGGCACCCAGCAGGGGGTGGTGTTCCTGCGCCCCCGGCTGTCCCGGGCCTGGCGGGAGCGGCTCGGTTACGGGTGACCGGACTTGTCGGGGCGGCAGCCCGAAGTCCGAAGAGGCGTCGGACTTCGGGCTGCAGAAGGTCAATGGAGCCGTGGCGCTGCACCGCGTACTGCCGCTGGTGGTCGAGGTGGTTCGCAGCAGTGGCGGGAGGCTGGGCCAGCCCGAGGGGTATGCCGAGGTGATGAGCGAGCCAGCGTGCAATCCGCTCGGGTGCCGACTTCTGGCGCGTCGGCTCGGTCGCCTCGGGATTCAGCAGTGACGCCGGCCGTAGGCGTCTCAGCCTCCTCATTCAGAGCCGTCTGCCCTCCCCTGCGGAGACCATTCAGCTCTGACCAGGAAAGCCCAACGCTAGGTGCAGGGGTCCACTCGGAGTGGACCCCTGCACCCATGCTCGCTTGCGGACCCTGACCGGCGGTGAGACCGCACGACAATTGTCCTGCAAATGCGACACCTATCGTGCTCAGTCACAGGGCCGTTCGGATATGGCGCGACACACTTTTGCAAGCGGGTGCTTGCAATTGTTAGCGGGGGTGGGGCAAGGTGGACGTATGGCATCGCTCAACGTCGGCAATCTCGGTGAGTACCTGCGCGAACAGCGGCGCAACGCGCAACTGTCGCTCAGGCAGCTCGCCGACGCCGCCGGGGTGTCCAATCCGTACCTGAGCCAGATCGAGCGCGGGCTGCGCAAGCCGAGCGCGGAGGTGCTCCAGCAGGTCGCCAAGGCCCTGCGGATCTCCGCCGAGACGCTGTACGTCCGCGCCGGCATCCTCGACGCCGAGCGGGATCTGAACGAGGTGGAGACCCGTGCGGTCATCCTCGCCGACCCCACCCTCGACGAGCGGCAGAAGCAGGTGCTGCTCCAGATCTACGAGTCGTTCCGGAAAGAGAACGGCTTCGGGTCGGGCGAGGAGAGCGCGCGTGCCGCCGGCAGCGAGGCCGACGGTGTGCAGGGCGACGGCAGCGAAGCCGGCAGTGACATAGGCAGTGACGCCGACAGCGACACCGGCAGTGATGCCGGCAGCGACACCGATCCACGGCGGACGGCCGGATGAGCCGGCCAAGCGCGCCGACCGCCGCGCCGCGGACCACAAAACCCTCAGCCGAAACCGAATCCGGGAGGACCATCACCATGGCCATCACCGACGATCTGCGCAAGACCCTCAGCGACCCGACCCCGTTCTACTTCGCCGCCGGCACCGCCGACCTCGCCCTCCAGCAGGCCAAGAAGGTCCCCGGCCTGGTCGAGCAGCTGCGCGCCGAGGCCCCGGCCCGCATCGAGGCCGTCCGCAACGCGGACCCGAAGGCCGTGCAGGAGAAGGCCGCCACCCGCGCCAAGGAGGCCGGTGCCAAGGCCAAGGAGGCGCAGGCCAGCCTCCAGGCCAGGGTCAACGACTTCATCGTCTCCCTCGACGGCGACCTCAAGAAGCTCGGCGAGTCCGCCCAGGACTTCGCGCTGCGCCAGGTCGGCGTGGCCGCCGAGTACGCCGTCAAGGCCCGCGAGACCTACGAGAAGGTCGCCGAGCACGGTGAGCAGGCCGTGAAGACCTGGCGCGGCGAGGCCGCCGACGAGATCGAGGACCTGGCCATCGCCGTCGAGGGCAAGCCCGAGCCGGTCGAGGTCAAGGCCGACGAGAAGAAGGCGGAGCAGCCGAAGGTCGCCGTGGCCAAGCCGGCCGCGGTGAAGAAGGCCCCGACGGTCACCGCCAACGCCAAGAAGGCCCCGGCGCCCCGCAAGGCCGCTCCGGCCAAGAAGACCACCCCGCCGGCCAAGTAACCGGCAGGGCGACGGGACGCACGGGCCGGGCACTCCTCGGGTGTCCGGCCCGTTATCGGTGTAGCGGGCCGGGCCCAGCGGGTACGGTGGCCGCGTAGGAACAAGCCGAAACGGGTGGTGGACGTTGTGCTGATGCAGGGCTTCTCAAGTTTTCTGGGGCTGCTCTACCTCGCCATGCTGGTCCTTGCCGTGGTGGCGCTGGTCATGGCCGCGCTCTTCCGGGACGACGCCTACCGGGCCGCCAGCAAGCAGAACAAGGGCTTCTGGCTGATCATCCTCGGCATCACGGTCGCGGTGAACCTGCTGGTGCCCATGCTCTTCCTGCAGCTGGCGGGCCTGGTCGCCACGATCGTCTTCTTCGTCGACGTCCGCCCGGCCCTCAGGCAGGTCTCCGGCGGCGGCTTCGGCCGCCGAGGCGGCGGCAGCAGCAGCGACGGCCCGTACGGCCCGTACAACGGCGGTCGCTGACCTTCGCGGAGGGTGCGTCGCGGCAGACCGTCCGACGGTCTACGGCCGCACCCCCCCACGGCGAGCGCCGATCGAGCGCCGATCAAGCCTGCCGGTCCAGCAGCACCAGGGCGACGTCGTCGGTCAGCTCGCCCCCGTTCATCTCCCGCACCTCGTTCACCGCCGCCCGCAGCAACGCCTCCCCGCTGAGCCCCTCGCCCAGCTGGCGGCGGACCATCTCGACCATCCCGTCCTGACCGAGCCGCTCCCCGCCCGAGCCCACGCGGCCCTCGATCAGCCCGTCGGTGTAGAGCATCAGGCTCCACTCGGCGCCCAGCTCCACCTGCATCCGCGGCCACCGAGCCCCTCGCAGCAGCCCCAGCGCCGGACCGTTGTTGTCGTACGGCAGCAGCTCCGCCGGCCGTCCGGGCCGGGCGACCAGCGGGGCCGGGTGACCGGCCAGGCACAGCCCGGCCCGGCGCCCGTCCGGCGCGATGTCGACCGTGCAGAGCGTCGCGAAGATCTCCTCGTCGGAGCGCTCGTGCTCCAGCACCTCCTGGAGCGTGCCCAGCAGCTCGTCGCCGCACAGTCCCGCCAGGGTCAGCGCGCGCCAGGCGATCCGCAGCTCCACACCGAGCGCGGCCTCGTCCGGGCCGTGCCCGCAGACGTCACCGATCATCGCGTGCACGGTCCCGTCGGGCGTGCGCACGGTGTCGTAGAAGTCACCGCCGAGCAGCGCGCGCGAGCGGCCGGGGCGGTAGCGGGCGGCGAACCGCAGCGAGGAGCCGTCCAGGAGCGGCGTGGGCAGCAGGCCCCGCTCCAGGCGACGGTTCTCCTGCGCCCGCATCCGTCCCTCCGCGAGCTTGCGCTCGACGGTGAGGGAACGTTTGCGCTCGACGGCGTACCGGATGGCGCGGCTCAGCAGCCGGCCGTCCAGCTCGTCCCGGAAGAGGTAGTCCTGCGCGCCGACGCGCACGGCCTCGGTGCCGCGCTCGGCGTCACCGGAGGCGGTGAGTGCGAGCACGGCGTGCCGGGGCGCGAGCTTGAGCACGTGCTTGAGCACGGCGAGCTCGTCGGCGTCGTCGTCGGCGCGGCCCGGCGCCGGCAGTGCCAGGTCCAGCAGGATGCAGTGGACGTCGTCGGTCAGCAGCCGCTCGGCCTCGGTGAGGTTGCGGGCGGTACGGACGCGGATCGAGTTGCCGGACGCGTCCCGCAACTCGGGCAGCACCGGCGAACCGGCCGGATCGTCCTCGATCAGCAGCAGGGTGAGAGTGGTGCCGCCGCTGTTCGGGGCGACGGCTTCCGTGCGGTTGGCCTCTTCCTTGAGGGGGCCGCCGCCCTGTGCGGGTATGGCGACCGGCGCCTGACCACTCTCCACGGCCGGGATCGCTCTCTGCCGCGGTACGGGTACGGGCATCGTGTTGGGTTCCTTCCCTCCCCCCGAGGGCATGGCGGGGCGAGGGACCTCGACCCACCCGACGGGGACCATAGCGGTACTGGCCACCGCAACGGAATGGTGTGAGCCGCGTCGCTCTGTCTCAAGCCTTTGGCATATGCCGCGTGCCGTAACGCAGTTGGACAAGAAGGCCACCCGGCGGGGATGACGAAGGTCACGTGGTGCCCGGGTTTCCAAGGGTGTTGGCGTGCACTGGGTCACATGGCGCAGCTCACGAAAGGGACATCACGCCCAAAGGGAATGCTCATAGGGAACGCACAGTAGGAACGCCCCCAGGGACGGTCAGGCGTCCGGCCGTACCACCCCGAGGATCGGCATCGTCCCGGCGCCGCCGACCGACACCGTCCGCCCCGGACGCGGGGCTTGGATGATCGCGCCGTCACCGACGTACATCGCGACATGGCTGGCGTCGTCGAAGTAGATGATCAGGTCGCCGGGGCGCATGTCCTTGACGTCGACGTGCTTGAGCTGCTTCCACTGCTCCTGCGAGGTGCGCGGGATCGGCTGCCCGGCGCTCGCCCAGGCCTGCGAGGTCAGCCCGGAGCAGTCGTACGAGTCCGGGCCCTCGGCGCCCCATACGTACGGCTTGCCCATCTGGGCGGTGGCGAACGCGACCGCCTTCCTGCCCGCCGCGGACGCCTTGCTGTGGACCTCGTCGAGTATCCCGGTGTCCAGCCAGGCGGTCTGCGCCTTGTAGGCGGCCTCCCGCTCCAGCTCGGCGAGCCGCGCCTTCTGCTCCTTCTCCAGCGTGGACTGGAGCTTCTCGGCGGCGGCGATCCGCTGCGTGATCTTCTTCTTCGCGGCGGCCTTCGCCTTGCGCCCCGCCTCCAGCCTGTTCCACTGGTCGGCCGCGTCCGCCGCGTACTGCTTCAAGTCCTGCTGGGTCTGGGTCAGTTCCCTGATCAGGCCCTTGGTGGCCCGCTCGCCCTGGAGCACCCGCCCGGCCCCGTCCAGGAACTGCGAGGGGTTGTCGCTCAGCAGCAGCTTGGCGCTGTCGGGCAACCCGCCGGTGCGGTACTGGGCGGCCGCCGCCCGGCCCGCCCGCGCCTTCAACCCGTCGAGCTTCTGCTGCCCCTTGACGATCTTCTTGGCCAGGTCGACGATCTCGGCGGACTGCTTCCCGGCGGCTTCCTCGGCGGCGTTGTAGGCGTCGGTGGCGACGGCCGCGTCGTGGTAGAGATCGTCCAGTTTCTGCTGTACGGCCTCAAGGTCCTTGTCGGGCGGGAGAGTCACGGAGGCGCTGGGGGAACCGCTCGGGGAGGGGGTGGGGCTCGGTGCCGCGAACGCCGTGCCGGGTGCGGCCAGTACGGTCACCGCGCAGACCACGGTCACGGCAGCTGCCAGGATCCCGCGACGCCCACCCGCCCGGACGCCGTACTTGTCCGGTCCCATGACCCGACCCCCCAAAAACTGATTAACCGTCAGTAACTTCCAACACGTGGAGGATCGTGCCATGTCACGCCGCAAACCGACAGAGGTAGTGACAGGTGGGTTCCTCCCCGGTTTCCCCCCGGGCATGACGATCTCCCCGCCTTTGTGACGAACGCCTCACCGAGATCGTTCCCGGCATCCGCCGGCGTCATTCCGAGGGCGCCAACGCCCCCCACGCCACGGTCACTTCCCCCTGCCGCCAGCGCACCACCGAGTCCGTCACCGGCCAGTCGCCGGTCAGATCCCGCACCGCCCGGATCCACCGCTGCCGGGCGCCGTACGACGCATAGGGCGCGGCGGCCGCCCAGGCGCGGTCGAAGTCCCGCAGGAACGCGTGCACCGGCTCGCCCGGCACATTGCGGTGGATCAGCGCCTTCGGCAGCCGCTCGGCGAGGTCCGACGGCCGTTCCAGGGAGCCGAGCCGGGTCGCGAAGGTCACCGTCCGGGGCCCCTCGGGCCCGAGCGCGACCCACACATGGCGCCGCCCGATCTCGTCACAGGTCCCCTCGACCAGCAGCCCGCCCGGCGCGAGCCGCGCACACAGCCGTGCCCAGACGGCGGCGACCTCGCTCTCGTCGTACTGCCGCAGCACGTTGGCGGCGCGCACGAGCAACGGCCGCCCGGGGACCGGGATCTCGAACCCGCCGTGCCGGAAGACCAGCCCGTCCCGCTCGTACGGCTTCGCGGCGGCGACCCGGTCGGGCTCGATCTCGATCCCGACGACCCGCGCGCGCGGGGCGACGGTACGCAGCCGCCCGAGCAACTCGACGGCGGTCCAGGGGGCGGCGCCGTACCCGAGGTCCACGGCCACGGGGTCGACGGCGCGACGCAACGCGGCCCCATGGGTGGCGGCGATCCACCGGTCCATACGGCGCAGCCGATTGGGGTTCGTGGTCCCGCGCGTCACCGTCCCCACGATGGGGGTCCCCCCGCTCGAGCGAAGCCGAGAGTGGGGGAGGGAGGCGGCGCGGGCATTCATGCGTACGAGAGTAAAGCGCCCCGTAAGGGGCGCGGGGCTGTGGCGATATGCGGCTCCGCCGCGTGGGCGCGCCCAGCCCCCACCGGCCCGCACACATCCACAACCACCCCACGCATCCCATCATCGAACGGTTGAGCGATCACGGGCAATGTATAGGCAAAATCGGCTACCTCGGAATGGGAGTCCACCCCCTCCGCGTTGCAGTTCCTCGGAGGGTCCCCACACCCTCCGACAGGCATGCCCGTAACTAGGAGGAACGCCACGTGAGCCAGTACGTCAGCAGGCTCGGGCGTCGCTCTCCGGCGGCCCCCTCACGGCTTCGGCTGCACCGCAGGCCCCGCCGCGTCGCCATGCTCTCCGTGCACACCTCACCGCTCCACCAGCCCGGCACCGGCGACGCCGGCGGCATGAACGTCTACATCGTCGAGCTCGCGCAGCGCCTCGCCGCGATCAACATCGAGGTCGAGATCTTCACCCGGGCCACCTCCGGCGGCCTCCCGCCGACCGTCGAACTCGCCCCCGGCGTCCTCGTCCGGCACGTCGACGCCGGCCCCTACGAGGGCCTCGCCAAGGAGGACCTCCCGGCCCAGCTGTGCGCCTTCACGCACGGGGTGATGCAGGCCTGGGCCGGCCACCGTCCCGGCTACTACGACCTCGTCCACTCGCACTACTGGCTCTCCGGCCACGTCGGCTGGCTCGCCGCCCAGCGCTGGGGCGTCCCCCTGGTGCACGCGATGCACACCATGGCCAAGGTCAAGAACGCCAGCCTGGCCGACGGCGATACCCCCGAGCCCGCCGCCCGCGTGATCGGCGAGACCCAGATCGTGTCCGCGGCCGACCGCCTGATCGCCAACACCTCCGAAGAGGCCGACGAACTCGTACGCCACTACTGCGCCGACCCCGCCAAGGTCGCCGTCGTCCACCCGGGCGTGAACCTGGAACGCTTCCGCCCCGCCGACGGCCGCGCCGCCGCCCGCGCCCGCCTGGACCTCCCACAGGACGCGCTGATCCCGCTCTTCGCGGGCCGTATCCAGCCTCTGAAGGCCCCCGACGTGCTGCTCAGGGCCGTGGCCGTGCTCCTCGACGAGCGGCCCGAGCTGCGCTCCCGGATCGTCGTACCGATCGTCGGCGGCCCCAGCGGCAGCGGCCTCGCCAAGCCGGAGGGGCTGCAGAAGCTGGCCGCGCGGCTCGGCGTCGCGGACGTCGTCCGCTTCCGGCCGCCGGTCGGCCAGGAGCAGCTGGCGGACTGGTTCCGGGCGGCCTCCGTGCTGGTCATGCCGTCCTACAGCGAGTCCTTCGGCCTGGTGGCGATAGAGGCGCAGGCGGCCGGCACCCCCGTCCTCGCCGCCTCGGTCGGCGGGCTGCCGGTGGCCGTGCGGGACGGCGAGACCGGCTTCCTGGTGCGCGGTCACGATCCCGCCGACTACGCGCGCGTGCTGTGCCGTTTCGCCGACGATCCCTCCCTGGCGGACCGTTTCGGCAACGCCGCCGCCCGGCACGCCCAGTCGTTCGGCTGGGACACCTCGGCCGCCGCCACCGCCGACGTCTACATGGCCGCGACCCAGTCCCACCGCCGTCGCGTACGCTCGGCCCATGGGTGATGTGGACAAGGCCGCACAGGTCATCGAGGGGGTCCTGAAGGACGCCGAACTGGAGTGGGAGAGCCCCGGGCCCGGCAACTACGTCGTACAGCTCCCCGGTACCCGCAAGCTGAAGACGACCGTCTCCCTCCTGGCCGGCCGCCACTCCCTCTCCCTGAACGCCTTCGTCATCCGGCACCCCGACGAGAACGAACCGGCCGTCCACCGCTGGCTCCTGGAGCGCAACCTCAAGCTGTACAGCGTGAGTTACGCCGTCGACCGGCTCGGCGACGTCTACGTCACCGCCAGGCTGCCGCTCGCCTCCGTCACCCCCGACGAGATCGACCGCCTGCTCGGCCAGGTCCTGGAGGCCGCGGACGGCGCCTTCAACACCCTCCTGGAGCTGGGCTTCGCCGCCGCCATCCGCAAGGAGTACGCGTGGCGGGTGTCCCGGGGCGAGTCGACGCGGAATCTGGACGCGTTCACGCACCTGATCGAACGCCCGGCTGACTGACTTCAGGTCCAGACCTGATTGACCCCTGCACGACTCTTTCGAGGTGACAGGGCGCCGTGGCATGCTCGCCGCCGACGCACATATGAACGTCGTTCACAACCATGAAAGCCGCCATGGGAATGGAAGGACGTACGGAATGAGCACCGCGCACCACGGCATGACGAGACGGAGCCTCCTCGCCGCCGCCACGGCGGTCGCCGCGACCGCCGTCACGGGCACCCCCGCCCGGGCATCAGCCGCATCGGCCGCATCAGCCGCATCAGCCGCATCAGCCGCTTCGGGCGGCGAAGTCCCGTCCCTCTGGCGGGAGTTCACCCGCACCCCCTTCACCCACCCGCAGATCCCGTACGTCGGCCGGGCCGGAGCGGCGCGGATCCGCCGCCTTCCCGTGGTCGCCGATGTCCGCGCGTACGGCGCGGTGGCCGACGGCGTCACCGACTGCGCCCCCGCGATCAACCGTGCCATCGCCGCTGCCGCCAGGGCCGGCGGTGGCACGGTCACCATCCCGCCCGGCACCTTCCGCATCGACGGCCTGATCCACCTCGCCTACGACCACGTGGTGCTGCGCGGCGCCGGCAGCGGCCGTACGACGCTGTACGCGACGAAGAACCTCACCGAGCTGATCGGCCCCTACGGCTCCCGGTACGGCGGCACGAAGTCGGCCTGGTCCTGGGCGGGCGGCCTGATCTGGCTGGCGCCCAAGGCCCGTTGGGACTCCCTGACCGCGGCGATCGAGGCGCAGGACTGGCCGTTCGAGGGCTGGACCGGCAACAAGCGGGACGAGTGGGAGCAGTTGACCTCCCTCGCCCCCGCCCGCCGGGGCGAGTGGACGGTCACCGTCACCGACCCGTCCCGGCTGCGCCCCGGCCGCCTGGTCCTCTTGCGCGTCTCCGACGACTCCGCCCACACCCTCCTCCAGCACATGTCGGGCGGCGGCCCGGGCCCGGCCGCGTACTACTGGGAGGACAAGACCAAGCTGCTGTCCTACGTCCCCTACGAATGGCCCGTCCGCGTCACCGCCGTACGAGGACACCGGGTGACGCTGGAGCGCCCGCTCCCGGTCGACCTGCGCCCCGAATGGAACCCGCAGCTCACCACCCACGTCCGTGAACTGACCGGATCCGGGGTCGAGGGACTCACCCTGGACGTGGTCGAGACCCCGCAGTCCCCGCACCTCCTCGACAAGGGCTACAACGGGGTCGTCCTGCAGTGCGCGTACGACTGCTGGGTGGACGACGTCACGGTCCGCAACGTCGACAACGGCTTCGGTCTGGTCGCCGCCTCCGCCTGCACCCTGCGCCGCACCCGGGTCGGCGGCCGGGGCGAGCACCACCCCTACTTCTGCCGCGAGGGCTCGCACGACAACCTGATCGAGGACTTCGCGGTCGAACAGCGCACGGTCCCGGCCCCCTCCGACACCCAGCTGCACGGCATCAACGTCGAGGGCCTGTCGTCGCACAACGTGTGGTCGCGCGGCGAGATGCAGATGGGCACCTTCGACTCCCACCGCGGCCTGCCCTTCGCCGACGTCCGCACCGACATCACGGTGAACAACAACGGCCGGCACGGCGGCGACGCCAACGCGGGGCCGCTGTTCGGGGCACGGTTCACGCACTGGAACGTCCGCGTGACCAACGGCCGCGCGGGCCTGGTGCGGCTTGACGGCCTCGCCCCCTGGTCCGCGACGGTCGGCCTGAACGAGGTGACCGACTTCGACCAGATCGACGTACCGGACTTCACCGGCGACCTGCACTCCCGCCTGGAGCTGTACGGCACGTGGGACGCGGTGCGGCCGCGGAACCTGTACGAGGCTCAGCGCGCGCTGGACCGGTAGCGCCCCGGGGTCACCCCGACCAGCTTCCTGAAGTGCCGGGTGAGATGGGCCTGGTCGTAGAAGCCGGTGGCGGTGGCCGTCTCGCCGGGCGGGACGCCGTCGAGCAGCAGCCGGCGGGCGCGGCCGACCCGGCGGGACATCAGGTACTGGTGCGGGGCGATGCCGTACGCGCCGCTGAACGCCCGTACCAGGTGGGCCGGGTGGGCGTGCAGCAGCCGCGCGGCCTCCGCCAGGGTGAGCCCCTCGCCGACCCGTTCGTCGAGGAGCTCGCGGAGGGCGCCGGCGAGGGCCGGATCGGGGGGCCTCGGTGCTGCCGTGAGCCGGGGGCTGAGCAGGCCGCGCAGCCGCTCGCCGATGAGGGTGAGCCGGCTCTCGGCCTCCAGTTCGTCGCCGGGGCGGGCGAGGGAGGCGTGCAGCCGGCCGACGCGGTGCCGCAGCAGCGGGTCGCGCAGGTCGGGCCCGTCGACGGCCGCGCCGATGAGCTCGTCCCCGAGGAGGGTGCCGTCCAGGTAGACCACGCGCTTGCGGAAGCCGTCCGCCGTGGCCGGGGAGCCGTTGTGCGGGACGTGCGGCGGCAGCAGGGAGACGGTGTCGTCCGGGGTGCCGTGCTCATGCCGTTCGAGGTCGTACCGTACGGCGCCGTCGTCCACGATGAGCAGCGTCCAGGCGTCATGGACGTGCATCGGATACGCGTACTCGGTGAAGTGCGCGTGGAAGACCTCGGTGACGCCCGGGACACGGGGGCGCCAGGCGGTGACTTCCTCCGTGAGGTGCTGCCGGGCGGCCATGCAAAGAACGTACAAGACGGAGCCGTACGACGATCGGCAGTCTCATGGCATGAGCACTGAACCCATCCCTTCGGACGCCCGCCCCGATGCCCGTTCCGACGTCCGCTTCGACACCAAGATCGCCGTGCTGCTGCGGGACGACCTGGAGCCCTGGCAGCGCCTCAATGTCACCGCGTTCCTGGTCAGCGGCCTGGGGGCGACGGTCCCCGAGGTGATCGGGGAGCCGTACGGGGACGCCGACGGGGTGGTGTACCTGCCGATGTTCCGGCAGCCGGTGCTGGTTTTCGAGGGCACGAAGGAGACGATGAAGGCGGCGCACGAGCGGGCGCTGAGCCGGGCGCTGCCCAGGGCCGTGTTCACCGCGGACCTGTTCGCCACCGGCAACGACCGCGACAACCGCGCGGCCGTCCGGGCGGTGCCGACGGCGGAGCTGGACCTGGTGGGGCTCGCGGTGTACGGGCCGCGGAACGGGGTGGACAAGGTGCTGAAGGGGGCGCGGATGCATCCGTGAGGCCGGATGCAGGCGCGGATGCGTGCGTGAGGCCCGGTGTATCCGTGGACGGCGGACTGGGCCGGTCGGAGGAATCACATGGCGTGACCGGGTGATCTGATCATCACACTCGCCCCATTTCCTGGCGAACGACGCATCTGACTGTCATGCGACTTATCAAATTCAGCAGCATGGCGGCGGTGGCGGCGGCGGTCGTCACGAGCGTGACGGGCGTGACGGGCGGACCGGCGACCGCCGTGGGCCAGGATGACGGGACTTCGGTTCCCTGTAGCACGACGGCGCTGACCACTGCCATCGACGCGGCGTCACCTGGCGAGACACTCTCCCTCGCGCCTGCCTGCACTTACCATCTGACCTCGGCCTTCACCAGCGGTGAGGGTCTGCCGACCATCGCCCAGCGCCTCACGATCCGGGGCAACGGCGCGACGATCGTCCGCGACGGGAACGGGACCGCCCAGTTCCGGATCTTCCATGTCGTCTCCGGCGGCAACCTCCGCCTGGAGGATCTCGCCGTCCGCGGCGGGAGCGTCAGCGGCGACGGCGGAGGCATTCTGGTGGACTCCGGCGGCAGGCTCACGCTGGTCGGTGTCGACGTGATCGACAACACCGCGTCGGGCAGCGGCGGCGGTGTGGCGGTGCCGGCGGGCGCCACGGCGGTCGTACGGCGTGGCTGGATCGCGTTCAACAACGCGCTCAACGGTGCCGGACTGTACAGCGGGGGAACGCTGAGCGTGGACGACTCCGAACTCAGCCGCAATCACGCCCGGAACATCGGCGGTGCTCTCGCCCGGGTCGCCGGCAACGCCTTCCTGCATGCGACCCTCGTCAGGCGCAACACGTCGGCCGTCGGCGGTGGCGGCGTCACCAACGGCGGGGCCGGATCGCTGGAGTTCAGCGACAGCAAGATCGCGAACAACACGACCAGCGGTACCGCGGGCGGCGGCATCCAGAACCTGTCGAACCTGAGGCTGGAGAAGACCGAGGTCAGCGGCAACGTCGTCGGAGGCACGGCGGGAGCCGGGGGCGGCATCTCCAACACCAGCGGCGCCGTGCTCGTCCTGAAGGGCAGCGAGGTGCTCCGCAACAGCGCGAACGGCAACAGCACCTCCCGGGCCGGCGGCATCTACAACAACGCCGGATCGGTCACCCTCGACCACACCCACGTCCGCAACAACGCCTCCACGGTGGCCCCCGGAGGCGTCTTCACGACCACCCAGTTCACGGTCATCGACTCGGACATCAGCCGCAACATCCCGACGAACTGCGCGGGAAGCACGGTCGTGGTGACGGGCTGCACGAACTGAGGTGGCCGGGCCTTGCGGTTCGGCCCCGTGGGCCGGGCGAGGACAGGGCGGGCGCGTGCCGGTCAGGCGCGCGCCTCTGCCTCTGCCTCGACCGTGTCCTTCGTGACCGGGGTGCGCTCGTCCGGCACACGCTCGTCCGGCAGCCGCCGCATGAGAACGCCGTACCCGAACGCCGCCGCCGTCCCCACGACCGCGCACACCCCCCACAGCCACCGCGCCCCGAACCGGTCGATGACGACACCGGACATCAGCGGCGCGATCAGCGCGGCCGCGGACCAGGACAGCGAGTACATGCCCTGATAGCGCCCCCGCCCGTGCACCGGCGAGAGCCGCACCACCAGCCCCGTCTGGGTCGGCGCGTTGACGATCTCGGCGAGCGTCCACACGCACACGGTGAGCGCGAAGACCCCGACGGACCCGGCGAAGGCGGTGAGTCCGAACCCGTACCCCGCGAGGAGGGAGGAGACGACGAGCAGCGACCGCGGGTCACGGTGCTCGATGACCCGCGTGACCGGAATCTGGAGTACGACGATCAGCACGCCGTTCACCGCGATGGCCGTGCCGTAGTCGGCGGGCGAGAACCCGGCCTGGCCCATCGCCACCGGCAGTCCGACGGACCCCTGCTGGAAGACCAGGGCGACGAGGAAGGACAGCCCGACGACGGCCATGTACCGCCCGTCACGCACCACGGTTTTGAGACTGACCGCGTCGTCCTTGGCGCCGCCCCCCTTGGCGCCGCCCCCCTTGGCGCCGCCCCCCTTGGCGCCGCCCTCCGCGGCGGCGAGCTCCGGCCGTGACTCGGGCAGCTTGGCGAAGACGAGGACGGCACAGACGGCGGTCATCCCTGCCTCGATCAGGAACCCGGCGCGATAGCTGACCTCGGCGATGAACCCGGCGCCCATGGACGAGACGGCGAACCCGAGATTGATGGCCCAGTAGTTCAGCGAGAAGGCCCGTACCCGGTCCTGCGGCCGCACGATGTCGGCCATCATCGCCTGCACGGCCGGCCGGGAGGCGTTGGAGGCCATGCCGACGAGGAAGGCGACGCCGGCGATGGCGACGGGGTCCTGCACGAACCCGAGCAGCGCGACGGCCGCCGCGGTCGAGCCCTGGGCGAGAAGCAGGGTCGGCCGGCGGCCCAGCCGGTCGGCCATCACCCCGCCGCCGAGGGCGGAGACCACCCCTCCCAGTCCGTGCAGGGAGGCGACAAGCCCGGCGTAGGAGGCGCTGTACCCCCGGTCCAGCGTCAGGTAGAGGGCCATGAACGTGGCGACGAAGGCGCCCAGCCGGTTGACGAGGGTGCTGGTCCACAGCCACCAGAACTCACGAGGCAGACCGGAGACGGTCTCCCGGACAGCGCGTCGCAGGGCGACGGACGGCATGGCTCCCCCAGGACAAGGTGTAAGTGACGCAAGGAACGATCGGACATTACTTTTGCCGCGCTCACCTGAGCCACTCAATTAACAAAAGCAGTCAACTGTCCGACGTCTGGGACGCCCTCCGGGCGCGGGCACTCCACCCCGAACCCGTGGATTACGCTCTGACCCATGGCCGACGCACCGTACAAGCTGATCCTCCTCCGCCACGGCGAGAGCGAGTGGAACGCGAAGAACCTGTTCACCGGCTGGGTGGACGTCAACCTCAACGAGAAGGGCGAGAAGGAGGCAGTCCGCGGTGGCGAACTCCTGAAGGACGCCGACCTCCTCCCCGACGTGGTCCACACGTCGCTCCAGAAGCGCGCGATCCGCACCGCCCAGCTCGCGCTGGAGTCCGCGGACCGCCACTGGATCCCGGTCCACCGCAGCTGGCGCCTGAACGAGCGCCACTACGGTGCGCTGCAGGGCAAGGACAAGGCGGCGACGCTGGCCGAGTTCGGCGAGGAGCAGTTCATGCTCTGGCGCCGCTCGTACGACACCCCGCCCCCGCCGCTGGCCGACGACTCGGAGTTCTCCCAGGCCTCCGACCCCCGCTACGCGACGATCCCCCCGGAGCTGCGCCCCCGCACGGAGTGCCTCAAGGACGTCGTCAACCGCATGCTCCCGTACTGGTACGACGGCATCGTCCCCGACCTCCTGACCGGCCGCACGGTCCTGGTCGCCGCCCACGGCAACAGCCTGCGCGCACTGGTCAAGCACCTCGACGGCATCTCGGACGCCGACATCGCGTCCCTGAACATCCCGACGGGCATCCCCCTCTACTACGACCTCGACGCCGACTTCAAGCCACTGACCCCCGGCGGCCGCTACCTCGACCCTGACGCAGCGGCAGCAGCAATCGAGGCAGTCAAGAACCAGGGCAAGAAGAAGTAAGCCTGACTGATCAAGCCCTCTACCTGCGAGTTCTCCGCAAGTGGGGGGCTTGTCGCTGTGCTGGGGCCGTCTCTGGGCCGTGAGTGGCTCAGGTATCCGCACAATGCGGACGTGGACGTGACAGATCTCGCCGTGAAGGTGGGCACCGGGGCCCTGGGCGGCGCTACAGCATCCCTGTTCCTTGCTGGCTACGTGGCTCAGCGCCAAGAACGGGGGAAGCTGCGAGCAGCGGATCTTGACGCCCTGCGTTCGTACATAGCCCAGCGCCTCTCACACTTGGCGCTGCACTGGCATCGCTACTCCGTGACCAAGAGCTATCCGGGGCAGTTCTTGAAGATCGGTAGTCAGGACGCCATGGCAGTTGAGTTGGTTCGGTTGTGTCTGAGGCTCTCTCAGCGCCAACAGCGACGAATCCGCAAGCAGCTAATTGTGATCTTCGGCGAGCTGACCGTCACCTGCGCCGAGGAACTTGCCATGACCCCAGCTTTCGATGGCACACACGCACCAGTTGCGGAGCCGTCAAAAGTCGGCTGGCAGATGATCCCCACTGAGGCTTGGCAGGGGACGGCGGTTAGCAAAATGGAACAGCTCGGTGATCGCAGCATCGGAGGTGGAAGCCTCCGGGCGTTTGCCGACTCGATGTCCGAAGCCTCGAAGTACGACGCAGTGCGCCGTGACTTCGAGGCTCTGCTCAAGATGGTTGGCGGGCGTCCAGGCCTGGGCCAGAGCAAGAAGTAGCGCCCACGCTTCTGCGCTCGATTCAGTCTCGCTCGGACGAGTAGAGGATAGCCACGGCCTTACGGGTGCGCTCCTGGCTGGACGGCATGAGGTGCGCGTAGACCCGCAGCGTGAGGCCCGGGTCCGAGTGGCCGAGGTACTCGGCCAGGGCCTTGATGTTCTCTCCGGCGTCCAGGAGGACCGAAGCGTAGAAGTGGCGCAGGGCGTGCATGCCGTTCTCGCGTGATTCGGCGTACGACTGGCCCGGCGTCCGCTCGGGGATCACACCGGCCGAGGCCAGAGCCCGCTTCCACACCTCCTCGTTGAGCGACGTACGCCAGACGTGCCCGCCACGCGGCCCGGTGAAGATCAGCCGCTTGGTCACGGGAGGCCCGTCGGCCACCTTCCACGGCAAGGTGATCTCGACCGGCGGGAACCGCTTCATGTGGGCCCGCAGTGCATCGGCGACCGGCGCGGGAAGCGGTACGTCCCGCAGCTTGCCGCCCTTGGGCGGAGCGAACACCGCCTTGCTCCGACTCAGCTTGAGCTGCTGGACCACGTGAAGTGTGTCCGAACCGAAGTCGATGGCATCGACGGCGACGCCGAGGATCTCGCCCTGGCGGAGCCCGCAGCCGCCACCCAGGTCGACCATGGCTTGGAAGCGCTCGGGCATGCTGGCCCGGACGGCGAAGAGCCGTTCCGTTGTCCAGGGGGCGACCCGCTTCGTGTCGACTGCGGGCGGCCGGACCGAGCGGGCTGCGCACGGGTTGCGCGGAAGGTGCCCGTTGTCCACCGCGGCACTCAGGGCGGCACGAACGTTGGAGTAGATCGTCCGGGCGTACGAACCCCGGACACCGTTCTCCTGGAGCTTCCGCACCCAGTCGCGGATATGGGCGGGCTGGAAGGAACCGAGCGGACGCGATCCCAGGTGAGGGAAGGCGTGCAGGCGGAGTTGTGACTCCATCGAGGCCTGTGTGTTGGGGTCCGCTCCCTGCGTCTCCACCCAGGTTTCCGCGTACTGCTGGAAGGTGATCCGTGCCGCGCGCGGGTCGATGTACTGCCCGCGCGCCATGTCCGCCTCGATGCGGGCGAGCCACTGATCGGCGAGTCGCTTTTGCCGATCTGGGAAGCTCTTGGACTTCTCCGTGCCGTCCGGACCGACGTACCGGGCTCGGTAGCGCATGCCGGTGCCGTAGCGCTCGGTCTTGACCTTGCGGTCCTTGCCGTCCTGTCCGACCTCGGTTCTGTACCAGCGGTCTTGGATGTGTCCGGCCATCAGGCAGCCGCCCCTTCACGCTGCGAGTCCACCCAGGCCCGAACGTCGGCCGGGTCGAAGCGCAGGTGCCGACCGACACGGAAGCCACGAGGCCCAGTGCGCTTGCGGCGCCACTGGTAGACCGTCTCGACGCTGGGCAGCTCGAACATCTCCACCAAGTCCTCGGGGGTCAGGTACCGCGCGGGCAGGGTGCGCGGTTCGGTGGCCACGTCGGCCAGGGCGAGGCGTCGGCTAGCCACGGGTGGGTTCTCCTTCGGTTCCGGGGGCTGGTTCGAGGGATGCGGACAGCCAGGTCTCGGCGGCGCTGAGGCCGGTGCCGGCGAAGACCCAGTGGGCGATGACGTACGTCGTGTCCGGCCGGGCGCTGGCAGCTGCTGCCGTTTGGGCGCGGCGCCATTCGGTGCGGGCGTTGCGGAGGGTGCCGAGGGTGGTGGAGTAGCGGCGGGATTTGGTGGAGAAGTGGCCGCGGAAGCCGAGCATGTGGGCCCAGGCGCGCAGGCGGAGGTGTTCGAGGCTCTTGCGGGCGCCGAGGGTCCAGGCGGTTCGGATGAGGCGGCGGGCGTGGTCGCTGAGGTCGAGCTGGGCGAGTTCGGCGGCGAACTTCAGCGGCCGGTCGAGAGCTCCCGTGGCTGTCTCGGCACCCTTGGTGGCGTACTTGGCGATGTACGCCGCTACAGCTCGTTCGGTGAGTTCCTGGCCGTCGTTGAAGTCGGCGGATCGGATGGTGCGGACGTCGAGTTGGCGGCCGAAGGTGAAGGTGTGGGTGCGGCCGTCGAGGATCGGGCCGTCGACGCGGACCTTGGTGGCGGCGGCTTGGATGGCGTCGGTGAGGAGTTCGGCGGTGGCCCAGGGCGGGGGTGGGGTGTCGCCGCCTTGCGGGCCGTCGAGACGGATGACGGCGTGGAAGTGGACGGCACCACGCTTCTGGTACTCGGCGACCTTGGCGAAGGAGACGCGGGCATGGTCGCGTAGACGGCGCTGTGACAGCCCCGCGCGCTTGGCGACCTCCCGGCGGAGGTAGATCGAGAAGCGCCGCCAGAGGGCACCCGCGTGGGCGTTCCAGAGCACGGCCGCTTCGTAGTCGTACGTGTCCGGGTCGAGCGGAGTGCCGAGGGTGTCGTCGTCCTGGTCGTGGCGGGTGCCGCAACGGCAGGCACGGCCGTCGGTGCGGCGGTTGTGGACGGGGCCGAAGCCCGGGGCGGTGAAGGTTGCGAAGACGCGAGGGTGCGCGGCGACCTGGTCCGGGGTGCCCTTGCCGCCCCGGAGTCCGGCGGTGATCAGGTGGAAGGTGTCGCGGCGGTAGACCTCGGCGCAGGCGGGGCAGCGGGTGGTGCGGCGGTTGTTGCAGCGGACGAGGAGTTGGCCGGCGGGCAGGTCGGTGGAGTCGAGGTGCTGGAGGATGCGGCCGATCTCGCCGGTTGTGGTGTCGACGTCGTATTCAGTGCGGTGGCCGTCGAGGCGGATGGGGTTGGTGCAGCCGCCGAGCCCGGAGAGCTGGCGGAGGATACCGGGCAGGGTGCCGCCCGAGGCGAGGTTGGTGAGTTCGCGGAGCGGGGGCGGGGTGGTGCGGGTGAAGATGGCTGGCTCCTTCTGGCTGGCTCGGTCAGGAGTGACGGGCCCCGGGGCGGCCGGATGCTGGGCGGTGTCGTGGCCGCCCCAGGGGTCGGTGTGGGTCAGCGCCGGTTGTGTTCGCGCAGCAGGGAGCGCAAGACCACGGCGGCGATGGCCACGGAGATGGCCGACACGGCGACGGCGGTCAGCAGCGCGGTGAGGACCACGCCGCCCGTGAGCACGGCGACGACAGCGCCGGTACTGACGGAGACGCCCGGAAGCGCGGAGCGCCGGGCGGGGGCTGGGGAGGTCGGGGCGTGGGTGTGCGCGGGCGGCGGTGTGGGGTTGTCGGGGTACTTGGGCAGGAACACGGCGAGTTTCTCCTTATCTACTCGTCTAGTCATGTGAGCCGTTTATGACGGTCACGCCGGAACGCGTGCCGGATTCGATGGAGGGGGCGAGGAAGGTGTGCGAGAGCCAGAAGCCGAAGAAGGCGACCAGGACGACGATCCAGGTACGGACACCGAGGTACTTGACGGCCGCCCAGGCGAAGAAGCCGAGGACGACGACGAGCGGCAGGTTGAGGGTCACGGGGTGCTGGGTCCTTTCAGCGGACGGGGCAGCGGTGGGTGCGGGCGGCGAGTTCGGCGGCGGCGCGGCTGTCGTAGTCGGCGGAGAAGCCGCAGCGTGGGGCAGCGCAGGCGGCGGTGTGCTTGTCGCGGCCCCGGTCGTCGTAGGCGGTGCCGACCTGGACGGGGCCGATGCGGGTGACGTTGCGGAAGCGGCGGTTGGCGGTCACGGGTCCTGGTTCTCCTTTCAGAGCTGGGCGGCGAGGGCTTCGGCCATGGGCGCCGGGACGCCGAGGCGGGCGCGGAGGGTCGGGGTGTCGATGGGCGTGCCGGTGCGGGTGTGGTGCTCGGTGGCGACCTTGCGGGCGTGCGCGACGAGAGCGGCCGGGACCGCCGGGCGTTGCGCTGGTGCTTCAGGCGGCTCGGGAGTTGGTTCGGGCTCTTGCTCCTGGCCGTCGCTGGCTTCTACGACGGCAGGTGTCTTTGGTGTCGAGTGGGCGAGGAGGGTGCCGCCGAGGAAGGCGATGGCTGGCCAGCCGGCGACGAGGATCCGCAGCCAGGCCGGGACGTTGCCGAGGTCGAGGAGGCCTGCGGTGGCGATGTTCGCGCCGAGGGATGCGACGAGGGCGATGACGAACCAGCACCAGGCAGCAGCTTTCGTGGTGCCGGAGCGCAGCCGACGCCAGGCGGCGACGAGCAGCAGGTCGACGGAGACGGGGTAGGCCCAGGCTTTCCATCCGTCCTGTCCGGCAGCGGAGGCGACGTCGTGGAGGTGGGCGAAGGACAGGGCGGCGGCGATGAGCGCCTGGACGAGCACCGCGTCGACGCGGGCAAGCTGGGCGCGCATGATGCGGCTCCTTCCGGTTTCGGGCATGGGAGGGGTAAGGGCATGGCGCCGGGGGCCGGGGGTGGGTCAGTCAGCGACGGGGTGCGGCTGTACGACCGGGCCGGGTGAGGTGACCGGTCGCACGGGGACGTCTGGCCGGAAGGGCTTGAGGGCCGGGATGTCGGGGACCAGGTCGGCCGAGTCCTGGGAGATGGCCGCAGCATCGGCGAGGGAGAGGTACGGCGTGCGGATGCGGGACCAGCCGCCGGAGGTGTCGCCTGCCACGGCGAGGCCGGGTGTCTCGGGGGCGATGGAGCAGGCGGCGTAGACGGCTTCGGGGGCGATGTCGCCGAGGGCCATCTTGGCGGAGGCTTCGTCGTTGACGCGGTGACAGACGCGGCCGGTGAGCTGGGCGCGGAGCATGGTGGCGCCCTTACCGAGTTCGGCGCCGAAGCGCTGGCCGCAGACTTCGAGGTAGATGCCGGCCGCGCGGCCGAGCTGGGCGAGGCGGATGAGCTGGGTGACCATCTCGTCGCGGCGTTCTTCGTCCTTGCGGGTTGCAGTGAGGAAGAGTTCGGCCACCTCGTCGATGAACAGGACGATCGGGGTGGGGCGTTGGGTGTCGGGCAGTCCCCAGATGTCGGAGGTGATCTCTTCGTCGGGGGTGTCCCGGGCAATGCCCTGGCGGGCTTTGATCAGGTCGTATCTGTCCTCCATTTCTTTGACGAGCACGGGCAGCAGTTCGGCGGCTTCGTCCGGGTCGGTGGCGAGGGCGGAGAGGCGGGCGGCGAAGGGCGCCAGTTCGACGCCCCGCTTGCAGTCGATTCCGACGAGCGCGACCCCGTCCTCGCGGGCGAGTCCGGAGATGAGGTGGCGCAGGTACATGGACTTGCCGGACAGGGTGGCGCCGAGGGTGAGTTGGTGGGGAACGGTGCGGTAGTCGCGGACGAAGGGAATGGCGTCCTCGCGCAGCGCAACCGGAACCTTGAGGAAGCCTGCGCCGGTCTTGCGGGGCATCTGGACGCGGCGCAGTACGTCGTAGCCGACGAGCCGCAGTTCCACGACGCCCGGTTTGACGGTGGTGACGTAGACGGCGTGGACGCCCCAGGCGTGCCGCAGGCGTTCGGCCGAGGCGGCGACGTCGGCGGGTTCCTGCCCGGGAGCGAGCCGGAGACGGAGCCGTAACCCGGTCGAGGTGGGACGGAGGATGCCCCGGCGGGGCGGGACCGGCCGGATCTCCCGCCGGGTGGTCGCCTTCACGGCGAGGACCCTGAGCCGGGAAGGCGGAACGGTCAGGCCGCAGGCTTCCATGACGGAGCCGTACGAGCTGAGCAGGCGGACCGTGGACATCGGGCCGCCAACCGCGGACCAGTAGACCGCCGGATGCTTGGCCCGGGTGTAGGCGGCCCCACCGCCGAGTGCGGCGAGGGGACCACCTACCTCCAGGAGCGTCGTCAGGTCGGACATCAGGCGGCAGCCCCGACGCTGACGGGGAAGGCGGCCGGGGTGACGGCGGCGGCGCGGTAGGCGATGCCGTGACGCTGCTGGCCGTTGAACACGGACTCCCACGGCCGGGCGATGAGCCCCGGCAGCGAGACGGGCGAGCCCAGGACGAGCCCTTCCGAGACGCCGCCCTCGGGAACGGTGACCTTGATCAGGGCGGACTCGCCGTCCTCGATGTAGACGACGCCGATGGTCATCAGCGCCTCACCGCTCACGGCGTCCTTGGCGATCTCGCCGGTCTGGCGGTCGCGAACCTTTGGCTCGGGGGCCTCAGTCAGCAGGATCGTGGCGGCGGTGGTCTCCACACGGATGGTGCGCACAACACACTCCCTATCTACTCGTCTATACATGTAGCGATCTGTGAACCCGATCTCCCGGGCTCATGGCGATCACCCTGCCACACAACTTGCCCACTCGTCTATACGAGTAAGCGTGTCGAGGTGTACGAGTTCGGAGAAGCGACTTCGCGTACCGGCCAGCCCGTCTTGAGGTCACCCGAACGAACCGTCCTCCCGCATGGCGAACGATTCACATCCGTCGTGCTCGAAGCGGACTCGCCCGTCGAACTCCGAGCCGATGCGGGTGCAGACTCCCCAGTCCCGTCCCAGCTCCCCGCTCAGCGCTATCCACCACCGACAACCGCCGCACTGCTCGTTGTACCAGCCGTCCCGATACTCGGGCTGGCGCGTCGGTCTGTTCTGCCCCTGCGACCAGCGCTCATGGCATGCGTCGTTGTGCGCGCGGTCGTCACCCGTCCAAGGGTCGCCGGACACAGCTGGAACCCCGCTCACGTGGCCGGGAGCTGGTACGAGAGCACGTAAGCGTCCGCCGCCATCACCGTGTCGCACACCTCGACCGCCCGCCCCTCGGTGTCGAAGGCAGTCCGGACCAGGTGGATCACGGGCACGCCGGCCGCAAGGTGGAGCGTCTTGACCTCGGAGGGCGAGGGCATCCGAGCGCGGATCTCCTCCTCGAAGTGGTCGAGGCGGTGGCCCAGCTCTTCGAGCCGGGCGTAGATGCCGCCGGGGCCGGGGTTGGGTTCGGCGATCTGTGTGCCGCGGGCGATGTCCAGGGGAAGGTAGGAGGTCGCGAACTCCACCGGACGCCCGTCCAGCAGATACCGGCGACGCCGGGCCAGTACGCGCCGTACGGAGCCGAGCCGGGTGGAGACGTCCTGGCTTGCCTTCTCTTCCTTCACCTCAAGGCTGTCGACCTGGGGGTGACTGCCGGCCGCGTCCGCTTCCACGATGAACGCGGACTTGCCCTGCTCGCGGTGGCGGCGGGCGAACCGGTCGGAGGCCAGGCGCCGCACGGGCGGCCGGGGCCGGACGAAGACGCCCTTGCCGTGCTCGGCGTGGACCAGGCCCTCGCCGGTGAGGACGGAGAAGGAGTTGCGGACGGTCATCCGGGAGACCCCGTAGTGTTCGACCAGCTCGGCTTCGGAGGGCAGTTTCTCGCCCTCGCGGAATCGCCCACGGTCGATGGCATCGCGCAGGTGGTCGGCGATCTGCCGGAAGACCGCACGATCGCTCGTGGGGTCGAGATCACCGAGGAGGCCCGAAGAAAGAGGGCTCACGTGTGTACTCCTTTAGGTATCTAGACGAGTGGGTGAGTGAAGTTGCTACGGTGGAGAGCCTAGCCATCCGGGAGGGTCGAGGAACGTGAGCACAGAACGCCCGCACTCCGTGAGCGTCGCCGGGGTCGTCGTCGACGCCCAGGGCCGTGCCCTCCTGATCCAGCGCCGTGACAACGGCAAGTGGGAGCCGCCGGGCGGTGTCCTGGAACGCGAGGAAACCATCCCTGAGGCCCTGCAACGCGAAGTCCTCGAAGAGACCGGCATCAAGATCGCCCTTCCGGCGACCCTGACCGGCGTCTACAAGAACATGACGGGCCTGATCGTCTCCCTGGTCTTCCGCTGCGAGGCCGCCGACGGCACGCCCACGACCGGCGACGAGACCCGCGCCCTGCGCTGGGTCACCCGCGAAGAAGTCACCGAGCTTGCCGACGAGGCATACGCGATCCGCGTCACCGACGCACTCGACGCGATGACCCCGCCGGCTGTCCGCGCCCACGACGGCGTGAAACTCGTCTAGCCCGAACCTGCTGCACATGGCGGCCTACCAGCACGAAGGAACTTGTATGCACGAGTATACGAGTCGAGTCCGAGTCTGGGGACTGACTTGCCCAGGATTTCCGGAAGAGGTCAGCCGGGCCCGCCGCTGGACGAGAGACATCCTGCGCGGATCGCCTCTGGCGGACGACGCGGCCCTGATCGTCAGCGAGCTGAGCACAAACGCGCTCCTCCACACGAGCAGCGGCGGGGAACGCGGAAGCTTCCACCTGGCCCTGGCGGTAGCACCCCAGGTCATCGCACTGTCGGTCACAGACGACGGAGGCGGCGGCGCCCCGAAGGTCGAGCACCAGGACCAGGACGCCGAGCACGGCCGGGGCCTGGGCATGGTCAGCGCCCTCGCGCACAGGGTCGTTGTCCAGGGTGCCAACGGCGGCTACACGGTCACCGCGGAACTCTTCGTGCATCCTCGGAGGGGAGACCACTCATGCTGATGGACAAGCCCCGACGAGGGTTCTGGTGCGAGTGCTGGACCGAAGACCTCACCGACGGGATGCAGTGGCCGGCACTCCGGGCATCCTTCGACGCCTACTCCGCACCCCAGGCAGACAGATGGGTGGCCATCGCACTGCGCACGATCTCACCGGCACTCGACCCGGACGCCTCGGACGAAGTTTGGGCCTGGCTCCACGACGGACGCGCAGAAACCCGACGTGCCCTGCTGCGCTTAGAACCCTGCACGGTGTCAGTCACCCAGGCCACCACGCGCATCACATGGACGATCCGGCCAGTCATCTTCCTATCGCTGGCACACCGCCAGGACACCGAACTCCCAGCCTGCGCATACGCCTTCAAGCCCCACCGGCCCGATGTCTAGCGTCAGATGAGGCTTGACGGTTGTGCGTCGGTTGAGGCTTTCCGGTTCCTAGCCTGTTGTGCGGTTCGTCGTGCCGTAGGCCTTGA
>NZ_JBHXSK010000034.1:0-134023 GCF_042716195.1 Streptomyces sp. NPDC058683
GGGGGGTGTGCGCGCGGGCAGCGGGGTGGCCCGACGGGGGGGGGGGGGGGGCCCGTTCGGTGCCCGCCCGCCGCCGTGGGCGATCGTTTTCCGCCGCCCGGGGTGAGGCCGTGTCCGGCTGTCCTCCGCTTGTCTTGCGCCGTCTCGCGTCCCGGTCGGTTCAGTACGGCCAGATGGGCGGGTCGTTGACGAACCGGCCGCCCAGGTGGGTCTGGGCGGGGTTCCGCGGGTCCAGCTCGCCGTGCTCGGCGATCAGCTTCTCCGCGAACTGCTCGGAGTCGTCCTGCGGCTCGTAGCCGAGCGCCCGGGCGCCGGCCAGGTCCCACCACAGGCGGGTGTTGGCGGAGGAGCCGTAGACGACGGTGTGGCCGACCTGCTCGGCGGTCAGGGCCGCGTGGAAGAGCCGGGCGCCGTCGGCGGGGCTCATCCACACCGAGAGCATGCGCACGTCGGCCGGCTCGGCGAAGCAGGAGCCGATGCGGACGGAGACGGTCTCCAGGCCGTGCCGGTCCCAGTAGAGCTGGGCGAGGTCCTCGCCGAAGGACTTGGACAGGCCGTAGAAGGTGTCCGGGCGGTGCGGGGTGTCGATCGGGATCAGTGGATCGCCCGCGCGCGGGGCCGGGGTGTAGCCGACGGCGTGGTTGGAGGAGGCGAAGACGATACGCGGCACGCCGGCCTCGCGGGCGGCCTCGTACAGGTTGTAGGTGCCCTCGATGTTCGCGCGGAGGATCTTCTCGAAGGGTGCCTCCAGGGAGATCCCCGCGAGGTGCAGGACCGCGTCCGCGCCCCGCACCGCTTCCCGCAGCGCGTCCCGGTCGCCGAGGTCGGCGGTGATCGCGTCCGGCTCGCCGTCGATCGGGCGGACGTCGAAGAGGCGCAGCTCGTAGCCGTACTCCGGGAGCAGGGACCGCATCAGGGTGCCGAGCCCGCCTGCGGCGCCGGTGAGCAGTAGCGTGCGGGGAGTGGGCATCCAAGTCTCCTCGGTCGGCGTCCTCCGGGTGACCCAGGAGGTCTCATTCATGTCTGGCATTCACATGCGTGGACACGCTAGGGAGGTGCGGTACACCTCGTCAAGTGTGCCGTGGAGTGCGGGAATCCGCTCAGGTGTTGGTCGTTTGGCTCCTTGACCGACCCTGAGGGGACCTCGTAACGTGGTCACGTTCATGAATATGGACGCTGATCAGACACATGCATCAAGACACATGCATCAACAGGGAGCGCCCGTGACGCCAGCCCCTCTCGCCTCGCGGCTCCGTGACCCGCGCGGGCCGCTCTTCTTCCCCGTCACGGCCTACGGCCCCGACGGCTCCCTCGACCTCGACGTCTACCGCGAGCATGTGCGCCGGGGTGTCGAGGCCGGTGCCGCCGCCGTGTTCGCCTGCTGCGGCACCGGGGAGTTCCACGCACTGCTGCCCGAGGAGTTCGAGGCCTGCGTGGGCGCGGCCGTGGCGGCCACCGAGGGCCGGGTACCGGTGATCGCAGGGGCCGGCTACGGCACCGCGCTCGCCGTGCGCTACGCGCGTCTCGCCGCGGCGGCGGGCGCCGACGGCCTGCTCGCCATGCCGCCCTACCTGGTGGCCGCCGGCCAGGAGGGCCTGCTGCGGCACTACCGGGAGGTGGCCGCGGCGACCGGTCTCCCGGTGATCGTCTACCAGCGGGACAATGCGGTGTTCACCCCGCCCACGGTCGTCGAACTCGCCCGCACCGAAGGCATCATCGGCTTCAAGGACGGCCTCGGCGACCTGGACCTGATGCAGCGCATCGTCAGCGCCGTCCGCACCGAGGTCCCCGGCGACTTCCTCTACTTCAACGGCCTGCCGACCGCCGAACAGACCCAGCTCGCCTACCAGGCCATCGGCATCACCCTCTATTCCTCGGCCGTCTTCTGCTTCGTCCCCGAGATCGCCCTCGCCTTCCACGCCGCCCTGCGCGAGGGGGACCGGCCGACGGTGGAGCGCCTGCTGGACGGCTTCTACCGCCCGTTCGTCGAACTCCGCGCCCAGGGCCGGGGATACGCCGTCTCCCTGGTCAAGGCGGGCGTACGGCTGCGCGGTCTGGACGTCGGCGAGGTCCGGCCCCCGCTGCACGAGCCGGGCGAGGACCATGTGAAGCAGCTCGCCCAGCTGATCGACCGCGGGTACGCACTGCTGGAGGAGGGCGCGTGACGGCGCCGGCGGCATCCGCGGGAGGACGGCTGAAGACGTCGGCGTTCGTCTACCCCTGGGACGTGAACGGGGATCCCGGGGCTCCGGAGCGGATCGCCGCGCTCGGCGTGGACCAGGTGACCCTCGCCTCCGCCTACCACTCCACCCGCGCGCTGACCCCCCGGCACCCGCGCCACCGCATCGTCACCGCCGAGTACGCGGCCGTCTACTACCCGGCGGGCGACCACTGGGCGGACCGACGGCTCCGCCCCCACCCGGCCGGCGACTGGGCCCCCGGCGACGCCTACGGAGAGGCCGCCGAAGCCCTGGCCGGCGCCGGCCTCGACGTCCACACCTGGGTGATCCTCGCCCACAGCTCCCGCCTGGGCGCCGAGCACCCGGACACCTCGGTCGTCAACGCCTACGGCGACCGCTACCCCTGGGCCCCCTGCATCGCCCAGCCCGCCACGCGCGCGTACCTGACCGACCTCGCCGCCGAGGCCGCCGTCCGCCCGGGCGCGGCCGGCACCGAACTGGAGTCCCTCGGCTGGTACGGCCTCCAGCATCTGCACGCCCACGACAAGACCGCGGGCGTCGCCCTCGGAGACGCCGGCCAGTACCTGATGGCGCTCTGCTTCTGCCCGGCCTGCCGGACCGGGTACGGCGAACAGGGCCTGGACGCCGACGCGTTGGCCACGGCCGTCCGGGAGGCCCTGGAGCCGCTGTGGCGGGGCGCGGCGGACGACGGCGGGTGGCCGACGGTCGAGAAGCTGCTCGGCGAACCGGTGGCGGCGGCCACCCGTGCGTGGCGCGACGGGCGGGCCCGCACGCTCCAGGAGGCGGCCGTGGCCGCGGTGCGCGCGGCGGCCCCCGAGGGCTTCCAGGTGCTGCTGCACGCCGACCCGGTGGCCTACCACTGCGGCGCCAACGCGGGCGTGGACCCCGCGCACGTGCTGTCGGTCGCGGACGGCGTCGTGGTCCCCTGCGCGGGCGGTACGGCCCTGCTGACGCCCTTCGCGGAACACGCGCGCGAGGACACGGTCCTGGCCGCCAACTTCACGGTGGTCTCCGGGATGGGCGGCAGCCCCGGCACCCTGGCGGCCGACGCGGCCCGCGCGCGTGCGCTGGGCGCGACCGAACTGCGGCTGTATCACGCCGGGTTGGCGTCCGACGGCGACCTGGCGGCGGTGCGGGAGGCGCTGCGCCGAGCCAGTGACCCGGCGGTGGCCAGCAGCGCACCGCCGAAGACCGCCAACAGCAGCCGGTGATCGACTAGTTCGACGAGAGCGGCCCCGACGGCCAGTCCGAGCACGTTCGGTGTGAACATCAGCGTGCCGGCGGTCGCGGTGGCCCGCCCCAGCGCCGCGGCCGGGATCTCGCGCTGTACGGCGGTGTAGGCGGCGATCAGCACACAGGGCAGCCCGAGCCCGCCCGCCGCACTGCACGCCAGCACCACCGCGTCGTACGGTACCGCCCGTGCGGCCAGCGCGACCCCCGTCAGCGCGATGCCGTACGCGGCGAACCGGCGCTCGCCGAGCCGCCGCAGGGCGGGCCCCGAGATCAGCCCGACCGCGACCGAGCCGACGCCCTGGACGGCGTACAGCACGCCGGTGTAGGCGGGGGAGTGGCCGAGGGCGTCCACCACCGCGTAGTTCAGGCTGCTGCCGAGCGAGACGAGACACATCGTGACGCCACCGGCACGCACCAGCGGACGCAGGGCCGGATGCCCCCACAGCAGCCGGACGCCCTCGGCGGTCTGCTGCCGCCGGCTCCCGGTCGCCGGCCGCGGGCGTTCCTCGCGCACCCGGAGCAGCGCGCACACCCCCGCCGCCAGCACGAAGGTACCGGCGTCCAGCACCGCCACGCTCGGCCCGCCGTACGCCGTGTACAGCGCGGCGCCGGTCAGCGGGGCGACCAGCTTCATGCCCTCGCGGGCGGTCATCCGTAGCCCGTTGAAGTCACCGAGGAGGGCCGGGTCGACGGCGGCCGCGACCAGGGCGGAGTTGGCCGCGTCCTCGACGACGCCTGCCGCGCCGTAGAGGACGAGGACGGTGAAGAGGAGCCAGACGGAGCCGGGCGAGTCGACCGTCCAGAGGAGGAGCAGGAGGACGGCGAGGGCGAGGTTCAGGCGGATGAGCAGGGGCTTGCGGCGGACGCGATCGGCGAGGGTGCCGAGGGCCGGGCCGAGCAGGGTGGGGGCCCACAGCGCGGCGGTGCACAGGGCGGCGAGGCCGTCGGAGCCGGTGAGGTCCTTGACCCAGACGCCCGACACGAGCCAGAGCGCGGAGCTGCCGAAGCCGGACACCACGACACCGGTGAGGTAGAGGGCCGCGTTGCGGTCGCGGAGCAGGCGGGTCACGGTCCAGGAGGTGGTCATGCCTGGTCATCGTGGAGCTAAGGAGGGGGTGCGGGGATCGGGAAGGTGCCTTAGAAGGACGGCGGACGGCGTGCGAACCGCCTGCCGGTGCGGGAAGGCGCGCCGTTGCCGGAGCGGGCGGTGGGGCTGAGTGGACGGGATCCGGGCTGGAAGCCGTAAGGGGACCGGGCCGGAATCCGTAGAGCGACGCAAACGGTGAGCGGGCGGGGACCCGGATCCGTACTCTCCTCGCCATGGCACTGAGCCTCACCGTCCTCGGCACGGCCTCTCCGCACCCCCGGCCCGGCCGCCCGTGCTCCGGCTACCTGCTGCGGGGCGGGGGTGCCGAGGTGTGGGTGGACGCGGGGACCGGGACCTTCGCGGAATTGCAGCGGCACACGGATCCGGCGCGACTCACGGCGATCTGGATCTCGCACCTGCACGCGGACCACAGCGCGGATCTGCTGGCCGCGGCCTACGCGTACGCCTTCGGCGGGATGACGCCGGCCGCGCCGATACCGGTGTACGCGCCGCAGGAGTGCGCGCACCGGCTGGCGAGCTTCTTCGGGCGATCGGATCTCGGCTTCCTGAGCGGAGTGTTCGACTTCCGGCCCCTGTACGACGGGCACATGGTCCGGCACTGGAACCTGCGGCTCGCCGCGCGGGCGGTGGCCCACGACGTCGAGGCCTACGGGCTGCGCGCCGAATGCCAGGGGAGCGTACTGGCGTACTCCGGGGACAGCGGTCCGTGCGACGCGCTGACCGAGCTGGCCGCCCGCGCGGACGTCTTCCTGTGCGAGGCCGACATCGACGAGCATCGCGATGGCGAACAGGTCCATCTGACACCGGAGGACGCGGGGCGGATCGCCCGGGCGGCGGGGGCGCGGGAGCTGCTGGTCACGCATGTGGGGCCGACGCTGACGAGGGAGATGGCGGCGGCCCGGGCGGGGGCGGTGTCGGAGCGGCCCACCAGTGTGGCGCGGGAGGGGGAGGCCAGGGGTTTCTGAAACGGGTGACACACCTCAACGGACCCGCACATCCCGACGATTGCTCATGGAACCGGCACCGGTGGCGCTACGCTGCCTGTCGTGCAGGGGACGCGTCTCGACACGGCTCGGATCCGGGCGGCCCGCCAGGTGATCGACCCGGTCTTTCTCGACACTCCGCTGTACCGCTGCGAGGCACTGGAACCCGGCCTCGGGTGCACGGTGAGCATCAAGCTCGAAACGGCGAACCCGGTCCGCAGCTTCAAGGCCCGCGGCACCGAGGTGGTCGCGAGCCTGCTCGCCGGCCATGCCTCGCCGGCCGCGGTGTGCGCGAGCGCGGGCAACCTCGGCCAGGCCCTCGCGTGGTCCGGTCGCGGCCGGGGGCTCGACGTCACCGTCGTGGCATCCCGCTCGGCGACGCGGGCCAAGCTCGATCGCATCCGCGCGCTGGACGCCCGGTTGGAGCTGGTGGACGGCGACCACGAGACGGCCCGCGAGCGGGCGGCGGCCATCGCACGGTACGACGGCATCCGGCTGGTCGAAGACAGCCTGGACATCGAGACCTGCGAGGGTGCGGCGACCATCGGCCTGGAACTGGTGGACAGCACGCCGTCGTTCGACACCGTCCTGATCGCTCTCGGCGGCGGGGCGCTGGCCACCGGCGTGGGTCATGTGGTGAAGGCGTTGGCGCCCGAAGTCGAGGTGATCTGCGTCCAGCCGCTGGGCGCACCGGCGCTGACCCGCTCGTGGCACCGGCGGCGTGTCGTCACCACCGACTCGACCGACACCATCGCCGACGGTGTCGCCGGCCGGCGTCCCATCCCGGCCGTCCTGGACGATCTCCTCCTGGTCGCCGACGACGCCGTCCTGGTCCAGGAGGCGTCGATCATCGCCGGTATGCGGATGCTCCTCGACCATGCCGGCCTCATCGTCGAACCTTCGGCCGCGCTCGGCATCGCGGCGGTCCTCGAAGACCGTGACCGCTTCGCCGGCCGGCACGTCGTCACGATCGTCTGCGGCAGCAACGTCGACGTGGACGCCTACCACCGCTGGGTCGGCGCGGCTCCCCTCGACAGGGCCTGACCGGCCGGCGCCCGGCTTCCTCCTCCAACCCCCCTTTGTCAGAAGCATTGACGAAACACAGCCGTCCTCCTACCTTCATCCGCGTCGTACTTCGTACGTCATATATGAGACGCGATACGCGAGATCAGATACGTCAGACCGGCTCGCCGGAGCCGGTACGTGACCCCGAGAGGCGCGCATGACCTCTGTGCCCATGCCGATCCCGTCCCGGACGCAGTATGTGCTGGACGCGATCAAGCACCGCATCCTCACCGGCCGGCTGACGCCCGGTCAGGCCCTGGTGGAGACCGAGCTGGCCGCGCAGTTCGGGGTGTCCAAGACCCCCGTGCGGGAGGCGCTCAAGACACTCGCCGGGACCGGGCTGGTCGTGATGAACCAGTACAAGGGCGTCACGGTGCGCATGGTGGACGCCGACATGGCGCGTGAGGTCTACGACGTACGGCTCCTTCTCGAACCCGAGGCGCTCCGCCGGGCCGTGAGGAGAGGCGCCTCCCTGGACGCCGCCCGCGACGCCCTCACCCGGGCCGACGACGCGACCGACACCGCCGAACGCTCCCTCGCCAACCGGGACTTCCACCGCGCCCTCTACCTTCCGTGCGGCAACCCGCTGCTCGGCCGGATGCTCGACGAGGTCCGCGACCAGGCCGCCCTCGTCTCCGCCGTCGCCTGGGCCGCCTCCCCCTCCTGGGAACAGGAGGCCGGCGAGCACCGCGAGATCCTGCGGCTGGCCCTGGCGGGCGACGCCGACGGCGCCGCCGGTGCCCTGCACGCCCACATCGCGTCCTTCGTCGAGCGTGCGTACCCCGAAGCCCAGGCAACGGAAGGACAGGAATGAGCAGCGTGGCGTTCGAGGCCCAACGGGCGGCCCTGGCCGACGTCGTGGCCATCCCGGTGACCCCCTTCGCCGCGGACGGCAGCGTCGACCGGACCGCCCACCGGGCCCTGCTGCGCCGCCTCCTCGACGGCGGGATCCGCACCCTCACCCCCAACGGCAACACCGGCGAGTTCTACGCCCTCACCCCTGAGGAGCGGCGGCTCGTCACCGAACTGACCCTTGAGGAGGCCGGGGAGCGGGCCGCGATCCTCGTCGGCGTCGGACACGACGTGCCGACCGCCGTGGCCTCCGCCCGGCACGCCCGGGAGCGCGGCGCCCGGATGGTGATGGTCCATCAGCCCGTGCATCCGTACGTCTCGCAGGCCGGCTGGGTCGACTACCACCGCGCCATCGCCGAGTCCGTGCCCGGTCTGGGCGTCGTCCCCTACGTCCGCAACGCCCAGCTCCCCGGCGCCCGCCTCGCCGAACTCGCCGACGCCTGCCCCAACGTGATCGGCGTCAAGTACGCCGTCCCCGACGCCGCCAAGTTCGCCGCGTTCGCCCGCGACGCCGGTCTCGACCGCTTCGTCTGGGTCGCCGGGCTCGCCGAACCCTACGCGCCCTCCTACTTCTCGGCCGGCGCCACCGGCTTCACCTCCGGACTGGTGAACGTCGCCCCGGCCGTTTCGCTGAACATGATCGAAGCGCTTCGATCCGGCGACTACCCGGCCGCCATGAAGGTCTGGGAACAGATCCGCCGCTTCGAGGAACTCCGCGCGGCCAACGGCTCCGCGAACAACGTCACCGTCGTCAAGGAGGCCCTCGCCTCCCTCGGCCTCTGCCGCCGCGACGTCCGCCCGCCCAGCAGGCAGCTGCCCGAGGAAGAGCGCGCCGAGGTCGCCGCCATCGCCTCCGGATGGTCCCTGTGAACGCGCCTCGCAAGCGGCCCGAGGAACTCCGCAGCCACCAGTGGTACGGCACCGAGGGCCTGCGCTCCTTCAGCCACCGCGCCCGCACCCGCCAGCTCGGCTACCTCCCCGAGGAGCACCTCGGCAAGCCGGTCATCGCGATCCTCAACACCTGGTCGGACATCAATCCCTGTCATGTGCACCTCCGTGACCGGGCGCAGGCGGTCAAGCGGGGCGTGTGGCAGGCGGGCGGCTTCCCGCTGGAGTTCCCGGTCTCCACGCTCTCCGAGACCTTCCAGAAGCCGACCCCCATGCTCTACCGCAACCTCCTCGCCATGGAGACCGAGGAGCTGCTGCGGTCGTACCCCGTCGACGGCGCCGTGCTCATGGGCGGCTGCGACAAGTCCACCCCCGCCCTCCTCATGGGCGCCGCCTCCGTCGACCTGCCGGCCGTCTTCGTGCCCGCCGGCCCGATGCTCCCCGGCCACTGGCGGGGCGAGGTCCTCGGTTCCGGCACCGACATGTGGAAGTACTGGGACGACAAGCGCGCCGGCCTGATCGGCGACTGCGAGATGACGGAGCTGGAGAGCGGCCTGGCCCGCTCGCCCGGTCACTGCATGACCATGGGGACGGCCTCCACCCTCACCGCCGCCGCCGAGGCCCTCGGCGTGACCGTCCCGGGCGCGTCCAGCATCCCGGCCGTCGACTCGGGGCACGACCGGATGGCCGCCGGGGCGGGGATGCGGATCGTCGAACTCGTCCACCGGGACCGGAGGCTCTCCCAGCTCCTCACCCCCGAGGCCTTCGAGGACGCCGTCACCACCGTCCTCGGGCTCGGCGGCTCCACCAACGCCGTCATCCACCTCATCGCCATGGCCGGACGGGCGGGGGTGCGGCTCACCCTGGACGACTTCGACCGCATCGCCCGCACCGTGCCCGTCCTCGCCAACGTCCGGCCCGGGGGGCAGACGTACCTCATGGAGGACTTCCACTTCGCGGGCGGCCTCCCGGGCTTCCTCTCCCGTATCCCCGACCTGCTCCACCTCGACCGGCCGACGGTCTCCCACGACACCTACCGCGAGCAGCTCGCCGGCGCCCGGGTGCACGACGACGACGTCATCCGGCCCCGCGACAACCCGGTGGCCGCCGAGGGCGGAGTCGCCGTGCTGCGCGGCAACCTCTGCCCGGACGGCGCCGTCATCAAGCACATCGCCGCCGAACCGCGGCTCCTCGAGCACACCGGGCCCGCCGTCGTCTTCGACGACTACCGGACCATGCAGCGCACCATCAACGACCCCGCCCTCGGCATCACCGCCGACAGCGTGCTCGTGCTGCGCAACGCCGGGCCCAGGGGCGGCCCCGGCATGCCCGAGTACGGCATGCTGCCCATCCCCGACCACCTGCTGAAGCAGGGCGTGCGGGACATGGTGCGGATCTCCGACGCCCGGATGAGCGGCACGAGTTACGGCGCCTGCGTCCTGCACATCGCGCCCGAGTCGTACATCGGCGGGCCGCTCGCCCTCGTCCGCACCGGGGACCCCATCACCCTGGACGTGGCGGCCCGCAGCCTCCGGCTCCACGTGGGCGACGAGGAGCTGGCGCGGCGCCGGGCCGAGTGGACGCCGCCGCCCGCCCGGTACGAGCGCGGCTACGGCGCGCTCTACGACCAGCAGATCACCCAGGCCGACACCGGCTGTGACTTCGAGTTCCTGGCCCGGCCGGGCGAGGTCCCGGACCCGTACGCGGGCTGACCGCACCACCCGTAACCGCCCACAACTGCCTCTGATGATCGTCGAAGCGCTTCAACCGCGTGCATTGAGCAAGCGCTTCCTGCACCCGCTGTAACCAAAGCGAACGGAGAACAGTCATGGCCCAAGCCGCAGCCGTGGCGAAACCGCCCGCGCCACCCCGGCGGCGCCGTGCCTCCGCGACGCCGCGCAGGCTGCCGTATCTGCTGATCGCCCCGGCGGCCCTGCTGATGCTGGGCTTCATCGCCTACCCGGTGCTCAGCGTCTTCTACTACAGCCTGCAGAACTACAACCCGACCAAGCCCTGGCGGAACGGCTTCGCGGGTCTCGGCAACTTCACCCAGGCCTTCGCGCACGACCCGCAGTTCTGGTCCACGCTGACCTTCAGCGCCAAGTGGGTCGTGGTGGAAGTCGGGTTGCAGCTGCTGTTCGGTCTGGCGCTGGCGCTCATCGTCAACCAGACGTTCGTCGGGCGGGCGCTGGGCCGGGCGCTGGTCTTCTCGCCGTGGGCCGTCTCCGGCGTGCTGACCTCCGCGATCTGGGTGCTGCTCTACAACTCCCAGACGGGCATCACCCGTTACCTCGCCGACGCGGGCATCGGGTCGTACGGCACCAGCTGGCTCTCCGACACCTCGACGGTGTTCCCGGCGGCCGTGGTCGCCGACCTGTGGCGCGGCGTCCCCTTCTTCGCGATCCTCATCCTCGCCGACCTCCAGTCCGTCTCCAAGGACCTGTACGAGGCCGCCGAGGTCGACGGGGCCGGCCGGATCAAGCAGTTCTGGCACATCACCTTGCCGCACCTCAAGGACGCCATCGTCCTCTCCACGCTGCTGCGCGCGGTGTGGGAGTTCAACAACGTCGACCTGCTCTACACCCTGACGGGAGGCGGTCCGGCGGGAGAGACGACGACCCTTCCCCTCTACATCGCCAACACCAGTGTCGACGCCCACAACTTCGGCTACGCCTCCGCGCTGACCACGGTGGCGTTCGTGATCCTGCTCTTCTTCTCGGTGGTCTACCTGCGGCTGAGCAAGTTCGGAGGCGAGGCCAAGTGATCACCGAGATCGCCCCCGAGGCCGAACCCGTCGCGTCCGCACCCGCCCGGCCGGGGAAGCGGCGCCGCGCCTGGGACGAGGCCCCCCGCTGGGGGATCTACCTCCCCCTCGGGATCTACCTCCTCTTCACCCTCGTCCCCTTCTACTGGATCCTGCTCTTCGCCCTGCGCCCGGCCGGCTCCACCTCCCTGGTGCCCTGGCCGGTCACCTTCGAGCACTTCCGGAAGGTGTGGACCGAGCGCAGCTTCGGCACCTACTTCACCAACAGCGTCTACGTCGGTGTCGCCACCCTGCTGCTGACCACGGTCGTCGCGCTGGCCGGCGGCTACGCCCTGGCCCGCTTCGACTTCCGGCTCAAGCGCGGCTTCATGCTGGGCCTGCTCTGCTCCCAGTTCGTGCCCGGCGCGCTGCTCCTGGTGCCGCTCTTCCAGATCTTCGCCAAGCTCCAGATGATCAACTCGCTCGGCAGTGTCGTCATCGCCGAGACCGTCTTCCAGCTGCCGTTGTCGATGATCCTGATCAGCGGCTTCATCAGGAACGTGCCGTACTCCCTGGAGGAGGCCGCCTGGGTCGACGGCTGCAACCGGTTCACCGCCTTCCGGATCGTCGTCCTCCCGATGCTGCGGCCCGGGCTGATCGCGGTCGGCTCCTTCGCCTTCGTGCACGCCTGGAACCACTTCCTGTTCGCCCTGATGTTCCTGTCCGACCAGAGCAAGCAGACCATCCCGGTCGGCCTCAACACCCTGATGAGCGCGGACAGCGTCGACCTGGGCGCACTGGCCGCGGGCGGGATCATCGCCGCCGTACCGGTGGTGATCGTCTTCGCCTTCATCCAGAAGTGGCTGATCACCGGCTTCAGCGCGGGGGCGGTGAAGGGATGAGACACCTCACGGGCCGACCGGGCCGGACGCTTACCCTGCACGCAAAGATCGACAGCGCAGGGAGCATGCCGTGAACTCTTCGACCATCGACATCGTGCTGGCGGGGGCGCGCGGCCACGGCCGCTGGCACCTGGAGAACATCCGCCGCCTCCAGGAGAGGGGGGTCGTCCGGCTCGCCGGCATCTGCGAGCTGACCCCGCTCGGCGCGGACGAACTGCCCGAGGGTCTCGGCACGCCCGAGCAGTCCGCCGACTTCGGCGCCCTGCTGGACTCGACCGGCGCCCGGATCGCCGTGATCTGCACCCCGATCCCCACCCACACCGACCTCGCCCTGACCGCCGCCGAGCGGGGCGTGCACCTGCTCCTGGAGAAGCCGCCGGCACCGTCCTACGCGGAGTTCCGGCGGATGGCCGACGGGGTCGCCAAGGCGGGCGTGGCCTGCCAGATCGGCTTCCAGTCGCTGGGCTCGGGCGCCGTGCCCGCGATCCGCAAGCTGCTCGCCGAGGGCGCGATCGGTGACGTGGTGGGGGTGGGCGGGGCCGGCGCCTGGGCCCGCGCCGAGTCCTACTTCCGGCGGGCGCCCTGGGCCGGCAAGCGGCGCCTCGGCGGCGTGGACGTCGTCGACGGCGTCCTCACCAACCCCTTCGCGCACTCCGTCGCCACCGGCCTCGCCCTGCTCGGCACCCCCCGCGCCGAGGACGTCACCGGCATCGAGACCGAACTGCTGCGCGCCAACGACATCGAGTCCGACGACACCTCCTGCGTCCGCGTCACCACCCCGCGCGGCCCGCTCACCGTCGCCGCCACGCTCTGCGCCGAGGAACCGGGGGACCCGTACGTCCTGGTGCACGGCACCAGCGGCCGCATCACCTTCTGGTACAAGCAGGACCGGGTGCTGGTGCAGCGGGCGGGCCACGGTCCGCAGGAGACCGCGTACGGCAGCACGGACCTGCTGGAGAACCTCGCCGACCACCTCACCACCGGCGCCGCACTGCTGGTCGAACCGGACTCGACGGGCGCCTTCATGAAGGTCGTTGAAGCGATTCGACTGGCCGACGACCCGGCCGCGCTGCCCGCCGACGCCTGGCACTTCCTGCCCGAGGAGGACCGCCGGGTCGTCACCGGCATCGACGCACTGGTCGCGGCCTGTGCCGACACCCTCGCCCTCTACTCCGAGCTGTCCGCCCCCTGGGCCCCACCGAAAGCGGTGAGCACATGACAGACACCCTGGTGTTACGGGTCGCGGGCCGCCCGGTCGCCCGTTACGTCACCCGGCCCGAACTGCCGGCCCGCCTCTCCCCGCGGCCCTACCTGCACCCCGTCACCACCCTGGCCGGCCGGGCGGTCACCGAGCTGACCCCGGCCGACCACACCCACCACCTCGGCGTCGGTGTCGCCGTTCCCGACGTCGGGGGGTTCAACTTCTGGGGCGGGCGGACCTTCGTCCGGGACCGGGGTCCGACCGAACTGGACAACCACGGCGCCCAGCGCCACCTGGCCTTCCAGCTGTGCGACCCCGACGGGTTCGTGGAAGAGCTGCGCTGGACCGCCGCCGGCACCGAGCTGCTGCGCGAGCGGCGCACGGTCGCCGCGACCGAACTCACCGACACCGCCTGGGCGCTGGACTTCACCTTCTCCCTCACCAACGTCACCGAAGACCCGCTCTCGATCGGCAGCCCCGCCACCAACGGACGCCCCGGCGCGGCCTACGGCGGCTACTTCTGGCGGGCCCGCAAGGAGGCCACCGCCCCGGACGTCTTCACGGCCGACCAGGAGGGCGAGCAGGCGGTGCACGGCCGGAGCGCCGACTGGCTGGCGCTGGCCGGCACCGACTGGACCCTCGTCCTCGCCGGAGCCACCGCGGACACCCGCCGCGACCCCTGGTTCGTCCGCACCGCCGAGTACCCGGGCGTCGGCTCCTCACTGGCCCCCGTCGAACGGCTGCCGGTCCCGCCCGGCGAGACCGTCGTACGGCGCGTCGTCACCGTCGTCGCCGACGGGCGGCTCGGGCGGGGCGAAGCGGCCGCCCTGGTCCGCAAGGCGGTGACCCAATGACCACTTTCGCCGAGGCCGAGGCCCGGATCGGCGCCGCGTAGCCGCACGTCCGCACCACCGCACATCTCCATTGGATCCAGAAGAAGAGAGCCGACCAATGAAGAGCAGCATCCGCATTCGCAGAAGCAGGCGTGCGGCCGTCGCCGTCGCCCTGGGCTCCGTGCTCGCCCTGACCGCCACCGCCTGCGGCGACGACGGCAGCGGCAGCGCGGGGGACAAGGGCAACGAGGGCTCCGGCAAGGGCACGATCACCTTCTGGGACAACAACGGCGGTGTCCGCACCGACGTCTGGAAGCAGATCATCGCCGACTTCGAGAAGCAGAACCCCGGCATCAAGGTCGACTACGTCGGGGTGCCCGCCGCCAGTGTGCAGTCCAAGTACGACACCTCCATCCAGGGCGGCGGACTCCCGGACGTCGGCGGTGTCGGCACCGCGATGCTCGCGGAGATCGCCGCGCAGGGTGCCCTCGAGCCGCTGGACAGCCGGCTCGCGAAGAGCTCCCTGAACGGCAAGCTCAACGAGAAGTTCCTGGAGAGCGTGAAAGCCGCCGGCGGTGACGGGAAGACCTATTCCGTGCCGACGTCCGCGAACAACGGCACGCTCTGGTACCGGACCGATCTGTTCGGTGCGGCCAAGCTGGACCCGCCGACCACCTGGACGAACTTCTTCGCGGCGGCCGACAGACTCACCGACCAGGGGCACAACAAGTTCGGATACACCATCCGGGGCGGTGAGGGGTCGATAGCCCAGGCGCTGGACGCCATGTACGGGCAGAGCGGGATCACCTCGTTCTGGAACGGCGACAAGACGACGGTGAACGATCCGAAGAACGTCGCCGCTCTGGAGAAGTACGTCGGGCTCTACAAGAAGGACACCCCGTCCGCCGACGTCAACAACGACTTCACCAAGATGGTCGCGCAGTGGGACTCCGGCACGATCGGGATGCTGAGCCACAACCTCGGGTCCTACGCCGATCACGAGAAAGCGCTGAGCGGGAAGTTCAAGGGGATTCCCAATCCCACGCTCGACGACGGGACCCGGGTGCAGGTGTCCAACCCGGTCGACGGTCTCGGGCTGTTCAAGGCCGGCAAGAACAAGGCCGCCGCCTGGAAGTTCATCGAGTTCGCGGCCTCCCACGGGGCCAACAGCGAGTGGAACGAGTCGGCGGGGCAGGTGCCGGCGAACAACGAGGCGGCGCGGGACGCCTGGGTACAGGCGTCGGAGCCGACGAAACTGGCCGCCGAGGCGCTCAACGGGACGTCGACCAAGATCGTGCAGCTTCCTTACTATCTGCCGGACTGGAACACCGTTTCCAAGGCCGACAACGAGCCGAACTTCCAGAAAGTGCTGCTGGGGAAACTGACGGCGAAGGAGTTCCTGGACACGTTGGCCGATCAGCTTGACAAGGCTCAGGCGGACTGGAAGAAGAACCACTGATTTCGGGTGGTTGCGGTGGTGGGGGACTGCAGGTCTGTTGTGGCTGGTCGCGCAGTTCCCCGCGCCCCTGGGTAGGTCATGTCATCCCCTGTTTGAAAGGTGACCCGCGTGTCCCTTACGCGCAGACAGGTAACTTCCGCGGCTCTTGGCGCCGTTCCTCTCGTCGGGCGTTCACCCGAGAGGCGTAGGACCCTTTACATCGCCGGAGACTCCACCGCCGCCCAGAAATACGCCGACGCGGCTCCCGAGACCGGATGGGGAATGGCTCTCCCCTTCTTCTTGCGGAAGGAGATCACCGTCTCCAACCAGGCTGTCAACGGGCGTAGTTCCAAGAGCTTCGTCGACGAGGGGCGGCTCGACGCCATTCTCGCCACCGTCCGGCCGCGGGATCTGCTCCTCGTCCAGTTCGCGCACAACGACGAGAAGAGCGACGATCCCACCCGGTACACCGAGCCCTGGACCACCTATCAGGACTATCTGCGCCTCTACGTGGAAGGCGCCCGCGCGCACGGTGCCCGGCCGGTCCTCGCCACGCCCGTGGAGCGGCGGAGGTTCGACGCCGACGGCAACGCCGTGCCGACCCACGGCGACTACCCGGCGGCGATGCGTGCGCTGGCCGCACAGGAACGGGTGCCGCTGCTCGACATCGAGGCGCTGTCGCTCGCGCTGTGGCAGTCGCTCGGGGTCGAGGCGACCAAGACGTACTTCAACTGGACCGGCACCGAGCAGGACAACACGCACTTCAATCCGCCGGGGGCCGTCGCCGTGGCCCGGCTCGTGGCGCGGGAGCTGCCGCGCAGCCGGGTGCTGGCCCGGCACGACGTCATCCGGCTGCACGAGGACATCCCCACGTCCTGGATCACCTGGCCACCCGCATAGCTGAGGAGACCCGCACAGTGCGTACCTATATATGTCATGCACGCGTCATGGCGACGGTCGTGGGCTGCACTGCCCTCGTGCTCGCCGTGACCGGGACCGCCCAGGCCGCCGCCCCGCACCGGGCCGCGCTCGACCGCCAGGTGCTGGGCGCACACGACGGCTGGGGCGCCGCCACCACCGGGACCACCGGCGGGGCCGCCGCCGACTCCGCGCACGTCTACACCGTCACCACCTGGGACGGGTTCAAGGCCGCACTGGCCGACGGGGGCAGCGCGCCGAAGATCATCAGAGTCAAGGGGGCCATCGACGCGGACGGGCCGAGCTGCGACTCGTTCGCCGTGCCCGGCTACGACTTCGCCGCCTACCTCGCGAAGTACTCACCGGAGGCCTGGGGGCACTCCACCAACCTGGACGGCGAGCCCGACGACAGCCCGGAGGGGCTGCGCCGCGCCTCCGCCGCCCACCAGGACGCCTACATCAAGGCGGACGTCCCGGCCAACACGACCATCGTCGGCATCGGCAAGGACGCCGGTTTCAAGGGCGCCAGCCTGCAGATCAAGGCCGTCGACAACGTCATCGTCCGCAACCTGAGCTTCGAGAGCCCGCTCGACTGCTTCCCGCAGTGGGACCCGACCGACACCGCCGACGGCAACTGGAACTCCGAGTACGACAGCGCGGTGGTCTACGGATCGACCCATGTGTGGATGGACCACGACACGTTCACCGACGGTGACCACCCCGACAGCACCCTGCCCTCCTACTTCGGGCGGATCTACGAGCAGCATGACGGCGAGCTGGACATCGTCAAGGGCGCCGACTACGTCACCGCCTCCTGGAACGTCTTCGAGGACCACGACAAGACGATCCTCATCGGCAACAGCGACAGCGCCTCGACCGCGGCCGTCGACCGGGGGCACCTCAAGGTCACCTTCCACCACAACCTGTTCGCGAACCTGGTCGAGCGCGCCCCCCGGGTGCGGTTCGGGCAGGTCGACTCCTACAACAACCACTTCGTCGCCGAGGACGGCTACGGCTACAGCTACGGCATCGGCATCGAGTCCCAACTCGTCGCCGAGCACAACGCGTTCACCCTGCCCGACACCGTCGGGGCGGGCTCGGTCCTGAAGAAGTGGAACGAGTCGACGCTCACCGCCGACGACAACTACGTCAACGGTGAGCTGACGGACCTGATCGCCGTCCACAACGCGCAGATCCCTGCCGAGACCCTCCAGGCGGGCTCGACCTGGACCCCGACCCTGCGCACGAGGGTCGACCCGGCACGGGCCGTGCCGCGCATCGTCGACCGCGCGGCCGGGGCCGGCCGACTGCGCTGACCCCGTCGCGTCCCCGGGCCGGGGCGCCCCACCGCCCCGGCCCCTCCCTCACCCGAGCCGTACCGCGAACCTCACCCGAGCCGTACCGCGAACCTCACCCGAGCCGCACCGCGAAGGAGCATCCGCATGCCCTCGCACCATCCTCGACCTCCCCTGTCCAGACGGGGTTTCCTGATCGCGGGCGCCGGGGCGGGCGCCGCGCTCGGCCTCGCCGCCGTCCCCGCTCGGGCCGCCGTCGGCCGCCGTCCGTTCGGACGGTACGGGTCCCCCGCGCGCCGCCGCACCCCGGGGACCCTGTACGTCGACCCGTACGGCCGCGGCGACTTCACCACCGTGCAGGCCGCCGTCACCGCCGCCACCGGCAGCGGCTGGACCCTGGTCCTCGCCCCGGGCGTCTACCGGGAGACCGTCGCCGTCGACACCACCCGCACCGAGGCCACCTGGATCGGCGCCTCCGAGCACCCGCGTGACGTCGTCATCGTCTACGACAACGCGGCCGGCACCGCCAAGCCCGGCGGCGGGACCTACGGCACCACCGGCTCCGCCACCGCCACCGTGCAGGCCGACGACTTCACCGCCCGCTGGATCACCTTCGCCAACGACTGGCTGCGCGCCGACCACCCGGACATCAGCGGCACCCAGGCCGTCGCCCTCAAGGTGCAGGGCGATCGCAGCGCCTTCCACCACTGCCGGTTCGTCGGGCATCAGGACACCCTGTACGCCGACTCGACCGCCCTCGGCGTCTTCGCCCGCCAGTACTTCGCCCACTGCTATGCCGAGGGCGACGTCGACTTCGTCTTCGGGCGGGCGGCCGCGGTGTACGAGCGGTGCCACTTCCGCACCCTGGACCGGACCGACCTCGCGACCGCCCCGTACGGGTTCGTCTTCGCCCCCTCGACGGCGGTCCTCAACCCGCACGGCTATCTGGTGACCGAAAGCCGTGTCAGCAGCGAAGCCCCGCGCGCCGCCTACAAGCTGGCCCGCCCCTGGGTGCCCACCTCCGACACCACCGCCCGGCCCTCGCTCGTCGTCCGGGACAGCCTGCTCGGCCCCGGCATCGACGCGGTCGCGCCCTACACCGACATGTCGGACGCCTTCCCCTGGCAGAGCCAGCGCTTCGCCGAGTACCGCAACCTCGGCCCCGGCGCCGAGATCACGGTCGCCGCCAACCGGCCCCAGCTCACCGCCGAACAGGCCGGGTCCGCGACCCGGGAGGGCTGTCTCGGCGACTGGGCCCCGTGGAAGGAGCGCTGAGGTGCTGTCGAGACGCACTCTCCTCTCAACCGTCGCCGTGGGAGCCGCGTCGGCCTTCGCCCCGGACCGCGACCGCCGTGTCCTGCACGTCCGCCCCGGGGACTCCGTCCAGGCGGCCGTGGACGCGGTGTCCGGGCCGGGCCGGACGATCGTCGTCCACCCGGGGACGTACCGCGAAGTGGTCAGCGTGCCCGCGGACAAGGTGCGGTTGACCCTGCGGGGCGCGAGCCGGGATCCCCGGGCCGCGGTCATCGTCTTCGACCACGCCAACGGGACCCCGAAGCCGGACGGTTCGGGGACCTACGGCACGGCCGGCTCCGCGACCTTCACCTCCGCGGCGGCCGGACTCGTCGTACGGGATCTCACCCTCGCCAACGACTGGCTGCGCGCCGACCATCCGGAGATCACCGGGACCCAGGCCGTCGCCGCGTACCTCACCGGGGACCGTACGCACTTCGAGAACGTGCGGCTCCTCGCCCACCAGGACACCCTGTTCGCCGACACGACCGAACTCGGCTCCTTCGGCCGGCAGTTCTTCCACCACTGCTACGTCGAGGGCGATGTCGACTTCGTCTTCGGGCGGGCGGTCGCGGTGTACGAGAACTGCCACTTCCGCACCCTGCGGAGGGATGTCGACTTCACCCCCAAGGGCATGGTGTTCGCCCCCTCGACCGCCCGTGCCGATCCGCACGGGTTCCTCGCCGTCCGCTGCCGGTTCTCCTCCGGCGCGGAGGACGGGGCGTACAAGCTGGCGCGGCCCTGGGTGCCGACGTACGAGACCACCGCCTGGCCCTCGCTGGTCGTGCGGGACAGTCTCATCGGCCCCGGGATCGACCCCGTCGCGCCCTACACGAACATGCGGGACGCCTATCCCTGGCAGTCCATGCGGTTCCACGAGTACCGGAACACCGGGCCGGGCGCGGTGATCACCGTCCCCGACAACCGGCCCCAGCTCAGCGCCGCCGAGGCCGCGTCGCACACCCCCGCCGCCTACCTCGGCGACTGGAAACCCGTCCGCCAGCTCTGATCGACGAAAGGACCCGCACGTCATGCGTCGTATCAGCTCCTTCACCGCGCTCGCCGTGACCACCGCCTCGCTCGGACTGGCCGTGCTCGCCACCCCGGCGCACGCGGCCACCGTCGTGGTCAGCAACTCCACCGACCTGACCAACGCCATCAAGAACGCCACCGCCGGCACGGTCATCCAGGTCCGCGGCGGCACCTACTACCCGACCGCCACCCTCCAGTCCACCGCCAACGGCACCTCGTCGGCGCCGGTCACCCTCACCGCGTACGGCTCGGAGACCGTGAAGATCGACGGGTCCTCGCTGCCCTCCGGCTCCTGGATCCTCAAGCTGACCGCCGACTACTGGAACGTCTCCAACCTCACCTTCCAGAACTCCCCGGACAGCGCGGTCGTCTGCCAGTCCTGCACCGGGACCAACTGGAACAACATCAAGACCATCAACGGCGGCGACTCCGGCTTCACGCTCACCGGGGACGGGACCGTGAACAACACCGTCAAGAACATCGACTCCTACGGCAACTACGACGCCGCCACCCACGGCGAGAACGCCGACGGGATCGCCGTCAAGTTCGGCTCGGGGACCGGGAACCTGATCACCGCGGCGCGGACGTACAACAACTCGGACGACGGGATCGACTTCTGGTCCTTCTCCTCGCCGGTCACCGTCGAGCACACCTGGTCCTTCGGCAACGGCGTCAACCGCTGGGGCGACTCCGCGTTCGCTGGTGACGGCAACGGCTACAAGCTGGGCGGCGACGGCGAGGTGGTCGCGCACGTCGTCAACAACTCCGCCGCCTGGGGCAACACCGGCAACGGGTTCACCGAGAACTCCAACACCGGCGCGATCGTCATCAACCGCACCACCGCCTACGCCAACGGCAACTGGGGCTACTACTTCGCCACCAGTGCGGCCCGGCTCGGCAAGAACCTCGCGGTGAGCAACGGCAGCGGGCTGGTCAGCAAGGGCTCCTCGGTGGTGTCCGCCGGCAACAACTGGGACAGCGGCGTCAGCACCCCCGCCTTCAAGTCGACGGACGCCTCGACGACGTACAACGCCCGGCAGTCGGACGGGTCGCTGCCCGCGACCACCTTCCTGACGACGGGGAGCACGACCATCGGGGCCACCATGGACTAGGGCCTGCCTCCTTGGTCACGGCTGGGTCCGGACGAGGATGCCGACGGCCACCGAGCCGGCCTCGCCGCAGGCGGTGGCCGACTCGGTCGGACGGCTCCGGGACGACCGCACGGATGCCCCGGCGTATCCGGTCGACTGACCGGCCCGTCGAAGAGACACGCGCTAGAGGCCGGCCCCGGCTCGGGGCCGGATCCGGGGGCGGACGGTCATCCGCAGGGTGTGCGGCCTCACGGTGAGCCGGGCGACCTGGCGGATGACCTGGCCCTCGGAGAGCTCCAGCCGTACCGAACGCAGCATCGTCGCGAGCGCCGTGACCATCTCGGTGAGGGCGAGACGGTCCCCCATGCACTTGTGCTTGCCGTCCCCGAAGGGCAGGAACGCGCCCGGCGGAAGCTCCTGCGCGGGGTCGGCCCACCGGTCCGGGGCGTAGGTCTCCGGGTCGGGAAAGCGCTCAGGGTCACGGTGCAGGGCGTGCTGGCAGTAGGCCAGTTCGGTGCCGGCGGGCAGCGTCCACCCGCCGAGCCGGGTCTCCTCGATGGTGCGGCGGGTGACCAGCCAGCCGGGGTGGTGCAGCCGCAGGGTCTCGGTGATCACCCGGTTCAGGTACGGCAGCCGGGGCACGTCGTCGAAGGTGACCGGCCGGTCTCCGAGGACCTCGTGCAGCTCGGCCAGGATCCGGGCCTCGATGTCGGGGTGGCGGGCGAGTTCGTACAGGGTCCAGGACAGCACCGACGCGGTGGTCTCGGTGCCCGCCACGGCCAGGGTGAGGATCTCGGAGCAGATCTGATGCCCGGTCAGCGGCTCGCCGGTCTCCTCGTCGACGGCGCGCAGCAGCATGGAGAGCATGTCCCCGGTGTCGTGCCCGGAGGCCTTCAGTTCGTCGACGGCGGTGTTGATGGTGGCGCGTACGCCGGCCCGGGCCCGGTCGAAGCGGCGGTTGAAGGGCAGCGGCAGGCGCTCGGCCCAGTCGGGCACCATGATGCGCACGCCGACGTCGTTCAACACCACTGACAGGTCGCTGCGCAGCCGGCGGAAGACGGCGTCGTCGAGGCTGCCGGCGAACACCGTCCTGGCCAGCATGTCGAGGCTGAGCCCGACCATCGCCTCTCGTACGTCGAGGGTTCGCCCGGGTTCCCAGCCTGCGACGGTGGCTGTCACCTCGGCGCGCATGAGGTCGACGTAGCGGCTGATCTCGGTGTGGGCGAACGCCGGTTGGAGCTGGCGGCGTTTGCGCACGTGGTTCCGGCCGACGGCCGTGACGACACTGTCGCCCAGCAACTGGCCGAGCTTGTCGTAGAGCCGGCCCTTGTCGAGGGAGGGCCCCAGAGCCTTGAGCATCTGGTGGATCAGGGCCGGGTCCTGGACCACGATGGTGCGCGTCCCGGGTTGCAGGACGATCTCGACGAGTGGCTCCCGTGTCTCCCGCAGCGAGTCGATGAAGCCGAGGTTGTCGCGCATCTTCAGCGCGTGGCCGATGAACGGAAACGATCCTGCGGCTCGGGGTATGGGGGGAGGCGCGGTGGACGTCACGAGTCATCCCTTCGCGGCAATCATGGGCGCCCTTATGACTTCCCTGAGCTTTCCTCGGCGCAATCCTGTCATGAACGTGTCCTGCACCACGTGGCACGAGCTGGTGGTGAGCCGCTCCGGTCGTGTGCCGGCCGTACGGTCGCCGCGACGGCCCGGTGGTGAGTATCGATCAGATAAAGGGCTCGCCGAATTCCGTGTGATGCGCGTAGACATGGCGTGACCTGGTGCAACACCCACCCGACTCAGACCCGGAGATTCCATGCGGAAATCACACAGAGCAGTCGCCGTCACCGCCGCCTGTGCGCTCGCCGGCGGCGCCCTCTACGGCGCCGGTGCCGCCACGGCCGGCCAGTCGACCGCGAACTCCACCCACGAGCCCTACAACATCGGGCTCCTGGTGAAGGACATCGACACCTACTACGGCACCGCCGCCGACGCGGGCGGCGTCTACCAGGCGTCGCCGACCAGCCCGTACGCCAAGGACCTGGCGCGTCTCGACAAGGACGCCGAGCGGTACATCGACCGGGCCGCGCGCAAGGCCCACCGCAAGGGCGAGAAGCCCGCGGTCGTCTTCGACATCGACGACACGCTGCTGCTCAGCCTCGACTACGAGAAGCGCTACAACTACACGTACAACTCCGCCACCTGGGCGGCCTACGTCAACAAGGCCGACCGTCCGGGCGTCTTCGGCAGCGCCGGGCTGGTGCAGTACGCGAAGCAGAAGGGGGTGGAGGTCTTCTACAACTCCGGTCTCAGCGAGGCGCAGCGCACCGCCGCCGTCGAGAACCTGAAGAAGATCGGCGCCGACGTGAACCTCGACGCCGGGCACATGTTCCTCAAGGACGCGGCCAATCCGCCGTCGTACCTGAGCGGTTGCGCCACCGCGGGCAGCTGGACCTGCACGACCGTGCAGTACAAGTCCGGCACCCGCGAGCACATCGAGAAGGACCTCGGGTACGACATCATCGCCAACTTCGGCGACCAGTACTCGGACCTGGACGGCGGCCACGCGGACCGCACGTACAAGCTGCCGAACCCGACGTACTTCGTGTCGTAGGCCGTAGATCGTAGTCGGCACACGCGGCAACCCTTTCCGGCCACGGTGGCGACTGGGAGACAGAAACGGGCCGGGGCGGCCCCTCCGGCCCGTTTCGCTCCCCTCGTCGGCACGTCGTCATCGGCGACGTCAAGGAAAGGAACGGCCCGTGCGCTTCAGCACCGGACGCCACCGCAGGACCCGTACCCTCTCGATCGCCGCGGCGGTGGCCGTCGCCGCGGGGGCGACAGGCGTCTACCTCGGTCTGTCGAACGGCGGTGCCCAGGCCGCCACCAGCACGGTCACCGTCGCGACCACCGCACAGCTGGAGTCGGCCGTGGCGAACGCCACCGCCGGTGCCGTCATCCAGGTCCGCGCGGGCACCTACTACCCGACCGCCACCCTGAAGTCGACGGTCAGCGGCACCGCTTCGAACCGCATCACGCTCAAGGCCTACAGCGGCGAGAAGGTGAGGATCGACGGCTCCAAGCTGCCCGCCGGCTCCTGGCTCACCGGGATCTACGGCAGCTACTGGACCGTGCAGGACCTCACCTTCCAGAACTCCCCGGCCCAGGGCTTCGTCGTCACCTCGTCCACCGGCGGCGTCTTCAAGAACCTGGTCACCGCGGACAACGGCGACTCCGGGTTCACCCTGCGCGGCGACGGCACCGTGAACAACCTCGTCCAGAACCTGGACAGCTACGGCAACTACGACAAGGCCGGGCACGGCCAGAACGCCGACGGGATCGCCATCAAGTTCGGTTCGGGCACGGGCAACAAGGTGACCGGCGCCCGCCTCTACAACAACTCGGACGACGGGCTGGACCTCTGGCAGTTCTCCTCCCCGGTCGCCATCGAGCACAGCTGGGCCTTCGGCAACGGCAAGAACCGCTGGAACGACTCCGCGTTCGAGGGCAACGGCAACGGGTTCAAGCTGGGCGGCGGGGGCGTCGCCGTCGCACACGTCGTCAGCGGCAACGCCGCCTGGGACAACACGCTGAACGGGTTCACCGAGAACTCCAACACCGGCGCGATCGTGCTGAACCGCAACACGGCCTACGCCAATGCCCAGGCCGGGTTCTTCTTCGAGACCGGCAAGGCACGGCTGGCGCGGAACCTGGCGGTGGGCGACAAGGGTGGCGCGGACAAGCTGGGGTCCAGGGCCGTGTCCGCGGCGAACAGCTGGGACGGCGGGGTGAGCACGCCGGCGTTCAAGTCGACCGATGCGACGAGCGTGTACGGGGCGCGTGGCTCCGACGGCTCGCTGCCGGCGACCACGTTCCTGACTACGGGCTCCACCGCCATCGGGGCGACCATGAACTGAGGCCGCGGGTTTCGTTGTGGCTGGTCGCGCCCACGCGGCGGAGCCGCATATCGGTACAGCCCCGCGCCCCTAAGGGGCGCGGAGAGCCGCCGTTCCTTTATGAGTCCCCGTCGGCTGTCGTGTGCGTCGCGAAGTCGCCCGTCACCGCGTGCTGCTTGCCGCCCGCGCTGCCGGTGATCGTGTAGCTGTCCTTCTTGGCGTCGCGGCCGCCCTGCTCGTGGTTGTACTGGCCCGCGAACACCCACTCGCCGACCGCGACCTTGCGGTCCGGCTTGAGCGTCCACGTGTAGACCAGGAAGCCGTCCTGCTCGGCGACCGACTGCGTGAAGTCGGTCTCCGGCAGGGAGCGCCAGGCTCCGGCGTTGGACACCCCGCCTGTCTGGGCCACCTTCAACTGCACGGTGAGCGCGGTCAGTTGCTCCGAGATCTTCAGGGTGACGTCGGACTGCGCCCAGAAGTCGTTGCTGTGCGGGTCCACCGAGCCGTCCGACCACAGCGGCCCGTCCTGCTCGCCGTCGGCGACCGGAGCCGCCGGGGTGGCGGAGGTCTTCGCGGTCGCGGAGGGGGTCGGACTCGCCGTCGGGGAGGAGGACTTCGGGGGCGTGCCGGGGGACGGCGGGACCGCCGGGCGGGACGGCGGCCGGGAGGTGGTGCCCGGGGACGCGGACGGCGTCGGCGACACCGCGACCGTCTTCTCGGTGGGCGTCTCCTTCACGGCCGAGGCGACCGCGTAGCCGCCGATGCCGAGGACCGCGGCGACCGCCGCCGTGGCGCTGACCACCCGGACCCAGCCGAACACGGGCGGAAGGGTGGCGCGATGGCCGGGGCGGGCCTGCGCGGCCATGCTCCGCTCGACCCGGGCCAGGATGCGGGCGCGGTCGGGTTCGTGCTCCTCGGCCGCCTCGTGCAGCCGGGCGCGCAGCTCGTCGTGCACGTCCTGCTGCCTCATCGGTTCCTTCCTCCGCTTTCACCGGCGCGCGGCGCCATCGCCGCGTGCACCCGCTGCGGCACACCCTGGGAGTCGCCGAGCAGTCTCTGCAGCTCGGCCATGCCCTTCGAGGTCTGGCTCTTAACGGTACCCACCGAGATCCCGAGGGCGAGCGCGGTGTCCTTCTCCGACAGGTCGAACGCGTGCCGGAGCACCACACACGCCCGTTTGCGGAACGGCAGGCGGCGCAACGCCCCCTGGACGTCGACCACTCCGGCGACGTCCGGGTTCTCGGTCCTCTCCTCGCGGTGCGACCAGAACAGGGCGATACGGCGCCGCTCGCGCACGGCGCTGCGGATGCGGGTGCGGGCCAGGTTGGCGACGACACCCCGGGCGTAGGCCACCGGGTGGTCGGCCGCGCGCACCCGGTCCCAGCGGTGCCACAGCGCCAGCAGGGCGTCGGCGGCCAGGTCGTCGGCGGCGTCGGCCTCGCCGGTCAACATGTGGGCGAGGCGGGAGAGTTCGGCGTAGTGGCGTTCGAAGAAGGCGTGGAACTCCGCGGCGGCGGCGTCGTCGACGACTGTGCCCACGGGTGACCTCTTCTGTCAGGGTGGCTGCGTCATGCGCGTCCATGTCATGCGAATGACAGGTGTATCGATATGCGAACGCCCGGAGGAGCGTTCCGGCGAGATCCGGAGCGTAGCAGTGATCTTTTTGTGTGTGCCGAACGGGGGTTCGGTGACGGTCCGGTCGACCGGAGTCCATCAGGCCTGATTCCGTAACACGGAGAAAACCTGAAACAGGTTCAACGCGGGAACAATCCAGCCAGCATCCGCACACGATCGCTCAGGCAACGAGGAGTACGACCATGTCCGAGTCGCAGAAGGTGGACGAGCGGCAGGGCGCCGCGCCACCTGCCGGGAACACCGTCGACCGGTTCTTCAAGATCTCCGAACGGGGGTCCACCTTCGGCCGGGAGATACGCGGCGGCTTCGCCACGTTCTTCACCATGGCCTACATCCTTGTCCTGAACCCCATCATCCTCGGCAGCGCCAAGGACAAGTTCGGCCACACTCTCGACACCGGCCAACTGGTCACCGCCACCGCGCTGGTGGCCTGTGTGATGACGGTCATCATGGGCGTCGGCGGCAACCTGCCGCTGGCGATCGCGGCCGGGCTCGGCCTCAACGCCGTCGTGGCCTTCCAGTTGGCGCCGCTGATGAGCTGGTCCGACGCGATGGGCCTGGTCGTCCTCGAAGGCATCCTGATCTGTGTGCTGGTGGTGACCGGCCTGCGCGAAGCGATCATGAACGCGATCCCGCAGGCGATGAAGCAGGCGATCGGGGTCGGCATCGGTCTGTTCATCGCCTTCATCGGCTTCGTCGACGCCGGGTTCGTCAGCCGGATCCCGGACGCCGCGAACACCACCGTGCCGGTGCAGCTGGGCGCCGTCGGCCGGCTCACCGGCTGGCCCGTACTGGTCTTCTGTCTTGGCGTGCTCCTGACCATCGCGCTGGTCGCGCGCAAGGTGAAGGGCGCGATCCTGATCAGCATCGTCACGATGACCGTCGTGGCGATCGTCATCGACTCGGTCGCCGACATCAAGAGCTGGGGCCTGACCACGCCGAAGGTCCCCGACAAGATCGTCGAAGCCCCCGACTTCGGACTCGTCGGCCACTTCAGCCTGTTCGGCGGCTTCGCCGAGGCCGGTGTCCTCACCGCCGTCCTGCTGGTCTTCACGCTGATCCTGTCCGACTTCTTCGACGCCATGGGCACGATCGTGGGCATCAGCGCGGAGGCCGGGCTGCTGGACGAGAAGGGTCAGGTGCCCGGCATCGGGCGGGTGCTGTTCATCGACGGCGCGGCCGCGGTGGCCGGCGGTGTGGGCTCGGCCTCCTCCAACACGGCGTACATCGAGTCGGCGGCGGGGGTGGGCGAGGGCGCGCGCACCGGCTTCGCCAACCTGATCACCGGCGGGCTGTTCGGACTCGCGCTCTTCCTGACGCCGCTGCTGACGATCGTGCCGCTCCAGGCGGCGGCGCCCGCGCTGATCGCCGTGGGCTTCCTGATGATGACCCACGTCAAGCACATCGACTGGGACAAGTACGAGATCGCCATCCCGGCGTTCCTGACGATCGCCGCGATGCCGTTCACCTACTCGATCACCGACGGCATCGGGGCGGGGTTCCTGGCGTATGTGGTGATCAAGGCGGTGCTGGGCAAGGCGAAGGAGGTCAGCTGGCTGCTGTGGGTGGTGTCGGGGCTGTTCCTGGTGTACTTCGCGATCGATCCGGTGGAGCAGGTGCTGGGCGTGAAGTAGGGGGTGGGGCGCGGGGGTGCGTCGTCGGCCGCGGGTTCGTCGTGGCTGGTCGCGCCCCCGCGGCGGAGCCGCATATGAATACAGCCCCGCGCCCCTGACGGGGCGCTTATTTGAGCGCCGCCTGCATCATCGCCTTCGCCACCGGCGCCGCCAGCCCGTTGCCGCTGACCTCCGACCGTGCCGCGTCCGACTGTTCGACCAGGACCGCCACCGCGACCTCCTTGCCCGTGCTGTCGGACTTGCCGTACGACGTAAACCAGGCGTACGGCGTCTTGGAGTTGTTCTCGCCGTGCTGGGCGGTGCCCGTCTTGCCGCCCACCGTCACGCCGTCGATCTGCGCGTTCGTACCGGTGCCCTGCTCGACGACCGTCTGCATCGCGGACTGCAACTGCTGGGCCGTGCCGGAGCTGACGATCTGCTCGGTGCCGGCGTCGTCGTAGTTCTTCAGCAGATCACCACCGCTGTCGGTGATCTGCGAGACCATGTGCGGCGAGACCAGCTTGCCGTCGTTGGCTATGGCGGCCGACACCATGGCCATCTGGAGCGGGGTCGCCGTGACGTCGAACTGGCCGATGCCGGAGAGACCGGTCTGGGCCTTGTCCATGTCCGACGGGTAGACGCTCGCGTAGGCCCGCACCGGGATGTCCTGCTTGGCGTTGTTGAAGCCGAACTTCTCGGCCATCGCCCGCACCTTGTCCTGGCCGAGGTCGACGGCCATCTTGCCGAAGACGTTGTTGCAGGAGTAGCGCAGCGCCGTGCGGATCGAGGCGTCCTCGCAGGGGGCCGTGCTGCTCTCGTTCTTCAACGGGGTCGTCGTGCCCGGCAGGGTGTACGGGTTCGGGCTGTCGGTCTTGTCGTCGACGTTCGCGTAGAGGCCGTCCTCCAGCGCCGCCGCCGCGACCACCAGCTTGAACGTCGAACCCGGCGGCAGCGGCTGGCGCAGCGCCCGGTTGGTGAGCGGCTTGTCCGCGTCCGCGTTCAGCTTCTTCCAGGCCGTACCGGCCGTGTTGGCGTCGGTGAGCGAGGAGGGGTCGTACGACGGGGTGGACACGACCGCGAGGATCTTGCCGGTCTTCGGGTCGATCGCGACCGCCGCGCCCTTCTTGCCGCCGAGCGCCTGGTACCCCGCCTTCTGGACGGCCGGGTCGATCGTCGTGATCACGTTGCCCGGGTCGGCGCGCTGGTCGGTGACCGTGTCCATGACCGTCTTCAGCCGGCTGTCGGTGCCGTTCAGCAGATCCTGGTAGATGCCCTCCAGCTGGGTCGGGGCATAGCTCTGCGAGGCGTAGCCCGTCACGGCCGCGTACAGCTTGCCGTCCGTGTACGTGCGCTTGTACCTGAGGTCGCTGCTGCTCGGGGTCCGTGCCGAGCCGGTGATCGACTCACCGGCCATGATGATGTTCCCGAGCGGCCGCGAGTACGTCTCGATCGCGTTGCGCCGGTTGTCCGTGTCGTCCGCGAGGGCCTGGCCGTCGTAGAACTGCACCCATGTCGCCCTGACCAGCAGAGCGAGCACGAGCAGCAGCGCGAAGACGGACGCCCGCCTGATCGTCTTGTTCATCCCGCTCAGACAGACGAGCGAAGACGGGTCCTCCGTTCCCTTACAGGCGGATTTCTCATCGTTCGTTCATGCGACGCCGCCCTAAAGCCGTCGCGTCGCCAGCGTCAGACGGTCCCGGGCGTCGAACAGGGCGTCCTTGATCATCTGTTCGTGGGCGGGGGTGAGGCGGGCCACCGGGACCGAGCAGCTGATCGCGTCGCGGGCCGGGGTGCGGTAGGGGATCGCCACACCGAAGCAGCGCAGCCCGAGCGTGTTCTCCTCGCGGTCGATCGCGAAGCCCTGCTCGCGGATCTGGTGGAGCTCCTCGATGAGCTTCTCGCGGTCCGTGAGGGTGTGCTCGGTGAGCGCCGGGAGGGTCTCCGGGAGCAGCTTGCGGACCTGCTCGTCGGTGTGGGTGGCGAGCAGCGCCTTGCCGAGGGAGGTCGAGTGCGCGGGGAGCCGGCGGCCGACCCGGGTGAAGGGGCGCAGGTAGTGCTGGGACTGGCGGGTGGCGAGGTACACCACGTTCGTGCCGTCGAGGCGTGCCAGGTGGATGGTCTCCGTGGTGTCGTCGGAGAGCCGGTCCAGGGTCGGGCGGGCCGCCGCGACCACCTCGTCGCCGTCGATGTACGAGGTGCCGACCAGCAGGGCCCGGACCCCGATGCCGTACCGGGTGCCGGTCGCGTCCGTCTCCACCCAGCCCAGCTCCACGAGGGTGCGCAGCAACATGTAGAGGCTGGACTTGGGATATCCGACGGCCTCCTGGACCGCCGCGAGGGAGTGCATTCCGGGCCGGCCGGCGAAGTACTCGAGCAATTCCACGGTCCGTACCGCGGATTTGACCTGTGCCCCGCCGCCTGTCTCGCCTGCCGACATCGCCCTTGACCCCTTCGTTGGACGAGAAACCGAGGATATAGTCTCCGACATCGTATTCATCATCAGAGACAGCGTTCAGTATATCGAACATCCCTGGTGAGTGACCCGGATCTGCGGCAGAACGCACTACATGGAGGGACCTGCGGTGACAGCAGCACCAGTCTGGAGTGTCGACCCGCGCACCGGGAAGCAGCGTGAACAGGTTGCGGTGGAGGCCACAGCCCAGGAGGTGGACGCCACCGTCACCGCGGCGCACGCCGCACGCGGCTCCCTCGCCGACCGCACGGTCCGCGCGGCCTTCCTGCGGTCCGCCGCCGACGGACTCGACGCGGCCAAGGACCACCTCGTGGAGGCCGCCGACGCCGAGACCGCGCTCGGCCCGGTCCGGCTCACCGGCGAACTCGCCCGCACCACCTACCAGCTGCGCGCGTTCGCCGACATCGTCGACGAGGGCGCCTTCCTCGACGTCATCATCAACCACCCCGACGCGACCGCCACCCCGCCCGTCCCCGACCTGCGCCGCTACAAGGTCCCGCTGGGCGTCGTCGCCGTCTACTCCGCCTCCAACTTCCCCTTCGCCTTCTCGGTCGCCGGCGGCGACACCGCGAGCGCGCTGGCCGCGGGCAACCCGGTCGTCGTCAAGGCCCACCCCGACCACCCGGGCCTGTCCGAGCTGGTCGCCAAGGTGCTGCGGCGGGCCGCCGCCCAGCACGGCATCCCCGCCGAGGCGGTCGGTCTCGTGCACGGCTTCGAGGCCGGCATCGAGCTGATCAGGCACCCGCTGATCGCCGCGGCCGGCTTCACCGGTTCGGTACGGGGCGGGCGGGCGCTCTTCGACGCGGCCGCCGCGCGTCCGGTCCCGATCCCCTTCCACGGTGAGCTGGGCTCCCTCAACCCCGTCCTCGTCACCCAGGCCGCGGCCGCCGAGCGCGGCGGGGAGATCGGCACCGGGCTCGCCGGGTCGATGACGCTGGGCGTCGGCCAGTTCTGTGTGAAGCCGGGCCTGGTCCTGGTGCCGGCCGACGCCGGCGGTGACGGCCTGCTCAAGTCCCTCACGGACGCGGTCAGCGACACCGACGCGGGGGTGCTGCTCGACCACCGGATGCGGGACAACTTCGTCGCCGGGGTCGCCGAGCGCGCCGAACTCCCCGACGTGGAGAGCCCGGTGACGCCGGGGGCGGGCGGCGAGCACACCGTCAGCGCGGGGTTCCTCACGGTGCCGGCGAGCCGGCTGGCCGAGGAGGGGGCGTACGACCTGCTCCTGGAGGAGTGCTTCGGGCCGGTGACCGTGGTGGTCCGGTACGCGGACCGCGGTGAGGCGACGGCGGTGCTGTCGCGGCTGCCGGGGAATCTCACGGCGACGGTGCACGTCTCCGCGGAGGAGGCCGCGGGGGAGGGGCTCGGGGCGGAGATCCTCGCGGAGCTCACGCCGCTGGCCGGGCGGGTGCTGGTCAATGGATGGCCGACGGGGGTTGCTGTGGCCCCGGCCCAGCATCACGGTGGGCCCTACCCTGCCACGACGTCTACGTCTACTTCTGTGGGCGGTACGGCCATCGAGCGGTGGTTGCGGCCGGTGGCGTATCAGGGGGTGCCGGAGGCTTTGCTGCCGGCGGAGTTGCGGGATGACAATCCGCTGGGGCTTCCTCGGCGGTTCGACGGGGTGCTGGAGCGGTAGCGCCGTAAGGGGTGCGGGTGCGTCGCGGGGTGCCGGTCCGATGTGGCTGGTCGCGCCCACGCGGCGGAGCCGCATATCGGCACAGCCCCGCGCCCCTTAGGTTGGCTGTACCTTGGTCGGCTTCGAAGTTCTGCTGACACAATTCGACCATGGACGTGAAACTTCCCGAACTACCCTTCCCTCTCCGTACCTACGGGCCCGACGGGCACTGGTCCTATGAGGACGGTGTGCTCACCGGGTGGGCCGGGGCCCGGCAGGATCGGTTCGTGTCGCCCACCGGGGAGGCCCTGGATCCCGCCTCGGACGCGCCCCGGCTGCTCGGGGCGCCCGAGGGGGACTTCCAGCTGATCGCCCGGGTCACCGTCGGCTTCCGTGCCGCCTTCGACGCCGGTGTGCTGTACGTCCACGTCGGCGACCGGGCCTGGGCCAAGCTCTGTCTGGAGAACTCGCCGGACGTCCCCACCGTCTGCACGGTGGTCACCCGTGGCCACTCCGACGACGCCAACGCCTTCACCGTGGAGGGGAGTTCGGTCTGGCTGCGGATCAGCCGGACCGGGCGGGCGCTCGCCTTCCACGCCTCCCGCGACGGCAGGAGATGGGTCTTCGTGCGGCTGCTCACGCTGGGCGGCGAGAAGGAGACGGAAGATGCGCTGGTCGGCTTCATGACCCAGTCGCCGATAGGGGAGGGGTGCGTGGTGACGTACGACCACATCGAGTTCAGGCCCGACTGGCCGGCCGACCTCCGCGACGGAAGCTGAGCGGGACGGCCGCGGCGACAGGGACGCCCGTGGAACCGGTGCGGGCGCGGTCACGTCCTCCGTTGCATGATCAGTGACCGTGTGGCCGACGCGCTGGTGATCCGCACCGCCCTGTCCGCCGAAGCCGAGACCATTGGCGAACTGCACTTCCGGGCCCGTTCGACGTACTACCCGGACGGTGCCCCGCAGGACGACATCGACTGGACCGAGGCCTGGCGCGGCTCCATCGAGCGCCCCGACGTGCAGGTGCTGTGTGCCGTCGCGCACGGCCGGATCGTCGGCATCGCCTCGTTCCGTACCCCGGAGGGCGCGTCCGCGGAAACGGTCAAGCTGTTCCAGTTCCATGTCGACCCCGGCCGCTGGCGGGCCGGTATCGGCACCGCCCTGCACACGGCCTGCGTGGAGGAGTGGCAGGCCGACGGCAGGCGGACGGCCGTGCTCGACGTGCACGTCGACAACCGGCGGGCCCAGGCCTTCTACGCCCGCCAGGGCTGGGTGCCGGACCCGGAGCAGCCGCTCGGCGACGGTGATCATCACCTGTGTCTGCGGTATGCGGTGGACGGGGAATGAAGGGTGCTGGTTGAAGGTTCAGGTAGTTGAAGACGTCTGACTACCTGGAGAGAGCCGACAGCATGCGCGTGGAGATCTGGTCCGATATCGCTTGCCCCTGGTGCTATGTCGGAAAGGCCCGTTTCGAGAAGGCGCTCGCCGCCTTCCCGCACCGCGACGAGGTCGAGGTCGTGCACCGGTCCTTCGAGCTGGACCCCGGCCGCGCCAAGGACGACGTCCAGCCCGTGCTGGCGATGCTCACCAAGAAGTACGGCATGAGCGCGGCGCAGGCCCAGGCCGGTGAGGAAAACCTGGGTGCCCAGGCCGCCGCCGAGGGCCTCGACTACCAGACCCGCGGCCGGGACCACGGCAACACCTTCGACATGCACCGGCTGCTGCACTTCGCCAAGGAGCAGGGCCGCCAGGACGAGCTGATCCAGCTCCTGTACCGGGCGAACTTCGCCGAGGAGCGGTCCCTGTTCACCGAGGGCGCCGAGCGGCTCGTCGAGCTGGCCGTGGCGGCCGGGCTGGACGCGGAGGCCGTGCGCGGGGTGCTCGCCGACCCGGCCCGCTACGCCGACGACGTCCGCGCCGACGAGCGCGAGGCCGCCGAGCTCGGTGCCAACGGGGTGCCCTTCTTCGTCCTCGACCGGAAGTACGGGGTCTCCGGCGCCCAGCCCGCCGAGGTCTTCACCCAGGCGCTCAGCCAGGCCTGGGGCGCGCGTTCCCCGCTCCAGCTCCTCGACGAGGGTGGCGCCGAGGCCTGCGGGCCGGACGGGTGCGCGGTGCCGCAGCACTGAGAAACCCCAGGTCAGGGCGGTCGTATAAGCAGTGCTTAGCGGTTCTGCGTAAAAATCCGCAATGGACGGGGGGTTCCGTGGGCCGCAGAGTGGAGCCATGGAGACCACGGAGACGTTCGAGAGCCTCGTCCGCGCCGAGTTCACCCCGAAGAGCACCTTCCTCAACACCGCCAGCAACGGCCTGCTGCCCGCCCGCACCGTCACCGCCCTGCACGAGGCGGCCCTGCTGCGGGCCGAGGGCCGGCCGCTGACCTCGCTGTACGAGGACGTGGAGGCCACCCGGGCCGCGTACGCCCGGCTGGCCGGCGTCCCCGCGACCCGGGTCGCGGTGGGCGCCTCGGTCGCCGCGCACTCCGGGGTGATCGCCGCCTCGCTGCCGGCCGGCGCCGAAGTCCTCACCGCCGAGGACGACTTCACCTCCGTACTGAACCCGTTCCACGTCCGCGGCGACCTCAAGGTCCGCTCCGTGCCGCTGGAGCGGATCGCCGAGTCGGTCCGCCCCGGTACCGCGCTGGTCGCGGTCAGCGCCGCCCAGTCCGCGGACGGCCGCCTCGCCGACCTGCCCGCTCTGCGGGAGGCGGCCCGCGAGCACGGGGCGCGTACCTACGTCGACTTCTCCCAGTCGGCCGGCTGGCTCCCGATGGACGCCGGCGGCTACGACTTCTCGGCCGCGGTCTCCTTCAAGTGGCTGCTCGGCCCGCACGGCACCGCCTTCCTCGTGGTCCCCGAGGACTTCGGCGGGCTGACCCCGCTGCTCGCGGGCTGGGTCGCGGGCGAGGAGCCGTGGGACAGCTGCTACGGCCCGGTCGCCGAACTCGCCCACTCCGCCCGCCGGTTCGACCTCACCCACGCCCTGTTCACCTTCGCGGGCCTGCGCCGCTCCCTCGACCTGATCGAGGAACTCGGGGTGGCCGCCGTCCATGCCCACGACGTGGCCCTCGCCGACCGGTTCCGGGCCGGACTCGCCGGCCTCGGCCACGCGCCCCTGCCCGCCGCGGGCTCGGCGATCGTCTCGGTGCCGGGACTCGGCGGCCGGCAGCCGGAACTGAGCCGGGCCGGCATCGAGGTCTCCAACCGGGCGGGCAACCTGCGGGCCGCGTTCCACCTGTACAACACCGCCGCGGACGTGGACCGGCTCCTGGACGTGCTCGGCGGCTGACGACACGACCGGGCCGGGACCCCGTCCCACGGGAGGTCCCGGCCCGGCCGGCTCAGGGGGAGATCACCGCACGGGCGTGAAGTCCCTGGCTCCGATGCTGTGTCCGATGGCCGCTGCGCGGCGGGCAAGCCGGCTGAGCAACCGCGTTCACCGCACGGGCGTGAAGTCCCTGGCCCCGATGAACTCCGGCCGCCGTACCGGTGCCGAGAACGGCTCCACCGCCGCGTTCTCCACGCTGTTGAACACGATGAAGACGTTGCTGCGCGGGAACGGCGTGATGTTGTCGCCGGAGCCGTGCATGCAGTTGCAGTCGAACCAGGTCGCCGAACCGGCCCGGCCCGTGAACAGCTTGATGCCGTACTCGCCGGCCATCGCGGTGAGCGCCTCGTCCGAGGGCGTGCCCGCGTCCTGCATCTGCAGCGACTTCTTGTAGTTGTCCTCGGGCGTGGCGCCGGCGCAGCCCAGGAACGTCCGGTGCGAGCCGGGCATGATCATGAGCCCGCCGTTGGTGTCGTGGTTCTCGGTCAGCGCGATCGAGACCGACACGGCCCGCATGTTCGGCAGCCCGTCCTCGGCGTGCCAGGTCTCGAAGTCCGAGTGCCAGTAGAAGCCACTGGCCCCGAACCCGGGCTTGACGTTGATCCGCGACTGGTGGACGTAGACGTCCGAGCCGAGGATCTGCCGGGCCCGGCCGACCACGCGCTGGTCGCGCACCAGGTTCGCGAACACCTCGCTGATCCGGTGCACCTCGAAGACGGACCGGATCTCCTTGGACTTCGGCTCGACGATGGAGCGCTCGTCGGCCCGGATCGCCGGGTCGGCGACCAGCCGCTCCAGTTCCTCCCGGTACACGGCGACCTCGTCGTCCGCGAGGAGCTGGTCGATGGCGAGGAAGCCGTCCCGCTCGAACGCCTCCAGCCGGTCCGTGGCGATCGGCCCGGCCGCACCGGGCGCCGACCAGACGACCGGGTCCTTGCGGGGGACGGAGACCTCGACCGGGCCACGGCTCGGGTACAGGTCGGTGATCGTGGTCATGGGTCAGCCCTCCTCCGTCAGCAGGGGATAGACGCCGTTCTCGTCGTGGTCCTCCCGCCCGGTGACCGGCGGGTTGAACACGCAGATGCAGCGGAAGTCCTCCTTGACGCGCAGCGTGTGCCGCTCGTGCCCGTCGAGGAGGTACATGGTGCCGGGCGTGATCGTGTACGACGTCCCGGTCTCGCGGTCGGTCAGCTCGGCCTCGCCCTCGACGCAGACCACGGCCTCGATGTGGTGGGCGTACCACATCGACGTCTCCGTGCCCGCGTAGAGGATCGTCTCGTGCACCGAGAAGCCGACCCGCTCCTTGGCGAGGACGATGCGTTTGCTCTCCCAGGTCCCGGACGCGGCCTTGACATGCCGGTCGGTGCCTTCGATCTCCTTGAACGAACGGACGATCACGGTGGTGAACAGCCTCCTTGCTAGATCCTGGTCAGACGGTCTCCCGGACGGCCCGGGCGAGGATGCTCAGCCCCTCGTCCAGCTCGTCCGGGGTCGTGGTCAGGGCGGGCAGCAGCTTGACGACCTCGCTCTCCGGCCCCGACGTCTCGATGAGCAGCCCCAGTTCGAAGGCGCGTGCGGCGATCCGCCCGGCCCGCGCCTTCTCGTGGAACTCCATGCCCCACACCAGACCCCGGCCCCGGTACTCCCGCACGTCGGCGAGGTTCTCCTCGACGATCGCGATGAGCGCCTGCTCGACCTGCTCGCCCTTGGCCCGGGTCTGCTTCTCCATCGCCGGGCCGTCGGTCCAGTAGGTCTCCAGGGCGGCGGTCGCGGTGACGAAGGCGGGGTTGTTGCCGCGGAAGGTGCCGTTGTGCTCGCCCGGCTCCCACACGTCCAGCTCGGGCCGGAACAGGCACAGCGACATGGGAAGCCCGTAGCCGCTGATGGACTTCGACACCGTGACGATGTCGGGGACGATCCCGGCCTCCTCGAAGGAGAAGAAGGCACCCGTCCGCCCGCAGCCCATCTGGATGTCGTCGACGATCAGCAGCATGTCCTGCCGCTCGCACAGCTCCTTGAGGGCGCGCAGCCACTCGGGCCGGGCGACGTTGATGCCGCCCTCGCCCTGCACGGTCTCCACGATCACCGCGGCGGGCTTGTTGAGGCCCGACCCCTGGTCCTCGAGCAGCCGCTCGAACCAGAGGAAGTCCGGGACGGTCCCCTCGAAGTAGTTGTCGAACGGCATCGGCGTCCCGTGCACCAGCGGGATCCCGGCCCCGGCCCGCTTGAACGCGTTGCCGGTGACGGCCAGCGACCCGAGGGACATCCCGTGGAAGGCGTTGGTGAACGACACGATCGCCTCGCGCCCCTTCACCTTTCGCGCCAGCTTCAGCGCGGACTCCACGGCGTTGGTGCCCGTCGGCCCCGGGAACATCACCTTGTACGGCAGGTCACGCGGCCGCAGCACCAGGTCCTGGAAGGTCTGGAGGAACGACCGCTTGGCGGTGGTCGACATGTCGAGGCCGTGGGTGACCCCGTCACGTTCCAGATAGTCGAGCAGCGCCCGTTTCAGCACAGGGTTGTTGTGGCCGTAGTTGAGTGATCCGGCGCCGGCGAAGAAGTCCAGGTACTCGTGGCCGTCCTCGTCGTACATCCGGCTGCCCCGGGCCCGGTCGAACACGGTCGGCCAGGCACGGCAGTAGCTGCGGACCTCGGACTCCAGGGTCTCGAAGACACTCAGGTCGGGCTGGATGATGGTCACAGGAGGCTCCTCAGTGCGATGTGGGGGTCAAGGGGCCGATGCGGTACAGGACTTCGGGGTCGTGCGGACCGTCGGGGAACTCGCCGGCCTCGAACAGCACGGTGCGTTCCACGGTGGCGCCGTGCCGGGCGGCGTACGAGGTGAACAGCCGCTCGGAGGCGGTGTTCCCGGGCGTGATGGTGGTCTCGACGGCGGTGAGCGGCCGTTCGGCGGCCACCCGCGCCGTCAGTCCGTCCAGCAGCTGCGCCGCGACACCGCGCCCGCGCTGCACGGCGTCCACGGCCACCTGCCAGACGAGCAGCGTGTCCGGGCGGTCCGGCCGGGTGTATCCGGTCACGAATCCGACGGGCTCGCCGTCCGCGCCGCGCGCCACCGCCGACGTGCCGGCGAAATCCCGGCACCACAGCAGATAGCTGTACGAGGAGTTCAGGTCGAGGCTTCCGGAATCCTTTGCGATACGCCACAGGGCGGCGCCGTCGGTCACCATCGGGCGCTCGACGATCAGGTCTGCTAGTGGGGCGGTCATGCGCACTGAATTTAGCGAGGCAAATGCAAAAATGCACGGCAGGTGCTGTTGCCAGCCCAATCCGCCGTGCCTGTATGTGCCGATATTTCCCACCACAAACCGGGCAAATGACCCGCTTATGTGGAGTGCGTCACAGGGTTGAAACCTGGATGAAATTCCCCCGGTTTAGCTCCGCAAAAAGCGGGCAGAAGATCTCGGGTAAGCCATCGTTCAAAAGGGAATTCGGAATTGCTTTGAATTCAGATGCCCTTAACGCTTTCGATACGCCGTCGACGGCGGGGCCGAGTCCCTCGGCGGTGGTGGCACCGGCAGTGGTGCCACCCGCCCGCTTCCGGCCCTTATCGCCAGACGGACTCCACCGCCCGCCGGGCCGCCTCCGGATCCACCGTCCGGCCCTGCTTCGCCAGCCCCGCGCCGAGCGCCGCCAGGCTCGACCGGACCGCGCCCACCGCCGCGTCCACCCCGTAGTGGTTCACCCGGATCATCTCCGCGGCCAGCGCGCCCCCGCCCGCGGCCAGCGGCAGCGTGCCGTCGCCCGCCAGCGCCTCGGCGACCAGCTCCGAGGCCACCACGCCCGAGGGCACCCGCAGCGTCGTGGCGACCGGCGCCGCGTCCGACTCCTCGTACACGTACGGCTCCAGGCCGCCGCCCAGGGCCACCGCCCCGGCCCGGGTGGCCAGCGCCGCCGTACGGTGACGGCGCATCACCGTCTCCAGGCCGTCCGCCTCGATCCGCTCCAGGCACGCCTCCAGCGCGAGCATCTCCAGCTGCGCCGGCGCGTGCAGCAGCGCCTTGCGGCCGCCGTCGATCCAGCGTTCCTTCCAGTCCAGCAGCGACAGGTACGACCGGCGCGGGGCTTGCGGGTTGGCCGCCATCCGGGCCCACGCCCGCGCGCTCACCGACACCGCGGAGACACCGGCCGGACCGCCCATCGCCTTCTGCGCCCCGATCACGCACAGGTCCACGCCCCAGGCGTCCGGCAGCACCGGCTCGGCCCCGACCGAGGCGACCGCGTCCAGATAGAAGAGGGCGCCCTGCTCGCGTACCACGGCGCCGATCTCCGCGACCGGGTTGGTGTTGCCGGTCGCCGCCTCCGCGTGCACCAGGGAGACGAAGTCGATCTCCGGGTGCTCGGCGAACGCCTCCCGGATCTGCGCGGCCGTCACGGCCGTGTGGAACGGCACCGTGAGGTCGATCACCGTCGCGCCGCAGTCCCGGAGCCAGTTCCCGAAGGTCTGCCCGTAGGGGCCGGTGATCACGTTCAGCGCGGTCGTCCCCGGCCCGGTCGTCGCCCTGATCGCGCCCTCCAGCGGCAGCAGCGCCTCGCCCTGCGTGATCACGACGTCCTGCCGGGTGTCCAGGAGCCGGGCCACGCGGTCCTCGATGGCGGCGAAGTGTGCGGCGCTCAGCGGGGGCAGGTCGAGGAAGGGGTGAGTCACGGCGGTGCTCTCTTCGATCGAGGAGGGGCGGATCAGCATGAGCGTAACCGGCACCCGCCGCGCCCCTGGGACCGGTGGTGACCGGCGACTTCTTAGGCCGGACGGCCTCACTGCCATCGGTTTGGTTTGAGATACCCCAACATCTCCTTATAATCGGAACCCGCAGAACCGGAATCCAAAGCTCCCTCACAACCTCGCGGGGAGCCCCACAGACCTACGGGAGGTCTCGTGACCACGCTCCTCGGGCGCCGCCGGGCTCGCGCCCTGGCCGCCGTCACCGCCGCGGCCGGACTGGCCCTCGTGGCCGGCTGCACGTCGAGCGGCAACGGCTCCAGCGCCTCCAGAACGGCCGCGGGCGGGGTCGAACTCGTCAAGACCGGTCAGCTCACCACCTGCACCCACCTGCCGTACCCGCCGTTCCAGTCGGAGATCGACGGCAAGGTGCAGGGCTTCGACGTGTCGATGATCGACCTGGTCGCCAAGAACCTCGGCGTGAAGCAGCAGATCCTCGACACGCCGTTCGAGAACTTCAAGACCGGCGCCTTCCTCAACTCCGGCGAGTGCGACCTGGCCGCGGCCGGCATGACCATCACCGCCGAGCGCAAGAAGAACGTCGACTTCTCCGACCCCTACTTCGACGCCACCCAGGCCCTGCTCGTCGACAAGAACAGCGGCATCACCTCCCTCGCCGACGCCAAGGCCAAGAAGGTCCAGCTGGGCGCCCAGGCGCAGACCACCGGCGAGGACTACGTCAGGAAGCAGGGCTTCGACCCGGTCTCCTTCGAGTCCTCCGACGCCGTCCTCAACGGCCTGCGCACCGGCCAGGTCAAGGCCGTCGTCATCGACTACCCGGTGGTCCAGGGCTGGCTGAAGGACAAGGCCAACGCCGCCGCCTTCCAGGTCGCCGGGCAGATCAACACCGGTGAGCAGTACGGCTTCACGGTCAAGAAGGGCAACACCAAGCTCCTCGCCGCCGTCAACAAGGCGATCGCCGACGCGAAGGCCGACGGCACGTACAAGAAGCTGTACGAGAAGTGGATCGGCCCCTACGACGGGTCGGCCGCCTCTCCGGCCGCCTCATGACGACCGCGGACACAGAACTCCAGCCTCGCAAGAAGGGCCTGACCCGGCGGCAGAAGCGCCGGCTGTCGCGCGGTGTGCAGTACGTCGTCTTCGTCGCCGCCGTGGTCGCCTTCGCGGCCGGCGCCGACTGGGGGCGGCTGCAGAACCAGTTCGCCCAGTGGGACATCGCCCGGCAGATGTTCCCGGACGTCATCACGCTGGCGCTGAAGAACACCGTGCTCTACACGGTGTCCGGCTTCGTCGTCGGCCTGGCGCTCGGCATGCTGATCGCGCTGATGCGGCTCTCCTCCGTCGGCCCCTACCGCTGGCTGGCCGGCATCTACATCGAGATCTTCCGCGGCCTGCCGGCCCTGCTGATCTTCATCTTCATCGGGGTCGCGGTCCCGCTCGCCTTCCCCGGCACGGAGATCATCGGCGGTACGTACGGCAAGGTGGCCCTGGCCCTAGGCCTGGTCGCCGCCGCGTACATGGCGGAGACGATCCGCGCGGGCATCCAGGCGGTCCCCAAGGGCCAGCTGGAGGCGGCTCGTTCGCTGGGCTTCTCCCCGGCCCGCGCGATGATCTCGATCGTCATCCCGCAGGCGTTCAGGATCATCCTCCCGCCCCTGACCAACGAGTTGGTCCTGCTGTTCAAGGACTCCTCCCTGGTCCTGTTCCTCGGCGTCACCCTGGAGGAGCGCGAACTGTCCAAGTACGGCCGTGACCTGGCCAGTACGACCGCCAACTCCACGCCGATCCTCGTCGCCGGCCTGTGCTACCTGCTGGTCACGATCCCGCTCGGCTTCGTGGTGCGCCGTATGGAGGCGAAGGCCCAGGAGGCCGTCAGATGAGCCGTCCCGAGATCGAGGTCAAGGACCTGCACAAGTCCTTCGGCGACAACGAGGTACTGCGCGGCATCGACCTGGAGATCGGCCAGGGCGAGGTCGTGTGCGTCATCGGCCCGTCGGGCTCCGGCAAGTCGACCCTGCTGCGTTGCGTCAATCTCCTTGAAGAGCCCACCAAGGGCCGGGTGTTCGTCGGCGGCACGGAGTTGACGGACCCCGATGTCGACATCGACGCCGTACGCCGCCGTATCGGCATGGTCTTCCAGCAGTTCAACCTCTTCCCGCACCTCACGGTGACCGAGAACCTCACGCTGCCGCAGCGGCGGGTGCTCCGGCGGGACAAGGCGCGGGCCGCGCGCGTGGCCGCCGAGAACCTGGCCCGCGTCGGCCTCTCGGAGAAGGCGAACGCCTACCCCGCCTCGCTCTCCGGCGGCCAGCAGCAGCGCGTGGCGATCGCCCGCTCGCTGTCGATGGGCCCCGAGGTGATGCTCTTCGACGAGCCGACCTCGGCCCTCGACCCGGAGCTGGTCGGGGACGTGCTGGCGGTGATGCGGATGCTGGCCCGGGAAGGCATGACCATGATGGTCGTCACCCACGAGATGACCTTCGCACGGGAGGTCGCCGACCGGGTCGTCTTCATGGACGGCGGGGTGATCGTGGAGGACGGCGCCCCCGACCGGGTCATCGGCAACCCGCAGCACGAGCGCACGCGCCATTTCCTGTCGCGCCTGCTGGATCCGGCGATGGCGGACGTGGAAGAGGGCCAGGACAGCGCCCCGTAAGGGGCGCGGGGCCGTGTTCCATGTGCGGCTTCGCCGCGTGGGCGCGACCAGCCACGACGCACCCGTACCCGACGAACTATCGTGCGTCCCATGAGCGATCGAGCGGTGCTGCACGTGAAGGGCCGGGTCCTTGTGGGGCCTGACGAAGTCCGCGACGAACTGTGGATCGTGGACGGCCGTATCTCCTACGACCGTCCGGCCTACGCCCGTGACATCACGACCGTCGAAGGCTGGGCCCTCCCCGGCTTGGTGGACGCTCACTGCCATGTCGGCCTTGGCCCACAGGGCCCGGTCGACGCGGCGACCGCCGAGAAGCAGGCCCTCACCGACCGCGAGGCCGGCACGCTGCTGATCCGGGACGCCGGGTCGCCCTCCGACACCCGCTGGGTCGACGACCGCGAGGACCTTCCGAAGATCGTCCGGGCCGGCCGGCACATCGCCCGCACTCGCCGCTACATCAGGAACTTCGCCCACGAGATCGAGCCGGACGAGCTGGTCGCGTACGTCGCCCAGGAGGCCCGGCGCGGCGACGGCTGGGTCAAGCTGGTCGGCGACTGGATCGACCGCGACCTCGGCGATCTGTCCCCCAGCTGGCCGCGGGACGCGGTGGAGGCGGCGATCACGGAGGCGCACCGGCTCGGCGCCCGGGTCACCGCCCACTGCTTCGCCGAGAACTCGCTCCAGGACCTGGTCGAGGCCGGCATCGACTGCATCGAGCACGCGACGGGCCTGACGGACGAGCTGATCCCCCTCTTCGCCGCGCGCGGTGTCGCCATCGTCCCGACCCTCGTCAACATCGCCACCTTCCCCGACCTCGCGGCGGGCGGCGAGGCCAAGTTCCCGCGCTGGTCGGCCCATATGCGCCGGCTCCACGAGCGCCGCTACGACACCGTCCGCGCCGCCTACGACGCCGGCATCCCGGTGTACGTCGGCACGGACGCCGGCGGCAGCCTCGCCCACGGCCTGGTCGCGGGCGAGGTCGCCGAGCTGGTCACCGCCGGGATCCCGCCCGTCGACGCGCTCGCGGCGACCAGCTGGGCGGCCCGCGCCTGGCTCGGCAGGCCCGGCCTGGAAGAGGGCGCACCGGCGGACCTGGTGGTGTACGGGAGCGACCCGCGCGCGGACGTACGCGTCCTCGCGTCCCCCCGCCGGGTGGTGCTGAACGGGCAGGTCGTCGAGTAAAGGAACGCCTGTGCCCGGCGGCTCGAATACATTCACGGAAAGTCCACTAATGAGTGAAGTAACGGAGGATTGCCGCCTGTTCATCCACAGTGCGTAATTCTTGGCGGGTCCCGAGCAAGTTTCCTCTGGGGGTCCCACCACCTTGAACAGCGACACGTTCCGCATGCCCGCACGCCGTCTCGCGACCGTCGCGACGGCCACCGTCCTGGCCGCAGGTCCCGCGGTCCTGGCCGGCGCGGGCACCGCACACGCGACCACCGACCAGGGCCGCGCGAGCGCGGTCGTCCTCCGCACCGGCCTGGACGTATCTCTTCTTAACAAGACCGTGAACGTCCCGCTCGCGGTCTCCCTGAACGAGGTCCAGGCACCGCAGAGCGCCGACCGCACCGCGCTGACCGTCACGCTCGACGGAGTGGACGGCGGCAAGCCGTTCACCGTCCTCGGCGCGGACGTCGCCTCGGCGAAGGCGACCGTCTCCGACAGCCTGGCCGAGGGCTCGGTCCACCTCGCGCACGCCCGGCTGCACCTGCCGGGCCTGCCCCTGCTGTCCCTCGTCGAACTCGACACGGTCACCTCCAAGGCCACCTGCGAGACCGGCAGGCAGCCGGTGGCCTCCGCGAACGTGCTCGGCGCCGTCACGGTCCTCGGCAAGCGGGTGACGCTGAGCGCGGGCGGCCCCACCGACGTCAAGGTCCCCGGCGTCGGCGAGGTCCGCCTCGATCTCTCCCAGCGCGAGACGACATCGAACACGGCGGCGGTCAGCGCCCTCGAACTCAAGATCTCCGTGAACCCGCTGAAACTGAACGTGGCCGACGTGGAAGGAACGTTGACCCTGGCGAAGGCGACCTGCGAGACACCCCCGGACCCGGCCGACCCGTCGGACCCGGCCGACCCGGTGACCGACGTCAAGCCCCAGGGCGCCCCGGCGAAGGAGACGAAGCTGGCGGAGACGGGCGGGAGTTCGGTGACGTCGTACGTGGCGGGCGGTGCGCTGGCGTTGCTCCTGGCGGGCGGAGGAGCGGTGACCGTGGTCCGACGCAAGCGATAGCGCCCCCTGAGGGGCGCGGGGCGGTAGTCGATCTGCGGCTACCGCCGCGCGGGCGCGACCAGCCACAGACGACCGGCACCCGACAACGGCGCGCAGTTCCCCTCCCTTCAGCCGCGTATCAACATCAACGCCTGATCCAGCGCCTGCAAGAACCCGTTCACCGTCCCCCGGTCCCGCACCGCGATCCGCACCCACTCCTCGTCCAGCCCCGGAAACGTGTCCCCCCGCCGCACCGCATACCCCAACACCCGCAGCTGCCGCCGCACCGCGGCCGCCCCGGCCATCCGGACGAGCACGAACGGCCCCTCCGCGGGCCCCGCCACCCACACCCCCTCCGGCGCGAACTCCTCAAGTCCCGCCACCAGATGGGCCCGGTCCGCCGCCCCCCGGTGCGCCGCATGCGCCGCCTCGGCCAGCGCCCGCGGCGCCACACACGCCTCGGCCGCCACCAACGCCGGCGCCGACACCGGCCACAACGGCTGCGCCCGTGCCAGCTCGGCGATGATCTCCGGTGCGGCCAGCACGTAGCCGACCCGCAACCCGGCCAGCCCCCAGGTCTTCGTCAGACTGCGCAGCACCACCAGCCCCGGCACATCGGTCCGTCCGGCCAGCGCCTCCCGCTCACCCGGCACCGCGTCCATGAACGCCTCGTCGACCACCAGCGTCCGCCCGGGCCGGGCGAGCCGGGCGATCGCCTCGGCGGGATGCAGCACCGACGTGGGGTTGGTCGGATTGCCGATCACCACCAGGTCGGCGTCCTCCGGAACGACCGCCGGATCGAGCCGGAACCCGTCCGACTCCCGCAGCAGCACCCGGTCCACGGTGTGCCCCGCGTCCCGCAGCGCCGCCTCCGGCTCGGTGAACTGCGGATGCACCACCACCGGCCGGCGCACCTTCAGCGCACGCGCCAGCAGCACGAACGCCTCCGCCGCGCCCGCCGTCAGCAGCACCCGCTGCACCGGCAGCCCGTGCCGCGCCGCGACCGCCGCCCGCGCCGCCCGCCCGTCGGGGTAGGCCGCGAGACCGCCCAGCGACCCGGCGATCCGCTCCCGCAGCCAGACCGGGGGAGTGTCGGCCCGCACATTGACCGCGAGGTCGACCAGCGCGGAACCGCCGTCACGGACCTCGGCGTCGCCGTGGTGCCGCAGATCGTGCCCGCCCCCGGAGCCGCCGGGACCGCCGTCAGTGCGCATGCGCGTGCCCGCCGTGGTGATGATGGTGGCCGTGGTGGTCGCCGTCGTCGTCGGGATGGAAGTGCGGCTGCTGGGGCAGCCCCACCTTGTCCTCGAAGCCGGGCAGCGCGATGCGGTACACACACGAGTCGCAGTTCATCCGCACCTCGTCCGCGGTCGCCTCCCGGTACCGCTCCATCACCAGGTCGAGCAGCTCCGGCTCGGGCCCGATGACGTCCGCCGAGCGCACCTCGGCCTCGGGGTGCGCGGCCGCCCAGCCCTCGGTCTGCTGCCGCACCCGCTCCGGCAGGATCCCGGTGAACAGGAAGTAGGGGAGGACGACGATCCGGCGCGCCCCCAGTTTCAGGCACCGGTCGAGTCCGCTCGGCACGTCCGGTGCGGCCAGCGACACGAACGCCGTCTCCACACCGGCGTAGCCGCGCCCCTCCCACAGCAGCCGCGCCGCCCTGTGCACCTCGGCGTTGGCGTCGGGGTCCGTGGAACCCCGGCCCACCAGCAGCACGGTCACGTCCGCCCGGTCCATCGGGGCGCGTTCCCCGCCGGCGCCCAGCGCCTCGTCCAGCCGCCGCTCGAGGACGGCCAGCAGCGAGGGGTGCGGGCCCAGCGGACGCCCGTACGTGTACGAGATCCCCGGGTGCCGTTCCTTCTCCCGCGCCAGCGCGGCCGGGATGTCGCCCTTGGCGTGCCCGGCGGAGACCAGCATCAGCGGTACGGCGGCGAACCGTCGTACCCCCCGCTCGACCAGATCGGCCACGGCCTCGCCCAGCGGGGGCGGGGACAGCTCGATGAAGCCGCCGGCGACGGGCAGTTCGGGGTGGCGGCGCCCCAGCTCCCGCACGAAGTCACGGAACGCCTCGGCCCCGGCTTCGTCCCGGGTGCCATGGCCGGCGATGAGCAGGGCGGGCGGGGTGGTCACAGCGTCTCCTCGGAAGTGGGGTGGTACAGCAGGGCGTTGAGCGCGGCGGCGGCGACCGCCGAGCCGCCCTTCTCGGACACGTTGCTGACGGCGGGCAGCCCGCTCTCCCGCAACGCGGCCTTGGATTCGACGGCGCCGACGAAACCGACCGGCAGACCGATGACGAGTGCGGGGGAGGCGTCCAGCGTCAGCAGCTCCTCCAGGGCGGTCGGCGCGTTGCCGATCACCCAGAGCGCACCGGGGCCCACCTGCTCGTACGCGAGGCGGATCGCGTGCGCCGAACGGGTGAGCCCGGCAACGGACTTGGCGTCGCGCAGCCGGCACACCGTCTCCCGGCGGGTGATCCCGGCGGCGACCATCTCCACGTCCACGACGACCGGCGCCCCGGCGTGCAGCGCGGCATGCGCCTTCACCAGGTCCTCCTCGTCGGTCACGAGGTCGCTCGCGTACTCCAGGTCGGCGGCGGAGTGGACGACCCGCTCCACCACGGCGCGGGTCAGCGGCGGGAAGTGCGAGGTGTCCAGGCGGGCCCGCAGCCGCCGGAAGGACTCCTCCTCGATGGGATGGACGACCCGGTTCATTCGGCCCCCTCCGGAGCGCTCTCCTGCCAGCGGTAGCCGCGCGGGGTGACCATGCGCCCGGCGATGTTCCGGGTCGCGGTGTTGCCCACGGTCACGACGGTCATCATGTCGACCCATGCCGGGTCCAGCGCGCCCAGGGTGGTCACCCGGCTCGACTCGTCGGGGCGCGAGGCGTTGCGGACGACACCGGCCGGCGTCGTCGGCTCGCGGTGCTCGGCGAGGATCGCGAGCGCCTTCGGCAGCTGCCAGTCACGGCCCCGGGAGCGCGGGTTGTAGAAGGTCACCACGATGTCCGCCTCGGCGGCGGCCCGTACCCGGCGCTCGATGACCTCCCACGGCGTGTGCAGGTCGGACAGGCTGATGGAGACATGGTCGTGGCCGAGCGGCGCGCCCAGGATCGCCCCGGCGGCGAGCGCCGCGGTGACCCCCGGGACGCCGATCACGTCGATGTCGTCGGAGGCTTCGGCGAGCGCGGGGGAGGCCATCGCGTACACGCCGGCGTCCCCGCTGCCGATCAGGGCGACGGCATGCCCGGCCCGCGCCTCGGCTACCGCGGTCCGCGCCCGCTCCTCCTCGGCGCCGAGCCCCGACTCCAGGACGCGGGTACCGGGCCGCAGCAGGTCGCGGATCTGGTCGACGTACTGGTCGAGCCCGACGAGCACGGAGGCGCGCCGGAGTTCGGCCTTGGCGCGCGGGGTGAGCAGGTCGCGGGCGCCGGGTCCGAGCCCGACGACCGCGAGCCGGCCGCGCGCGAGGCGTCGTACGACGGCGCAGGTCGCCATGGCGGGCCGGCCGTCCTCAGAGGCCGACTTCCGCTTGGGGACGAGGAGTTCGCCGCCGCGCACCAGGGCCGCGGCCTCCGCGACGGACGGGGTGCCGACGGCGGCCAGCGGCGCGTCGGAGGGGTTGGGCACCGCCACCGTGGCCAGCTCCTCGGCGGAGTAGGTCACCAGGGGGACCCCGAGCCGTGCGGCCGCCTCGACGATGCCGGGCTCCTCGGCCTTGGCGTCGACGGTGGCGAGTTCGGCGATGCTACGAGGGGAGAGTCCCGCGTCCCGCAAGGCCCCCTCGATCAGGGTGAGCACCTCGTCCACCGGAGCGCCCTTGGAGGCGCCCACGCCCACCACCAGGGACGGCGGCCGCAACAGCACCTCGCGCTCGGCGGCTTCGACCGCGCGGTCGGTCAGCCGGACCGTGTACGCGCCCTGCCCGGCCAGCGGCAGCGGGGGCAGCGGCCACGTCAACTCGGTGCGCAGGGCCACCGGTTCACCGTCGAGGAGTGCCCGTGACACGGTCGCCACCGAGCCCTCGACCGGGAAGCCCAGGGTGTCGAGGCCGGACAGTCCGACGGAGTCCGTCGCGGTGGTCACCACCGGCTGCGCGGCCAGCATCTCGCCCACCTCCCGGGCGAGTTCGTTCGCACCGCCCGCATGCCCGCCGACCAGGGACACGGCGAACCGCCCGCCCTCGTCGACGCACACCACACCCGGGTCCGCCGTCTTCTCGCCCAGCAGCGGGGCGATCAGCCGGACCACCGCACCCGTGGCCAGGAAACACACCAGTTGCCCGCACTCCGCGAACGCGGACCGCACGGCGTCCCCGACCGGACCGTCGTACACCCGCGTGCGGTCCGGCCACGCCGCGGCCAGCCGGTCGCGTGCCGCCGCCCCCGCCGCGGTGGCGGAAATGAGGCCGATCACTGAGCAACTCCTTCTTCGGAGGGTTCTTCGGAAAGGGGGATTCGATTCCCCCACAGCAGGAACACGGGATTGGCCGCCGCCAGCCGGGTCACGTCCCCCGGCAGCGGCGCGAGACGCGAGGACTGCAGCAGCACCCCGTCGCAGGAGAACCCGGCACCGGTCAGCGCCTCGCGCGCCGCCGGCACCCGGTCCAGGGCGGCCAGCGCCACCACCACCGACCGCCGGGCCCGCAGCGCGCAGGCACCGACCACAGCGGGCAGCTCACGGCCGCCGCCGCCGACGAACACGGCGTCGGGATCGGGGAGTCCGGCCAGGACCCCGGGCGCCGTACCGTGCACCACGTCCACGTACACGCCGTGCGCCCGCGCGTTGGCGGCGATCCGCTCGACCCCGTCCCCGGCCTTCTCCACGGCGACGACGGCCGCCCCCAGCCGCGCGCACTCCACCGCCACCGACCCGGAACCCGCGCCGACGTCCCAGACCAGGTCGCCGGTCCGCGGCCCGAGCCGGGCCAGCGCCAGCGCCCGTACCTCGAACTTGGTGATCATCGAGTCCCGGTGCGCGAACTCCCGCTCGTCCAGGGCCCATCGGGCAGGCCCGGCGGGCACCCCGGCGACGGTACGCACCGCACCGAGCGCCCGTGCCGGGTCCAGGCACAGCACCACGCTGACGTCCGCTCCCCAGTCCCGGCCGGCGGCCTCGGCGGGCGTGACCCACTCGACGCGCTCCCGCTCGGGGTCACCGAGCGCGCTCGCGACGACGAGCCGCCGGTCCGCCGGCACCGCGGCCCCCAGCTCCGCCGGGCCCGCCCCCGGACCGGTCAGCACCGCCACCTTCGGATGCGCCCGGCAGACGTGGACCGCCGTACGCGGCTCCCGCCCGTGCGCGCTCACCACCACCGCGTCGTCCCACGGCAGCCCGACCCGTGCGAAGGCGGCGGCGACGGACGACACCCCGGCCCGCACCTCCAGCCGCTCCGGCCCGAACCGCTCGGCCAGCGCCCGCACGATCCCGAAGAACCCGGGGTCGCCGGAGGCCAGCACGGCCACGGACCGGTCCTTGCCTGCGTACTCCTCGATGGCGTCGAGCGCGGGCGCCAGCGGCCCGAGGACGATCCGCTCGGCGCCCTCCGGCAGTCGCACGGCGTCCAGGTGCCGCCGCCCGCCGACCACCAGCTCGGCCCCGGCCAGCGTCTCCGGAGCCAGAGGCGCCCCCGTCCCCGTACCGATGACCGTGATCATGTACTGGCCCCCCGCTCGCGCAGTGCCTTCCGCGCCTGAGGGTCGGCCTTGCGGAAGCCGTGGAAGTGGCCGGGGTGGTACAGGTGCGAGCGGGTGCCGTGGGCGTCCAGGGCGGGCCCGACCAGGAACAGGGTGTGCTTCCAGAGCCGGTGCTCCTTGACCGTCTCCTCCAGCGTCTCGATCGTGCACTTCACGACCAGCTCCTCCGGCCAGGTCGCCTGGTAGGCGACGACCACCGGCGTCGACGTCGGATAGCCGCCCTCCAGCAGCTCCCGCACCAGCTGCCCGCTGCGCGCGGCGGAGAGGAAGATCGCCATGGTGGTGCCGTGCCGGGCGAACTCCCGTACCTCCTCACCCGGTGGCATCGGCGTCTTGCCGCCGCCGAGCCGGGTCAGGACGACGGACTGGGCGACCTCGGGGATGGTCAGCTCGCGCTGGGCGAGCGCGGCGACGGCCGAGAAGGAGGACACACCCGGCACGATCTCGACCTCGACGCCGATCCCGGCACACCGGTCGACCTGCTCCTGGGTACCGCCCCACAGGGCCGGATCGCCGGAGTGGATCCGGGCGACCCGCAGCCCCTGCGCCCGGGCCCGCTCGTAGACGGCGACGACGTCCTCCAACGACATCGTGGCCGAGTCGAGGATCTCGGCGTCCTCGCGCGCGTGCTGGAGGACCTCCGCCTGGACCAGGCTCGCGGCCCAGATCACCACGTCGGCCTCGGCGATCGCGCGCGCGGCCCGGAACGTCAGCAGATCGGCGGCGCCGGGGCCGGCACCGACGAAGGTCACCTTGCCGGCGGGGGCGTCGCCGGAGGCAGCGGCATCGGTGGAGGCAGCGGCATCGGCCATGGAAAATCGGTCCTCTCTGGACAAAGGGTGTTACGGGTGCTGCTGGATGTGCGCTGGGGCGGGTCGATCGGATAGCAAGGGCACATGGCGGTCTTCGTCGCGCTCGGCGCGTTCCTGATGACGCTGGCCGGCGGCTGGACGGCACAGCGCGTGACCGACCGTCGCCATCTGGTCCTGGGCCTGGCCGGCGGCCTGATGCTCGGGGTGGTCGGCCTCGACCTGCTGCCGGAGGCCCTGCACGCGGCCGGCCGGGAGATCTTCGGCGTACCGGCCGCCCTGCTGCTCTTCGTGGCCGGATTCCTGCTGGCCCATCTGGTGGAACGCACGCTGGCCCTCCGCCAGGCCGCGCACGGCGGCGCCGAGCACGGTCACCGGGCGCCCGAGGTGGGCCTGACGGCGGCCGGCGCGATGGTCGGGCACAGCGCGATGGACGGCGTGGCGATCGGCGCGGCCTTCCAGGTGGGCGGCGGCATGGGTACGGCGGTCGCGCTGGCCGTGATCGCGCACGACTTCGCGGACGGCTTCAACACGTTCACCATCACGAGCCTCTACGGCAACGCGCGCCGCCGGGCGATAGGCATGCTGGTCGCCGACGCCTGCGCACCCGTCCTCGGCGCCCTGTCGACCGTCTTCCTCACGATCCCGGAGACCGTGCTCGGCTGCTATCTCGGCCTCTTCGGCGGCGTCCTGCTCTACCTGGCCGCCGCCGAGATCCTGCCCGAGGCCCACCACGAACACCCGGCCCGCTCCACCCTGCTGTGCACGGTGGCCGGTGCCGCCTTCATCTGGCTGGTGGTGGGCATCTCGGGCTGAGGCGCTCACAGTTTCCCGCCTCTGCCACCGTCCCGGCGCGGCGGTGCGATGAGCGTGGAGAGATACGGCAGCGGGGAACCGTCGAGCTCGGCGGCGGGCCGGATGGACTCCTCGTCAAGGCCCAGCGCCGACCCCCACACGGCGTCCTCGATCCGCCCGGTCTCCCGCAGCGCCTCGGCGACCGCGCCGGCCTGCCGCCCGAACTTGTACGCCACGACCGTCCCCGGCCCGCTCAGCGCGTCCTTCAGCACCTCGGCACCCGCCGTCACCGGCACCAGCGTCAGCGGCTCGGTCCCCTCGGTGAGCACGGCACCGGAACGGGCGGCGAGGTCCTGCATGGCGGTGATGCCGGGCACGGTCTCCACGACCACGTCCGGCACCAGCCCGGCGATGGTCTGCGCGAGATAGGTGAAGGTCGAGTAGACGTTCGGATCCCCGATGGTGGCGAAGGCGACGGAGCCGTGCTCCCGCAGCAGCCCGGCGACCGTGGTGCCCGCCGCGTCCCAGGCGGCCTCGCGCCGCCCCCGGTCACTGCGCTCGTTCAGCGCGAACACGACCCGGACGACCTTGTCCGCGGAGACGTAGTGCAGCACGGTGGCCTCGGCACGCCCCTGCTCACCTGTATCCATGACGGGTACGACGACCACATCGGCGGCACGCAGGGCGTTGACGCCCTTCACGGTCACCAGCTCGGGGTCACCGGGCCCCACTCCGACTCCGGTCAGCCTGCTGCTGCTCATGACGTCCGGCACCTCTCCACGAACCTTCGGGCCACACCGGGCTCGGACGCCCAGTGCGTGTGCAGATAACTCGCGTGCACACCCTGCTGTACAAAACCCTCGACCCGCGGCCGGGGGGCACGCACACCCCACGCGGGCGCCGCACCGGCCCCCGGCTCGACCGCGGTCCGGTGAAACTCGTGCCCCCGCATCCGCGTCCCGGCGACGGCCAGCACACTGTCGCTCACGGCGACCGCGTCCCGGTAGCCGAGAGTCAGCCGCTCGGTCATCCGCGCCCGGACATCCAGCACGCCGCACATCGCCAGCCCGTCCAGCTCCCGGCACAGGTAGAGCAGCCCGGCACACTCGGCGGCGACCGGAGCACCGCTGTGAGCGAGGGCACCGACGGCCTTGCGCAGCGGCTCGTTGGCGGACAGCTCGGCGGCGTACACCTCGGGGAAACCCCCGCCGACGACCAACCCCTTCGTCCCGTCCGGAAGTTGCTCGTCCCGAAGCGGATCGAACGGCACGACCTCGGCCCCGGCGGCGGCGAGCAACTCGGTGTGCTCGGCATAGGAAAAGGTGAAGGCCGGCCCGGAAGCAACGGCGACCACCGGCCGGGGTCCGGGGGCGGCAGCCCCCGGGTCCCACGCCGCCCCCGGCACCACACCGGCCCCCCGGGCCAGCCCCAGCAGCCCCTCCAGGTCACACCCGTCGGAGACCTGCGCGGCCATCGCCGCCACCGCGTCCACCGCCTCCCCCCGCCGCTCGGCGACCGGCACCAGCCCCAGATGCCGCGACGGCGTATCCACCCGAGCCACCCGCCGCAGCACCCCGAACACCGGCACCCCGGAGGACTCCAGCGCCTCCCGCAGCAACTCCTCGTGCCGGTCCGACGCCACCTTGTTCAGGATCACGCCCCCGACCCGCACCTGCGGATCCCACGACGCGAACCCGTGCACCAGCGCGGCCACCGACCGCGACTGCGACGACGCGTCCACGACCAGCACCACCGGCGCCCGCAGCAGCTTCGCGACATGCGCGGTGGACGCCAGCTCACCTTCCCCGGCGGCCCCGTCGTACAGCCCCATCACCCCCTCGACCACGGCGATGTCACAGCCCCGCGCACCGTGCGCGAACAGCGGGCCGATCAGCTCCGGCCCGCACAGGTACGCGTCGAGGTTCCGCCCCACCCGCCCGGTCGCGAGCGCGTGGTACCCGGGGTCGATGTAGTCCGGTCCGACCTTGTGCGGGGACACGGCGAGCCCCCGCGCGGCGAACGCGGCCATCAACCCCGTGGCAACGGTGGTCTTGCCGCTGCCCGACGACGGCGCGGCGATGACCAGCCGTGGGACGGAAGACGTCACCACTCGATGCCCCTCTGCCCCTTCTGCCCCACGTCCATCGGGTGCTTGACCTTGGACATGTCGGTGACGAGGTCGGCGAGGTCCACCAGCTTCTCCGGCGCGTTCCGCCCGGTGATCACGACATGCTGGTTCCCGGGCCGGTTCCGCAGCACCTCGACGACCTCGTCGGTGTCCACCCATCCCCAGTGCATGGGGTACGCGAACTCGTCGAGCACGTACAGCTGGTACGTCTCGGCCGCCAGGTCCCGCTTGACCTGCTCCCAGCCCTCCCGGGCCTTCTCCTCGTTGTCCATCTGCGCGTCCCGCTGCACCCAGGACCAGCCTTCGCCCATCTTGTGCCAGGCGACGGTCCCGCCCTCCCCGGAGTCCCCGAGGACCCGCAGCGCCCGCTCCTCGCCGACCTTCCACTTCGCCGACTTGACGAACTGGAACACCCCGATCGGCCACCCCTGGTTCCAGGCGCGCAGCGCGAGCCCGAACGCGGCGGTGGACTTGCCCTTGCCGACACCCGTGTGCACGACGACAAGCGGCCGATTACGACGCTGGCGAGTCGTCAGTCCGTCGTCCGGCACGACACTCGGCTGCCCCTGCGGCATTACGCGGCCCTCCTCTGCACGTCCTTGACCAGCCCGGCGATCGAGTCCGCCCGCAACTCGTCGAGCGTCACCGCCGCACCGCCCAGTTCACCGGCCAACTGCCCGGCGAGCCCGAGCCGTACCGGCCCCGACTCACAGTCCACGACCACCGAGGCGACCCCGTCGGCCGCGAACAGCCGGGCCGCCCGCCCGGCGAGCGCGACCGGCTCCGGACCGCCGGTGGCCCGTCCGTCGGTCACCACGACCACGAGGGCCCGCCGCGCTGGATCCCGCAACCGCTCCACCCGCAGCACGTCGTGCGCCTTGAGCAGCCCGGCCGCGAGGGGCGTACGACCCCCGGTCGGCAGCGCCTCCAGCCGGGCCGCCGCCGCGTCCACGGACGAGGTCGGCGGCAGGGCCACCTCGGCGGCCGAGCCCCGGAAGGTCACCAGGCCCACCTTGTCCCGCCGCTGGTACGCGTCGAGCAGCAGCGACAGCACGGCGCCCTTCACGGCGCTCATCCGCTGCCGGGCCGCCATCGACCCGGACGCGTCGACCAGGAACAGCACGAGGTTTCCCTCACGCCCCTCCCGGGTCGCCTGCCGCAGGTCGTCCCGCCGGACCACCAGGCCAGGACCGGACCGCCCGCGGGCCCGCTGATGCGGGGCGGCGGCCTGCACGGTCGCCGCCAGGTGCAGCTTGGTCAGGGCACCCCGGGGCCGCCGCGCACCCGTCGTACGCCCGTGCTCGGTGCGTGCCCGGGACCGCCGGCCGGCGGCGCCCGTACCGATCCCCGGCACGGTCAGCACCTTGGTGCGGAAGGGCTCGGCGGCCCGCGTCGGCGCCTGCTCGCCCGAGCCGCCGGAGGCCTGCGGCTCGCCGTCCTCGCCGGCCTCGGGCCGCGCACCCGTGTCGCCGCCCTGCGGGTCACCGTCGTCGGGCGCCGGCCGGCCGCCGCCCCCGCCGGGACCGTCCGGATCGGGATCGTCGTCCTCGGACTCGCCGGAGAACTCCTCCAGCGTCTGGTCCAGCTTGTCCTCGTCGAGGCCGGGCGCGTCAAAGGGGTTGCGGCGCCTGCGGTGCGGCAGCGCGAGCAGCGCGGCCTGCCGGACGTCCTCCGCCAGCACCTCGGTCCGCCCGGCCCACGCGGCCAGCGCGGTCGCCGTCCGGGCCATCACGATGTCGGCGCGCATACCGTCGACCTCGAAGGCCGCGCAGGTCGCCGCTATCTGCCGCAGCGCCCCGTCGCCCAGCCGCACCGACGGCAGCAACGCCCGCGCCGCCACGATCCGTTGCCGTACGGCGGCCTCCTCGCCGGCCCAGCGCGTCGCGAAACCGGCCGGATCGTCGTCGTACGCAAGCCGTCGCCGTACGACCTCCACCCGCTGGTCGGGCTCGCGCGAGGCGGCCACCTCCACGGTCAGTCCGAACCGGTCCAGCAACTGCGGCCGCAGTTCGCCCTCTTCGGGATTCATGGTGCCGACGAGCAGGAACTTCGCCGCGTGCCGTACCGAGACGCCCTCGCGCTCCACGTAGGAGGCGCCCATCGCGGCCGCGTCCAGCAGCAGGTCGACCAGGTGGTCGTGGAGGAGGTTGACCTCGTCGACGTAGAGGATGCCCCGGTGGGCGTCGGCCAGCAGGCCCGGCTCGAAGGCCTTCACGCCCTCCGCCAGGGCCCGTTCGATGTCGAGGGCGCCGACCAGCCGGTCCTCGGAGGCACCGACCGGCAGTTCGACCATGCGCGCCGGGCGGGACTCGAAGGCACCGGGCGGGTTGTGCGGCCCGTCCGGGCAGGCCGGGTCCGGGGCGGCCGGGTCGCAGGAGAAGCGGCAGCCGGCGACGACGTCCACAGTCGGCAGCAGCACCGAAAGGGCGCGTACCGCCGTGGACTTGGCGGTGCCCTTCTCGCCGCGCACCAGCACGCCGCCGACCGCCGGTGACACGGCGTTCAGCAGCAGCGCCAGCCGCAGGTCGTCCTGACCCACGACGGCCGTAAAGGGGAAGGGGGTGGTCACTGGTCGCCCTCCAGGTCGCCTTCGAGCTCCAGGTAGGTGGCGCGCAGCCGCTCCAGGGTGTCCGCGTCCGGCTCGGCCCACAGGCCCCGGTCGGCGGCCTCCAGGAGCCGTTCGGTGATGCCGCGCAGCGCCCACGGGTTGGACTTCTTCATGAAGTCCCGGTTCTCCGCGTCGAAGACGTACTCCGCGCTGAGTTTCTCGTACATCCAGTCGTCCACGACCCCGGCGGTTGCGTCGTAGCCGAAGAGGTAGTCGACGGTCGCCGCCATCTCGAAGGCGCCCTTGTAGCCGTGCCGGCGCATGGCCGCCATCCAGCGCGGGTTGACCACCCGGGCCCGGAAGACACGGTGGGTCTCCTCGCCGAGGGTGCGGGTCCTCACCTGGTCGGGCGTGGCCGAATCACCCACGTACGCCTCGGGGTTGGTGCCGGTCAGATGGCGCACCATCGCCACCATGCCGCCGTGGTACTGGAAGTAGTCGTCGGCGTCGACCAGGTCGTGCTCGCGCGTGTCCACGTTCTTCGCGGCCACCGCGATCCGCCGGAACGCGGTCTCCATGTCCCCGCGCGCCGCCCGCCCGTCGAGCCCGCGCCCGTAGGCGTACCCGCCCCAGACGGCGTACACCTCCGCGAGGTCCGCGTCGGAGCGCCAGTTGCGGGCGTCGATCAGCGGCAGCAGGCCCGCGCCGTACGCGCCCGGCTTCGAGCCGAAGATACGGGCGGTGGCACGCCGCCGGTCGCCGTGCTCGGCGGTGTCCTCGTCGGCGTGGGCGCGCACGTAGTTCCGGTCGGCGGGTTCGTCCAGCTCGGCGACCGTGCGCACGGCGTCGTCGATCAGCCCGACCACGTGCGGGAACGCGTCCCGGAAGAAGCCGGAGATCCGGACCGTGACGTCGACGCGCGGCCGGCCCAGCTCGTCCAGGGGGACCACCTCGAAGCCGGTCACGCGCCGCGACGCCTCGTCCCAGACCGGACGGCAGCCCAGCAGCGCCAGGATCTCGGCGATGTCGTCGCCCTGGGTGCGCATCGCGGAGGTGCCCCACACCGTCAGCCCGACGGACTTCGGGTACGCGCCGGTGTCCTCGAGGTACCGCTGCACCAGCGAGTCGGCGAGGGACTGGCCGACCTCCCAGCTCAGCCGGGAGGGAATGGCCTTGGGGTCGACGGAGTAGAAGTTGCGGCCGGTCGGCAGGACGTTGACCAGCCCGCGGGTGGGGGAGCCGGACGGTCCCGCCGGGACGTAACCGCCGTCGAGTGCCTTGAGGATGTGGTCGATCTCGTCCGTGGTGCGGGCCAGCCGGGGTACGACCTCGGCGCAGGCGAACTCCAGCACGGCCACCGCTTCCGGGAGTTCGGCGCCGAGGACGTCGCGGATGAGGGAACGGCTGTCCGAGACCGCCCAGTCGCGCTCCTCCATTCCTTCCGCGATCCGGCGGCAGAGCTGCTCCAGCAGGTCGATGGCGTCGGCGGCCGTGCGGGACGGACCCTCGACGAGATCGGACAGCTCGATGGGCACCTTCACGGGCGCACCGGGCTCGGCGAGCAGCTCCTTCTCGACCAGGCCGAAGTGAGCGGCCAGCGCGGCCCTGAGCCCCGGCAGCGCGTTGGCCTGCCCGCCCCACACCTGCGAGGCCCGCAGCACGGCGAGCACCAGGTTCACGCGTGCCTCGCCGACCGGGCCGCCGCCGAGGATGTGCAGACCGTCGCGGATCTGCACGTCCTTGATCTCGCACAGGTAGCCGTCGATGTGCATGACGAACTCGTCGAAGTCGGCGTCGTCCGGCTGGTCGGCCACATGCAGGTCGTGGTGGAGCTCGGCCGCCTTGACCAGCGTCCAGATCTGCGCCCGCACGGCCGGCGCCTTCGTCGGGTCCAGGTCGGAGACCAGCGCGTACTCGTCGAGCAGCTGCTCCAGCTTGGCCAGGTCGCCGTAGGTGTCGGCACGGGCCATCGGCGGGACCAGATGGTCGACCACGGTGGCGTGCCCGCGCCGCTTGGCCTGGGTGCCCTCACCGGGGTCGTTGACGATGAACGGGTAGATCAGGGGCAGCTCGCCGAGGACCGCGTCCGGCGCACAGCCGGCGCCCAGCCCGAGTCCCTTGCCGGGCAGCCACTCCATCGTGCCGTGCTTGCCCATGTGCACGACCGCGTCCGCGCCGAAAGAGTTCTCGAGCCACCGGTAGGCCGCCATGTAGTGGTGCGACGGCGGCATGTCCGGGTCGTGGTAGATCGCGATCGGGTTCTCGCCGAAGCCGCGCGGCGGCTGGATCATCACGACGACGTTCCCGAACTGCAGGGAGGCGAGGACGATGTCGTCGCCGTCCACGTACAGGCTGCCCGGCGGCTCGCCCCACGCCTCCAGCATGCCTGCCCTGAGGCCCGGGTCCAGCTGGTCGAACCACGCCCGGTAGTCGGCGAGCGGCACCCGCGCGGGCGCGGCGGCCAGCTGCTCCTCGGTGAGCCATTCGACGTCGTGGCCACCGGCGTTGATGAGCCGGTGGATCAACTCGTCCCCGTTGTCGGGGTGTCCCTCGACCCCGTACCCGGCATCCCGCAGCGCGTCCAGCACGCGTACCGCCGAGGCGGGGGTGTCGAGCCCGACCGCGTTGCCGACGCGCGAGTGCTTGGTCGGATAGGCGGTGAAGACCAGCGCGAGCTTCTTGTCGGCGTTCGGCTTGTGCTTCAACTGCGCGTGCCGTACGGCGATCCCGGCCACCCGTCCGGCCCGCTCGGGGTCGGCGACGTACACCGGGACATCGGCTCCGTCGTCGCCCTGCTCCTTGAAGGAGAAGGGGACCGTGATCAGCCGGCCGTCGAACTCCGGGATGGCGACCTGCATCGCCGCGTCCATGGGGGAGAGGGCGGCGTCGGACTCGCCCCAGGCCTGCCGGGAGGAGGTCAGGCAGAGGCCTTGGAGCACCGGGACGTTCAGATCGGCGAGCGCCCCGATGTCCCAGGCCTCCTCGTCACCGCCGGCCGAGGCCTGCGAGGCGTGGGTGCCGCCGGCCGCCAGCACGGTGGCGACCAGCGCGTCGGCCCCGGCCAGGATCTCGTACAGCCCGGCGTCCGCGCCGCGCAGCGAACCGCAGTACACCGGAAGGGCGTTGGCGCCCCGCGCCTCGATCGCCTCGCACAGGGTGTCCACGAAGGCGGTGTTGCCGCTCAGTTCGTGGGCCCGGTAGAAGAGCACCCCGACCGTGGGGCGGCCGGCCCGGGTCCCGTACGAGCCGTGCACCCCGAACTCGGGCATCTTCTGCGGCTCGGCGAACCCCTCGCCGGTCAGCAGCACGGTGTCGGACAGGAACCGGGACAGCTCCAGCAGGTTCGCGGGCCCGCCCTCGACGAGATAGCGCAGCGCCTCCGCGACCACACCGGCCGGCACCGACGACTCGGCCATCAACTCGGCGTCCGGCACGGTCTCGCCGCCGAGCAGCACGGTCGGCACCCCGGACGCCCGGAGCGCGGCGAGCCCGTCCTCCCAGGCCCGCTTGCCGCCGAGCAGCCGTACGACGGCGATGTCCGCGCCCTCGATCAGCGCGGGCAGCTCCTCCGTGACGTCGACGCGCGTCGGATTGCCGATCCGGTAGTCGGCACCGGAGGCGGCCCGGGCCGCCAGCAGATCGGTGTCGGCGGTCGACAACAACAACACAGTGCTCATGCGGGCGCTCCCGGTGGAATGAAGGGCAGTCCTTGCGGCGCGCCCGACTCGATGAGCCGCCAGAGCGCGTCGGTGTCCGCGTGCTGTTCGATCAGGTCGCCGAGCCGGTCGAGCTGCTCCTCGCGCAGCGCGGCGAACGAGGTGTCGGGGGCCGGTACGAACCGGCGGCCCGCGGCGGCCGCCACCTCGCGCAGAAAGGCCCGCCGGAAACCGTCCGACTCCAGGGAGCCGTGCCAGTGGGTGCCCCAGGTCTGCCCGACCCGGCACCCGTCCAGGCTGTGTCCACTGTCATCGGAGATGAACGCGTCCCCTCCGGTGACTTCGGCGACCCCGTGATGGATTTCGTACCCCTCGACCCGCTCGCCGAGGGCCTCGCCGACGGGCCGGGTGAGGGTCTTCTCCCGGGCGAACCGCACCCGTACGGGCAGCACCCCGAGACCGGCCACCTGCCCGCGCCGGCTCTCGACGTCGTCCTCGATGTGCTCCCCGAGGACCTGGAAGCCGCCGCAGATGCCGAGCACCGGCCGCCCCTCGGCGGCCCTGCGCCGCAGCGCGTCCGCGAGCCCCCGCTCCCGCAGCCACTCCAGGGCCCGGACCGTCCCCCGGGTCCCCGGGATCACGACGAGATCGGCGTCGGCGAGCTCCTCCGGCCGGTCCACGAACCGCACCACGACACCCGGTTCGGCGGCCAGCGCGTCCACGTCCGTGAAGTTGGACATCAGCGGGATGGCACAGACGGCGACCCGCAGGACGTCCGCACCGACGGGCGGGGCCGTGTTCGACTCCCGGACGGTCCCGCGCAGGGAGACCCTCAGCCCGTCCTCCTCGTCGATCCCGAGCCCGTGCCGGAAGGGGAGCACGCCGTAGGTGTGCCGCCCGGTGAGACCGTGCAGCATGTCGAGGCCGGGCTCCAGCAGGGAGACGTCGCCCCGGAACTTGTTCACGAGGAACCCGGCGACGAGGGCCTGGTCCTCCGGCGAGAGCAGGGCGACGGTGCCGAAGAACGAGGCGAACACGCCCCCGCGGTCGATGTCGCCGACGACGAGCACCGGAATCCGCGCGTTGCGCGCGATCCCCATGTTCACGATGTCGGTCCGGCGCAGATTGATCTCCGCCGGACTGCCCGCCCCCTCACAGATCACCGCGTCATACGTGCCCCGCAACTCGGCGAGACAGTCGAGCACGGTCCCGAGCAACTGCTGCTGACGTCCGCCGTGGTAGCCGCGCGCACTCAGCTCACCGACCGGTTTCCCGAGCAGCACGACCTGGCTGCTCTGTTCACCGCCCGGCTTGAGCAGCACGGGGTTCATCAGCGCGGTCGGCTCGACCCGGCAGGCCTGCGCCTGCATGGCCTGCGCCCGCCCGATCTCGGCGCCCTCGCGCGTGACGAAGGAGTTGAGGGACATGTTCTGCGCCTTGAACGGCGCGACCTTGACGCCCTGCCGCACCAGCCACCGGCAGATACCGGCGGTGACCACGCTCTTCCCGGCGTCGGAGGTGGTACCGGCGACGAGGAGACCGCCGCCGTTCATGACGCACCTGCCGACCGCTGTGCGGAGCGCTGTGCGGAGCGCTGTGCCGGGCGCCGTGAAAGCGCCCCGCGCAGCAGGGCCCCGGCCGCGCCGGCCCCGAACGCCAGCCACCCCACCCGCCGTGACAACCGCACCGCCCGCTCGATGTCCGCGACTTGCACCGCACGCCCCTCCCCGTTCAGCACCGGCCGATGCTCGACCCGCCCGCCGTATGACAAGGTCCCGCCGAGCCGTACGCCCAGCGCCCCCGCGAACGACGCCTCCACCGGCCCGGCGTTGGGACTCGGGTGCTTCGCCGCGTCGGCCCGCCAGGCCCGCACGGCCCCCTTGGTGTCATCTCCGGCGACGGCGGCCAGTACGGCGGTGAGCCGTGCCCCCGGCCACCCCGCCACGTCGTCCAGCCGCGCCGAAGCCCACCCGTACCGCCGGTACCGGGCCGACTTGTGGCCCACCATGGCGTCCAGGGTGTTGACGGCCCGGAACCCGAGCAGCCCCGGCACCCCGCCCACGGCCCCCCACACCAGCGCACCCACGACCGCGTCGCTCGTGTTCTCGGCGACGGACTCCACGACCGCCCGGGCGATCCCGTCGGCGTCCAGGGCCTGCGGATCCCGTCCGCACAGATGCGGCAGCCGGGCCCGGGCGGCCTCGACGTCCCCCGTCTCCAGGGCGCGCCCGATGGCACCGGCCTCACGGGCGAGTGAAGTGCCCCCGACGACGGCCCAGGTGGCGGTCGCGGTGAGCGCGACGGACGCGGCGGTGGACGGTCGTACGAGCCGCTGGGCCAGGGCACCCAGAGTCACGGCGCCGCCGGCGCACACCGCGGTGTGCAGCGCGCCCCACCCGCGGTGGTCCCGCCACAGCACCTGTTCGACGGACCCGGCCGCCCGGCCGAACGCGGCGACCGGATGCCCTCGGCGCGGATCGCCGAGCAGCAGATCGCCGAGAAGGCCGGCGGCGGCGCCGTACGCGAAGACGCGACCGGCACCCATCGGCTCAGCCCGCCGCGGGGGCGGGGAGGGGCCGGGTACTCAACCTCGAACGGCAGCCGCGCATGGCGATATGTCCTCACTCAGGGTGTCCACGCCCTGGTTCGACGAGACCGGCGGTGAGAGTTCCTGGCTCCCGGGGATGGCTACCCCGGTGACAGTGGCGGGACCGCGCCGGATTCGCACCGGCTTCCTCTCTTGCCGCCGTACTTGGCTCCGGAAGTCCACCACGCCCCCGGAAGACCCGTCAACTTGCCGTTGACCTGCGAGGGGAGTGTGTGGGAAGGCCCACACCGGTTGTCCAGCGGGGCTCGTGGGGCATGGCGAAGGCTCCTCCCGAGCAGGTCGGGGAGGAGCCTTCGGCGGCCGCGAGCGGCCGGTCCGGTCAGGCCTTGGCCACGATCAGGTGGATGCCGTAGGCCACGGCGGCCGCACAGGCCGCGAAACACAGGTAGGCGGCGGTCACGGCCAGGGTCGCGGAGTTGCCCTGGGCCGTGGCGCGTTCACGGGCGGAGAGGCCCTTGATGCCGAGGGTGAAGAGGGCCACCATGCCCACGGTGACCACGAGGCTGACGCCGAAGACGGAGCCGATGGCTGCCCAGTCGATGTTCATGTCGGTTCTTCCTCGGGGGTCAGACGGTCGCGGCCGGGTCGGTGGCGGCCGGCGCGGGTGACGGGGCGGGGGACGGGATCGTGGCGGTGAGGTCGTCGGTCACCGTGCCCGCGGGCGGCGGGGTCACGGCGGCCATCGCCGTGGTCACCACGCCGGCCGGCTCCGTGCCGTCGGTGTCGTTGACGTTGGCGCTGTCCACCACCTCGCGGCGGGAGAGCTTCCAGATCGCGGCGCTGGAGGCGACGAGGAAGACGGCGACGACCGCCGTGCCCCAGTCGCCGAGGTCCGTCACGGACTCGGCGAGCGCGCCGACGACCGCGGCCGCGGGGAGGGTGAGCACCCAGGCGACCATCATGCGGGTCGCGGTGGACCAGCGGACCGTGCCGCCCTTGCGGCCCAGGCCCGCGCCCATCACGGAACCGGAGACGACGTGCGTGGTGGAGAGGGAGAAGCCGAGGTGGGAGGAGGCCAGGATGGCGGTGGCCGCGCTGGTCTGGGCGGCGAAGCCCTGCTGCGGCTGGAGGTCGGTCAGGCCCTTGCCCATGGTGCGGATGATGCGCCAGCCGCCGATGTAGGTGCCGAGCGCGATGGCGAGGCCGGCGCAGAGGATGACCCAGGTGGGAGGGTTCGAGCCGGGGGCGATGGAGCCGCCCGCGATCAGCGCCAGGGTGATGATGCCCATCGTCTTCTGCGCGTCGTTGGTGCCGTGCGCGAGCGAGACCAGGCCGGCGGAGGCGATCTGACCGGCGCGGAAGCCCTTGCGGGTGGCCTCGTCCTCGGCGTTCTTGCCGATCGCGTACGACAGGCGGGTGGAGAGCATCGCCGCGAGGCCCGCGACCACGGGGGCGGCGACCGCCGGGAGCAGGACCTTGGTGACCAGCGCGTCGCCGTGGACCGCGCCGAAGCCGGCGGAGGCGACGGTGGCGCCGATCAGACCGCCCATCAGGGCGTGCGAGGAACTGGAGGGCAGGCCCACCAGCCAGGTCACCAGGTTCCAGAGGATCGCGCCGACCAGGGCGGCGAAGATGACCTCGGGGCGGATGCCGTTCTCGTCGACGAGGCCCTTGGAGATCGTGTTGGCGACCTCCACGGAGAGGAAGGCGCCCACCAGGTTCAGCGCGGCGGACATGGTCACCGCGATCTTGGGCTTGAGCGCGCCGGTCGAGATGGTCGTGGCCATCGCGTTGGCGGTGTCGTGGAAACCGTTCGTGAAATCAAACGCGAGTGCGGTCACCACCACAATCGCGAGGATCAGCGAGAAGTTTTCCATTTACCCAGGCAATCTATAGAGGTCATCGGCCGTTGGACCGTAGGCAACCTGGATGAACGGAAGGTGAACTGGGGTCGTCTCCATGGTGTCTGGGATCGGCTTCGGGGTATTCGCGTGCGAGGGCGGGCGAGGCCGCCGTCCCGTTTCCGGTCCGGCGGCCCGGTCGCCCCTTGGCTAGGAGCCCTTGGCGAACGACTTCAGCCGGCTCGCCGACCCGTTGAAGAGATTCTGGTCACCCGGCAGGCTGCCGCTGTTGTCGTACTGCCAGAAGGTCCAGTGCGACCATCCGGCCGGCAGCGCTCCCGCGTCCGCCGAGCCGTGGCGGGCGATCCACAGGGCGTGGTTCGCGGCGAAGGCGCTGCTGCCGCCGGTGCAGAGGTTCCACCAGTGGGTGGTCGTGTAGATCACCGGCCGCTGACCGGTCTCCCGCTTCAGCTCGTCGCTGAAGGACTTGATCCACTTGATCATCTTGGCGTGGCTCAGCCCGTAGCACCTGTGCTTCTTGTCGTACGGGTTGTACTCGATGTCGAGCGCGGGCGGCAGTGTCCAGCCGTCCGCGGTCCAGGCGCCGCCATGGCTCGCGAAGTACGCGGCCTGCCGGGCGCCCGACGACTTGTTCGGCAGGGCGAAGTGGTAGGCGCCCCGCATGATTCCGGCCTTGCGTGAACCGTTGTACTGCTGGCCGAAGTACGGGTTGCGGTAGGTGGTGGACTCGGTCGCCTTGATGTAGACGAACTTGGCGCCTTTCGCCTTGGCGCCCGACCAGTCGACGTTCTTCTGGTGCGAGGAGACGTCGTGCCCCTTCGGCAGGCTCGCCGCGGACGCCGTGGTCCCGGCGAACGCGGTCGCGGCCCCCGAGAGGGCGAGCGCGGCCACGGCCGCCGCGAGGACGCGGGCGTGGTGACGGTGGCGGTGGCGGTGGTGGCGCGACGGAGAGCGGTCACGGGCCATGTTTCCCCCCGGAATGGCAACGTGTACGAAAAATCGTCCAGAGATTATTGGAAGATCGGCGTATCATCGGCGATCTTCGGCCAAGCCATGAAATCGAGCTCTTTGTGCAGCTTTGCGCTCTACTGGATTCGGGACGTCCGGCCTAAAGTGCCCTGCCGTACAAGCCGGTTGGGGCGCTGCCTGACAGGATCGGGCCATGGCTGAGCAGCGGCGGCACAAGCGTGGCGGACGGGACGGACGCGGCGGCGCACAGGGTGTGTCGGAGCCGCGAAGGCGGGATGTACGCGCGGAGGAGGCGGGCGCCTGGCGCGAACTCGTCGCCACCGCCCGCCGCACGGTGGCCGACGGACTGGTCGTCGGCACCTCCGGCAACGTCTCGGTCCGCGTCGGCGACACCGTGCTGGTCACACCGTCGGGCGTGCCGTACGACCGGCTCACCCCCGACGACGTGACCGGCGTCGACCTCGCCGGCCGCCAGGTCCTCGGCACCCTGGCCCCGACCAGCGAACTGCCGATGCATCTTGCCATCTACGGCGGTACGGACGCCGGTGCCGTCGTGCACACCCACGCCGTCCACGCGACGGCCGTCTCGACGCTCGTCCCCGAGCTTCCGGCGATCCACTACATGTCCGCCGCGCTCGGCGGCGCCGTCCGGGTTGCCCCGTATGCGACATACGGCACCGAGGAGTTGGCCGAGAACATGCTCCGCGCCTTGACCGACCGCTCCGGCTGCCTCCTCCAGAACCACGGCACCATCACCTACGGCACCACCCTGAGCCAGGCCTACGACCGCACGGCCCAACTGGAGTGGATGTGCCACCTGTGGCTGACGGCGTCCGCCGTCCCCGGCCTGACCCCGAGCCTGCTCTCACCGGAACAGGTGGCGGAGGTGGGGGAGCGACTGCGGGGCTACGGCCAGCGGAAGGGGTGAGTCCCCTCTCGAAAGCTCCGCACACGTGACCAGCGGCCCCTCTTCCACTGGCCGCCGTCCCGGTCCGCCCCGACACTGGACAGGTGCGCCCAGTCAAAGTCACGGCTGCCGCCGTCGGTGCCGTACTCGCCGCCGGTGCGGTCGGCGTGGCCGCGGGGCGGCTCGCCAGTGACGCCGCGCTGAAGGCGCCACCGGGCCGGCCCCTGCCCACCGAGCCCCGGCTCACCGTGCACGGCACCGAGGCCGACCGCATCACCCTCACCCGGGACCTCGCCTCGCTGCGCCCCGGCACCTACGGCCTGGCCGGCGACGGCTCGCACGCGGTCGTCGGCGCCGTCCTGGAGTCCGCCACGCACACCCCCGACACCGTCGTGCGGCGGCTGGAGCGGGTGACCCACGGCACCCTCGACACCGGCGACAAGGTCTGGCTCACCCCCAACGTCCACATCGGCAACCCGGGCGCGGCCCTCGGCCTGGACCACGCCGACATCGACCTGCCCGGCGAACTCGGTTCGCTGCCCGCCTGGTTCGTGCCCGGATACCGGGACACCTGGGTGATCGCGGTGCACGGCCTCGGCACCACCCGCGAGCTCCCCATGAACGTCATGCGGTTCCTGCACGGCCGGCGCCTGCCCGTCCTCGCCCTCGCCTACCGCGGCGACCTCGGCGCCCCGCGCCCCCCGGACGGCCTGAACCACCTCGGCGAGAGCGAGTGGCGCGACCTGGACGCGGCGATCCGCTACGCCGTCCGCTACGGCGCCCGCCGTGTCGTCCTGTACGGCTGGTCCACCGGCGCCACCATGGCGCTGCGCGCCGCCGCCCACTCGGCGCTGCGCGAGCGCGTCTCCGGGCTGGTCCTGGACTCGCCGGTGCTCAGCTGGGAGGCCACCCTGCGGGCCCTCGCCCAGGCCCGGCACACCCCCGAACCGCTGCTGCCGCTCGCGGTGCGCGCCGCCCAGGGCCGCGCAGGCCTGCACGCCGACCACGTCGGTGACCCCGTCGACCCGGAGCAGCTCACCGTGCCCACCCTGATCGTCCACGGCCCGGACGACACGGTGGCCCCCTGGACGTACTCCCGCCGGCTCGCCGCCCGGCGCCCCGACCGCATCGCCCTGCACACCGTGCCGGACGCCCCGCACGGCGCGATGTGGAACGCCGACCCCCAGCAGTACGAGGAGCGGCTGCGCCGGTTCCTCACGCCTCTGATGTGATGCCCCCTGATGTCTCCTCTCATATGAGATGACGTCCTTGATGTGATTTTTTCCGCACGCGCGGCACCTCCCTGACCTCGCCCCGAGGCAAGCCGGAGGCCCCGGTTCCAGTCGGTCCCGAGGGTTCCGTTTAAGGCCGTACCACTGGCCTGAACATGTCTCCTCGCCTCCCCTCGCGCCCCGTGCGTTGGCCAGCCCCGTCGCCCGCCGTGACATTCCGTTTGGGTTTTCGGACCGTCAACCGGAAGACTGCACCCGTGACGTCCCGTATCCCGCGCGACTCAAGGCTTCGACTCGTCCGAACGCGACCCCTGGCCGCCGCCCCCCGAGCGATGAACCAGCGGCCCGCGCGCCGCCCCGCACCCCGCCCACCCGAGGGCACCCCGGCCCCCGCCGAACTGGCCAGAATGGCACGGTCCGGGCTGGCCGGAGCGGCCCGAGTCGCCCACTGGGCCGACACGGCCCTCGGGCCGGGCAGCGACGGCGCGACCGCCGACGGCAAGGCCACTCTCTCCGAGGCGTCCGCCGAACGCGCGTCCGGCGATCTGGGCCTGACCCTGGCTCAGATCCGCGCCGACTGGGACACCGCCCGACTCGCCGGCCTGGTCGAGGTGCACGGTGACAGCGCACGCCCCGGCTGGCGCCTGCGCGCCTGGGACCGCGACGACAGCGCCGTGCTGCGCGGCTGGGTCGCCCTCTTCGACGCCTGGTCGCTCGCCCATCCGGAGCCGGCGGAGTTCGAGGCCTCCGCCGTCGCCGAGGTGGTCTCGGCCATGCCCCAGGTGCTCTCCTTCCTTCAGCTGTCCGCCGGTCCCGTCCCGGTCGAACAGCTCCTGGACCTGCTGCGACAGCGGGTCACCGAACTGCGTACCGAGCGCTGCGAGGTCCCCTACGACACGGAGACCGGGATCGCGACCGGTGGCGGGTCCGGGTCCGCCGTTCCCGTCGCCGCCGTGCCCGCCGCCCGCACCGACCTGGCGGACCGCGCACCGGCCGACGACCCCGCCCCCGCGGAGGACGCCGAGCTCGCTCCCCTCCTCGACTGGTCCCTGCACGCGCTCGCCTCCGTCGGCGCGCTGACCTACGGCGTCGGCCAGGCCACCCTCACCCCGCTGGGCAGCTGGGCGGTCTGGGTCAAGCTGGAGCAGATCTGCGTGGCCGCGCAGAGCCCCGCCGGGAACATCGAGGTCGCCGCCGAGGAGATGCTGCGCGGCTGCGCCCAGCTCCGCCCCAACGCGGCCCGCGCCGAGTACCGCGCCTGGCTCGCCGCCCGCCCCGTCGGCAGCGCCGTCGCCGAACTCGTCGCCGCCGCCCGCGGCGAGGACGCCCTGCTGCGCGGCCTCGCCTTCGAGGCGCTGCGCGTGGTCGGCGCCCCCGCCGAACCGGACGTCCGCGCGGTCGTCGACGAGCCGACCCTGCGGCCGTACGCCCTGCTGTGGCTGGCCGAGCACGACGGGGTCGACCCGGAGGACGCCCACGAGGTGCTCACCCGCGAAGAGGCCACCTGGCTCTGGGTGGACACGGCTGCCGCGGTCGCCGACCACGGCGAGGCACCGCTGCTGGTCCGCCATCTCGAGTCGGCGCTGCAGCCCACCGTCCCCGCGCTGCTCGACGAGGTGCGCGCCGTCGGTCACCCGCGCACCGTGCAGGTCCTGGTCGCCCTCGCCGCCGCCCACCCCGACCCGGCGCTGGCCAAAGCCGTCCGCCGGGCCGCGTTCCAGGTGCACACCGGCGGATGACGGCGGAGGCGGGGCAGCAGGGTCAGGCGGCTATCTCCGGGGCGTAGGTGCCGAAGCTCCAGATGTTGCCCTCGACGTCCCGGGCCATGTAGTCCCGCGAGCCGTAGTCCTGGTCCGTCGGGGGCATCAGGATCTCGGCGCCGTGGTCCGTGGCCCGCTGGTGGTGTGCGTCGACGTCGTCCACGACGATGTACACCCCGGTCGGGCCCGCGCCCTCCATCGCCGCGTCGAAGCGGCCGCCGCGGCCCTTGGAACCCAGCATGATCGCGCCGTTGCCCTGCACCAGCTCGGCGTGGAGCACCATGCCGTCCTCGCCCTCGTACACCGACAGCTCGGTGAAGCCGAAGGCCTCCGTCAGTTGCTTGATCGCCGCTTTCGCGTCCGCGTACAGCAGCGACGGATAGATGCTCGGCCGTCCGCCGGTCGTGCCTGCCATGCCGATCACTCCCCTTGTGTGCCGGTCCCCCGAAAGCCGTCGTCGAAAGCCGTCGTCCGGCCTGCTGCACAGTCTGGCACCCGGCACTGACAACGCCCCCGGCCCGCGCCGCCGGTGCAGGTCGGCGGCCCGGTGGCTCATCTGTTCATCGGTTAAGCGCATCGGCTCGACGCATCGGTTCAATGCATCGGTTCAATGCATCGGCTCATCGGAAGGTGTTGCACTGCGCCATGTCCCCGGTCCGGTACCCCTGGTAGAACCACTGCTGGCGCTGCCGCGCCGACCCGTGCGTCCAGGTCTCCGGCGTCACGCGCCCCTGGTACCGCTCCTGGATCCGGTCGTCGCCCACGGCAGCCGCCGCGTCGAGGCCGTCCCGGATGTCGGCGTCCGTCAGGCTGGTGATGAGGGGCCGGCCGGTCGACTCGTCCTTCGTGGTCGTCGCGTGCCGCGCCCACACCCCGGCGTAGCAGTCGGCCTGGAGCTCCACCCGTACCGCGTTGCTGTTCACGCCGGTCAGGTTGTCCTGCGACCTGCTCAACGTGCCCATCAGGTCCTGCACATGGTGCCCGTACTCGTGCGCCACGACGTACGCCTGGGCGAACGGGCCGCCGGTCGCGCCGAACTTGGACCGCAGCTCGTCGAAGAAGCCGAGGTCCAGGTAGACCTTCCGGTCGCCCGGGCAGTAGAACGGCCCGACCGCCGAGGTCGCCGTCCCGCACGCGGTGCCGACCCGCCCGCTGAAGAAGACCGTCGGAGCGTTCGTGTAGGTGCCCCGGCGTTGCTGGAACTCCTGATTCCAGAAGTCCTGCACGCTGTTGACCACCGCCACCATCCGGCAGTCGTCCTTGGTGTTGGCGTCCCGTCCGGTACGGCAGCTCTGCTGCACCTGGGCCAGTGAGGAGGAGGTGGGCGCGGGCGAGCTGTCACCGGAGGAGAGGCCCAGCTGGTCGGGGCCGATACCGAGGAACAGGGCGAGGAGCAGCGCGATCAGGCCGGCCAGGCCGCCGCCGATGGTCGCCTTCCCGCCCGGGACGCGACTGCCGCGCACGTCCTGGACCTCGGAGGTGTCCAGGTTCGCATCGTCGTCGAACTGCATGGGGCACCGCCTTCTGCTCGCACCGTCCCCTGCATCCACCTTGCGCCATCCCGGCCGTCACTTCGCGCCGATGGCCCGGCGAGCGCCCGATCGGGCGACGTCCCGCCCCACCCCCGCGTCACGCCCACCCCCGCCTCGCGGCCGTGACTACGCTCTGCGCCTGATCCATGGGACAAGGACGCCCACCCGGGCGCCGAAGGGGGTAGCGGTGCCCGTTCTGCCACACGGGACGACCCCACCGCCCACCACAGCCGACGGCATCCGGAGCCGGCCCCCTGTAGTCGGCATCATCAGGGCCCGGGTCTCCGCTCCCGACAGCCTTCGGGCCCCGGTCCCCCCTCCCGACAGCCTCCGGTCCCTGGCCCCCGCCCCCGTACCCCCACCCGACGGTCTCCGCATGGTCGCCCCATCGCCGCCTCCCGCCGACCCCCACCCGGCATCCCTCCCCTCACGCCGGCCCCCCGTCCGTCGCCCCCTCCCCGCCACCCTCGCTCGCCTCCTTCTCCCCCTCGCCCTCGTCCTGCTCCTGGCCGGTGCCCTCCTCTGCGTGGTTCAGCAGATGCGCCCGGCCCCCTATGGCGACCACCTCACCCCCGGTCCGGCGGCGCACAGTGCACGCGCGCGGGGGGCGGTGGTCGAGGCGTATGACGGGCGGACCCTGCGGTGGCGGTACGCGCGCGTGGGGCGGCGTCCACTCAGCGTGCTGCCCGCGCGCGGGCACGCGATCGCCGTCTGGGACGACGGACTCGTCACCGACACCGACGGCCGTTCCGTGCGCTGGCACCGCGCCCTGCCCGCGGCCACCGGCTGGCTCCGGCGACAGGGCGGCACCGGCGTCCTGCGCCCCCTCGGCCACGGCATGCTCGCGGTCGTCACCCCCGCCCGCATCGCCGCGTACCGCACCGCCGACGGTGACCTGCGCTGGGTGCTGCCCGCCCGCGCGGGCTGCGCGTTCCGCCCCGAACGTGCCGTACGTCACGGCCCCGCCCTGCTCGTCGCCCAGCCCTGCGCGGACGGCGCCTGGACCGCGCAGCTCATCGCCGTGGACGACCTCGGCCGGATCGTCCCGGACCGCGCGCCCCTCGGCAACGGCCTCCCCGGGACCCGCCCCGAACACCCGCGCACCGAAAAAGCGCTTGCGCCGCCCCGTTAGACTTGGCCCATGGCCATTCTCCTCGCGCATTAGACGGCGGGAACGTCCTCAGCCGCCCACCCGTCAAATCCCGTACGCCCTGGAGTCTGTCCGTGATCTCCGCCTCCGGTATCGAGCTGCGCGCCGGTGCGCGCATCCTCATCGAGAACGCCACCTTCCGTGTCGCCAAGGGCGACCGCATCGGTCTGGTCGGCCGCAACGGCGCCGGCAAGACCACCCTCACCAAGGTCCTGGCCGGCGACGGCATCCCCGCCGCGGGCACCGTCACCCGCTCCGGCGAGGTCGGCTATCTCCCGCAGGACCCCCGTACCGGCGACCTCGACGTCCTCGCCCGTGATCGCGTCCTGTCCGCGCGCGGCCTCGACGTACTGATCCGCAAGATGCGCGAGAACGAGCAGCGCATCGCCAATGGCCAGGGCGCCACCCGCGAGAAGGCGCTCAGGCAGTACGAGCGCCAGGAGACCGAGTTCCTCACCAAGGGCGGGTACTCCGCCGAGGCCGAGGCCGCCACCATCGCCGCCGCGCTCAACCTGCCCGACCGGGTGCTCGGCCAGCCCCTGCACACGCTCTCCGGCGGTCAGCGCCGCCGTATCGAGCTGGCCCGGATCCTGTTCTCCGACGCGGACACGCTCCTGCTCGACGAGCCGACCAACCACCTGGACGCCGACTCGATCGTCTGGCTGCGCGACTACCTGAAGACCTACCGCGGCGGCTTCATCGTGATCTCCCACGACGTCGACCTCGTCGAGACGGTCGTCAACAAGGTCTTCTACCTGGACGCGAACCGCTCCCAGATCGACGTCTACAACATGGGCTGGAAGCTCTACCAGCAGCAGCGCGAGGCCGACGAGAAGCGCCGCAAGCGGGAGCGCGCCAACGCCGAGAAGAAGGCCGCCGCACTGCACTCGCAGGCCGACAAGATGCGCGCCAAGGCGACCAAGACGGTCGCCGCGCAGAACATGGCCCGTCGCGCCGACAAGCTGCTGTCCGGCCTGGACGCCGTCCGTGTCTCCGACAAGGTCGCCAAGCTGCGCTTCCCGGAACCCTCGCCCTGCGGCAAGACCCCGCTGACCGCCGAGGGCCTGTCGAAGTCGTACGGCTCGCTGGAGATCTTCACCGACGTCGACCTGGCCATCGACAAGGGTTCCCGGGTCGTCATCCTGGGTCTCAACGGCGCTGGCAAGACCACCCTGCTGCGGCTGCTCGGCGGCGTCGAGCAGCCCGACACCGGCGAGGTCATCGAGGGGCACGGCCTCAGGCTCGGCTACTACGCCCAGGAGCACGAGACCCTGGACCCGGACCGCACGGTCCTGGAGAACATGCGCTCGGCGGCCCCCGACCTGGACCTCGTCGAGGTCCGCAAGACGCTCGGCTCGTTCCTGTTCTCCGGCGACGACGTCGACAAGCCGGCCGGGGTCCTCTCCGGCGGCGAGAAGACCCGACTCGCCCTCGCCACCCTGGTCGTCTCCTCGGCGAACGTCCTGCTGCTGGACGAGCCGACCAACAACCTCGACCCCGCCAGCCGCGAGGAGATCCTGGGCGCCCTGCGCACCTACAAGGGCGCGGTCGTCCTCGTCACCCACGACGAGGGCGCCGTCGAGGCGCTCCAGCCCGAGCGGATCATCCTGCTCCCCGACGGTGTCGAGGACCTGTGGGGCGCCGACTACGCGGATCTGGTCGCGCTCGCCTGAGGAGCGGGAGAACCGGGAGAACCGGCCCTCTTGCTTTCACGTGCCGGTCTCGTCGTCCTCGCTTGATCGAATGCCTGATCCACTGGCTATGGATCATTCGGCTTACCGGTGATCCATCATCTGTGTGAGATCTCCTCGTATCGAGGTGTGTCCTGCACCGATTTCGCGGCCGATCCCTTTGTCGACAAGGGGTCGGCCGCTTTCCATGTCTGACCTGGCACTTCGCGGAAGAACCCGTTCGGCCCCATGGGCAACACCCGCAGGAATCACAGATTCCGCTTGTGGGGATGCGCTCCTGTCGTCACAACGATGTCTTACGGACCTTGCCGAATGGGTGGCCATCCCGCCCCGGAGGGGTGATCATGAGGGGACCAGAGCGCACTTCCCATGAGGAGGCACGGGTGGCCGAGACTCTGAAGAAGGGCAGCCGGGTAACCGGCGCCGCGCGCGACAAGCTCGCGGCAGACCTGAAGAAGAAGTACGACTCCGGTGCGAGCATTCGGGCACTGGCCGAGGAAACCGGCCGCTCGTATGGCTTCGTCCACCGGATGCTCAGCGAGTCGGGTGTCACGCTGCGTGGGCGTGGCGGGGCGACGCGGGGCAAGAAAGCCGCGTCCTGACCCCGGGCGGCCCATCGGCTTCGATGGTGGCCACCCGGTCGGCCGACTGATCGACCGGGTGGTTACTGTGCAGTCACTTAGCATGCCGTACGGCAATGCGTGATGACCGCACACATCGGAGGCGCCCCATGGCTTCGCCCGACCAGGATCTCGTTCCTGTTCTCGACAAGGACGGCGTACGGCTCACCGTCGACGACGCGCTCGCCACGGTGACGCTGACCAAACCGGCCAAGCGCAACGCCCAGAGCCCCGCGCTGTGGCGGGCGTTGGCAGAGGCCGGGCGGTCGCTGCCGGGGTCGGTCCGGGTTGTCGTGCTGCGCGGTGAGGGCCAGTCCTTCTCCGCGGGCCTCGACCGGCAGATGTTCTCGCCGGACGGGATCCCGGGCGAGCCGAGCTTCATCGAGCTCGCGCGCCGTGACGACGCCGGACTCGACGCGACCATCGCGGAATACCAGCAGGCGTTCACCTGGTGGCGGCAGAGCGACATCGTGTCGATCGCCGCCGTACAGGGCCACGCCATCGGGGCCGGCTTCCAGCTGGCCCTCGCCTGTGACCTGCGCGTCGTCGCGGACGACGTGCAGTTCGGCATGCGCGAGACCAGCCTGGGCCTGGTGCCCGACCTCACGGGTACGCACCCGCTGGTCTCCCTCGTCGGCTACGCCCGCGCGCTGGAGATCTGCGCGACCGGGCGGTTCGTACAGGCAGAGGAGGCGGTGACGTCGGGGCTCGCCAACCTCGCGGTGCCCGGTGCCGAACTCGACGCCGCCGTGCGGGACCTGGCCGCGGCGCTGCTGGCCGCGCCCCGGGACGCGGTGGTGGAGACCAAGGCGTTGCTGCGGGGCGCCGGCGACCGTACCTACGAGGAGCAGCGGGCCGCTGAGCGGCAGGCTCAGGCTCGGCGGCTGCGGGACTTGGCGGGCGTGGGCGAGTAGTTCGGTGCGGGCGGGGGCTGGTCGCGCCCGTGCGGCGACCGCCGCACATCGATACGGCCCCGCGCCCCTTTCGGGGCGCTTCAGCTGACGTCCGTCACCAGGACAGCCACCGTGGGGTGATCCCCCAGCGCCGCGCTGACCGCCGTACGGATCCTGCTCGCCACTTCCACGGCCCTGGCCCCGTCGGCCAGCGCCACCTCCACCCGCACATGCCGGTGCGGTAGCGCGGCCTCGAAGTGCACCTCCCGGCTCAGCGCCCCCGTCACCCGCACCACTCCCGGCACCGCCAGCGCCACCGCCGTCACCCGCGCCCCGTCCGGATCGGAGCCCTCCCGGACCGACGGCGGCCGAGGCGGCCGTACGGCCTCCGGCTCCGCCCGGTCCGCCGCCAGCAGGTCGGTCACCCGCAGGTCCACCTCGGTCACCGCCAGCCCGAGCCGTGCCGTCGCCGCGGCCGCCAGGGCCCGGCGCAGTCGGGCCGCCGTGGCCGGCAGCGGCTCGGCGGCGGTCGCCGCGAAGTCCGCCGACAGCCGCAGCGGTCCCGGCGGCACGGCACCGGGCGGTGGCGGCACGACGGGTTCCGTCACGTCCTCCGGATCCGCCGGCGCGATCCGCACCGCTCCCAGCCGCACCCCCGGCACCTCGGCCGCCGCCCGGCGCAGCACCGCGTCGGCCGCCGCCTCCGTGAGCCACGCCCCGTCGTGCGGCCCGCCCAGCGGGAGCAGTCTGCCAAGGCCCAGGGAGTGCCGTACCGCGTGTGTCCATCGGTCCGCCGTCATTGCTCCAGCCTGCCGCATCTCCGGCGCACGACAGGGCATCCGCACTTACCTTGGTCGCAGGACGACGACCGGAAGGGGTGCACGGCGATGACGGAGTTGGCTGCGGAGCCGGAGAAGGACCCGAAGGACCCGACGGTAAGTACCCGGAAGACCGTCAGACGCGGTGGCGGTGACCCGTCGACCCGGGGCCGGACCACGATCGCCGACGGTGTGGTGGAGAAGATCGCCGGACTGGCGGCCCGGGACGTGGTCGGTGTGCACGCGATGGGCAGCGGACTCGCCCGCACCTTCGGTGTGGTGCGCGACCGGGTGCCGGGCGGCTCCAAGTCGGTCACCCGGGGTGTGAAGGCCGAGGTCGGCGAGGTACAGACCGCGCTCGACCTGGAGATCGTCGTGGATTACGGCGTCTCGATCGCGGATGTGGCCCGCGCGGTGCGGGAGAACGTGATCGCGGCCGTGGAGCGCATGACCGGGCTCGAAGTGGTCGAGGTCAACATCGCGGTGAGTGATGTCAAGCTGCCCGAAGAAGAGGAAGAGGAGCCGGAGACCCGGCTTCAGTGACGGCTGAGGGGAACGCACCATGAACTTGGCCGTGGTCGGCATGATCGCCGGCATGGCGCTGGGCTTCGCCGGATACTTCGGCGGGTTCGGCGCCTTCCTGCTGGTGGCGGCGCTGGGCGCCGTCGGGTTCGTCGTCGGCAGGTTCGCGGAGGGAGACCTCGAACTCGGCGACTTCTTCCGCAGCCGTGACGACCGGCGTGACCGGCGGCGATGACCACCGCGAGCAGCGAGACGCGCAGGTCCCCGACGGCTGTGGCGCCCGGCGAGCGCGGTGCCGTCCGGATCGCCGACCGGGTGGTGGCGAAGATCGCGGCGCAGGCGGCCCGCGAGGTCCTCGGCCCCCTTCCGAAGGACGCCGTGGCCCCGCACGCCACAGTGGCGGTCCATCACGGCGCCGCCCGCGTCCGGGTCCACCTCGAACTGGACTATCCGTCCGACATCGGAGCCCGCTGCGCGGCTGTGCGTCGGCATGTGGTCGAGCGGGTAGGCGCGTTGGTGGACATGGAGGTGCGGGAGGTCGCCGTGCACGTGGAACGGCTGCACCCGGCCCAGACCCAGGGGAGGGCGTGATGAGCACCGAGCAGACACAGGTCGTCGAGAAGCCACCCGAGGCCGCGCCGCCCCCGGCCGGCCGCGAGGCCCGCTTCTGGTCGCCGCGCCGCACACCCGCGGCCCTGGTCGCGGTCCTGCTCCTGGTGACGGCGGCCGTCTTCCTGTACGACATCGCGGCCGTACGGGCCCACCACCCCGCGATGCACTGGCGCCGGGAGCTGGCCCGGCAACTCGCGCGACAGCCCCTCGACGGCACCTGGGTCCTGGTCGGCGCGGGCATCGCCGTAGCCCTCGGCGTGTGGCTGCTGACCCTGGCCGTCACGCCGGGCCTGCGGGACGTCCTGCCGATGCGCCGCAGCCACCCCGACGTGCGCGCCGGGCTGCGCCGCGACGCGGCCGCGATGGCGCTGCGCGACCGGGCCATGGAGATCTCGGGCGTACGCCGGGTGCGGGTACGGCTGCACCGCTCCCGTGTCCATGTCCTCGCCGTCTCCCACTTCCGTGAACTCGACGAGGTGCGGGCCGACCTGGACGCGGCACTCGCCGACGCGATCCACGGCCTGGGGCTGGCCCACCCGCCCAGGCTGACCCTGCACGTCGTCCGCCCCGGCCGGAAGGGATGAGCGATGCTCACGGCGATCAACCGCGTACTGACCGGTCTGGCGGGCCTGGCGCTCCTCGCCCTGGGCGGCGCGGTCCTGGCCGTCGGCCTCGGTGCCCCGCCCCCCTCCTGGTGGATCCACGACGGCCGTCACGACGTCCTCCTCACCACCGCCGAACGCACCCACTGGCGTGCGGCGGGCTGGTGGTGGCCGACGGTCCTGGCCGCCCTGGCGGTCCTGCTTCTGCTGTCCCTCTGGTGGCTGACCGCGCAACTGCGCCGACGCCGTCTGACCGAGGTCCTGGTGGACACCGGGGACGGCGAGGGCGCGTTGCTGCGCGGCAGGGCCCTGGAGACGGTCCTGGCGGCCGACGCGGCCCACCAGCAGGGCGTCGCTCACGCCCAGGCGGTCCTGAGGGGCAGGCGGACGGCTCCGGAGGTACGGGTGTGGCTCCAGCTGGACCCGGACGTGCCACCGCGCGAGGCCCTGGAGGACCTCACCACGCAGGCGCTGGCCCACGCCCGGGACTCGGCGGCCCTGAAGAGACTCCCGGCGGAGGTCCGGCTGACATCGGTGAAACACCGTGCGGAGCGGGTCACCTGACACGCCGTCCGGGGGACCGGCTCCGGCCCCTTCCCCGGCCCTGGGAATCCCCGCCCGCGGAACCGGGTTGCTTCCCGTTGCCATGATGACGACGGGAAGGGGACGGGTGCCGATGAGCCTTCGTCAGTTCGAGTACGCCCTGGCCGTTGCCGAGGAGGGCTCGGTGACCGCGGCCGCGGAGCGGCTGCACGTCGCCCAGCCGTCGATGTCCCAGCAGATCCGCGCCCTGGAGCGGGAACTCGGCGTGGAACTGTTCGCCCGTACGCCGAGCGGGCTGGTGCCCACCGTCGTCGGCCGTGCGTTCCTGCGGGAGGCGGAGACCGCGGTGAGCGCGGCACGGCGGGCGAGGGCGACGGCGCGGGCCGGCGCCGACGAACTGGTGGGCGAGCTCGTGGTCGCGGTGCAGATGGGCTTCGGCACCCGGCAGCTGCCGGGTGCGCTGGGCGCGCTGCGCGACCGCTACCCGCGCCTGGAGATCACCGTCTTCGAGGAGCCGGGCGCCGCCGAATTGGAGCGGCTGTGCCGCCAGGGTGTGCTGAACCTCGCCCTGATGGCCGCGTGCGAGCGGACCGCCTCCGACGCCCACCACCTCGGCGACGAGGAGTTCGTCGTGGTGCTGGGCGCCGGACACCCGCAACTCGCCGCGGACCGTGTCGACCTGCGGGAGCTGGCGGGGGAGCCGTGGGTGCGGTTCGACCGCGACAGCGCGCTCGACGCCGTACTGCTGGAGGTGCTGCGGACCAACGAACTGGCCCCGGCCACGGCCGCCCGGGTGTCCCAGACGGCGACCGCCGTGCGCTGGGCCGCCCACGGGCTCGGGGTGACGCTCGTCCCGGCCTCCGCGGTGCCCCAGGGCCACGAGCACCTCGTACGCCCGGTGTCCCCGGCCGTGACCCAGCCCGTCGTCGCCGTGCTCCGGCCCGGCGCGGGCCCGGCGGAGGCGGCCCTGCTCACATTCCTGCGCAAGGAGACCTGGTCCGAGTCCGTTTTCTTCGCACCGGTTTCCACAGCGGTTTCCTGAGGACCGATAAGAGTGCGGGTGTCATCGAATTACTTCTGCGGAGAACGGCGTTCCGGAATTCCGTCGGAATTCCGTCGGAATTCCGTCGGAATCCCGTGGGCGTCAGCCCCGGGGGAATTCGCCGCCGTCCACGATGAGATTGCTCCCGGTCAGCCAGCTCGCCCGTTCGGACGCGAGGAACAGCACCGCGTGGGCGATGTCGTCGGGCCGGCCGTCCCGCCCCAGCGGCGCGGTGTCGCCGGCGTTGATCGTGCCCGGCTTCAGGTCCAGGCGTGCCCACTGCTCCCGTGCCTCCTCCCCGCCGGGAGTGTCGACCCTGCCGGGAGTCACGGTGTTGACCCGGATCCCGAACGGGGCCTGCTCCGAAGCCAGTCCCCGGCTGTAGTTCTCCAGCGCCGCCTTCGCCGCCGTGTAGTGCAGGAACGGCGCCACCGGGGTGAGTACCGCGGCCGACGAGACATGCACGATCACCCCCGCACGCCGCTCCCGCATCCCCGGCACCAGCAGTGCGTCCAGCCGCACCGACGCCAGGAAGTTCAGGTCCAGCGCCTCCTGCCACTCCTCGTCGGGGATGGCCGAGGTGCCCTCGTACGGCCGCCCCCCGCCCGCGTTGTGGACCAGGACGTCCACCCCGCCGAGCACCTCCCGCGTGGCCGTGGCCAGGGCCTCCGCGCCGGCCCGGGTCCGCACGTCGGCCGCCACGAAGGCGGCCCCCTCCGGCACCGTGTCCGTCGCCGACCTGGCGGTGGTGAGCACCTCGGCGCCCGCGTCCAGGAGCCGGCGCACCACGGCGGCGCCGATTCCGCGGGAACCACCCGTGACGAGTGCCCGCTTTCCGGCGAGTTCCCGCGTTCCCGATGCGTTCTCGATCGTGGCCATGCCACCGGTCCTTTCCCTCGTGTTCCGGTTCGCTGTTCACGGTACGGAGGGAAAAGAACCAGAGGCAAAGACGAAAGAGCAGCGGCTGCCATAGGGAGTCCCTATGGCGTTCCGACCGTCAGAATCCGTGCCGCATGCCCCCGTCGACCGGCACCATGATCCCCGTCAGATAGGACGCCCCCGGCGACAGCAGAAACGCGCCCACCCGCCCGAACTCCTCCGGCGTCCCGTACCGCCGCAGCGGAATCCGGGACTCGTTCTCCATCCGGGTGGCCGCGGGGTCGGCCGACAGTGCGTCCAGCGCCCGCGCCCGGTCCGTGTCGATCCGCGACGGCAGCAGCCCCACCACCCGGATCCCGCGCGGCCCCAACTCGTCCGCGAGCGACTTGGCGAACCCGGCGAGCCCCGGCCGCAGCGCGTTCGAGATCGTCAGCCCGGGAATCGGCTCGTACACCGACCCGGACAGCACGAACCCGATGACACCGCCGTGCTCCAACTCGGCCGCGGCCGCGCGCGCGAGCCGTACGGCCCCCAGGAACACCGCCTCGTAGGCGGTCTGCCACTGTTCGTCCGTGTTGTCGGCGATGAACCCGGCCGGGGGCCCGCCCACGCTCACGAGAATGCCGTCGAAACGCCCGAACTGTTCACGTGCCGCCGAGATCACCCGCTCCGGTGCGTCCGCCTCCGCGTTGCCGACGGCGATGCCCGCCGCGTTCGGCCCCAGCTCGGCCACCGCCTCGGCGACTCCCTTCTCGTCCCGTCCGGTCACCACGACCTTCGCCCCGTCGGCGACCAGTTCGCGCGCGGTCGCGTTGCCCAGCCCCCGGGTCGCTCCGGTGACGACGTACACCCGGTCCTTCAGTCCAAGATCCATGGGCCCTATCCTGCCTTTTCGCCGCCGAACAGTGTGAGAGCGGTGTTCACCAGTCCGATGTGGCTAAACGCCTGCGGGAAGTTGCCCAGCTGGCGTCCGAGCTCCGGTTCGTACTCCTCGGAGAGCAGCCCCACGTCGTTGACGAGTCCCACCAGCCGCTCGAACAACTCCTTCGCCTCGTCGGTACGGCCCGTCATATGCAGTGCGTCGGCCAGCCAGAACGAGCAGGCCAGGAAGGCGCCCTCGCCGCCCGGCATGCCGTCGACGCCGATCGCGTCGGTGTCGTAGCGGCGCACGAAGCCGCTGCGGCCCAGGTCGTCCCGGATCGCGTCCACCGTGCCGATCACCCGCGGGTCGTCCGGCGGCAGGAAGCCGAAGCGGGGGATCAGCAGCAGGGCGGCGTCGAGTTCGCGCGAGCCGTAGTACTGGGTGAAGGTGTTGCGCTGCGGGTCGAACCCCTTCTCGCACACCTCCCGGTGCACCTCGTCACGGAGCGCGCGCCAGCGCTCCAGTTCGCCCTCCAGCTCCGCGTGCTCCTCCAGGGTGCGTACCGCGCGGTCCGCGGCCACCCACACCAACACCTTGGAGTGCACGAAGTGCCGGCGGCCGCCGCGCACCTCCCACAGACCCTCGTCCGGCTGGCGCCAGATCTTCTCCAGGAACCTCATCAGCGAGCACTGGATGGCCCACATGTGCGGCCTGGTGGACAGGCCGGCGTTGCGGGACAGCGACAGCGAGTCCATGACCTCGCCGTACACGTCCAGCTGGAGCTGGTCGACGGCGCCGTTGCCGACGCGGACCGGCGCCGAGCCGGCGAAGCCGGTCAGCCAGGGCAGTTCGAACTCGGGCAGCCGGCGCTCGCCGGCCAGGCCGTACATGATCTGCAGGTCCGCCGGGTCACCGGCGACCGCGCGCACCAGCCAGTCGCGCCAGGCCTCGGCCTCCTTGTGGTAGCCGGCCGACAGCAGGGCGCCGAGGGTGAGCGAGGAGTCGCGCAGCCAGCAGAAGCGGTAGTCCCAGTTGCGCACCCCGCCCAGCTCCTCGGGCAGCGAGCTGGTGGCGGCGGCGACGATACCGCCGGTCGGCGTGTAGGTGAGCGCCTTGAGGGTGATCAGGGAGCGCATCACCGCGTCCCGGTGGGGGCCGTCATAGGTGCAGCGGGCGGCCCAGCGCCGCCAGCCGGTGACGCTGGAGCGCAGCGCCTCGTACGGGTCCAGCAGCGGCGGCCGCGGCTCGTGCGAGGGGTGCCAGGTGAGCACGAACGCGACCCGCTCGCCCTCCGCGACGGTGAACTCCGAGTGCGTGCCGAAGTCCTCGCCCCAGGTCCGTACGGACGGTTCGCTGCGCAGCCACACCGAGTCGGGACCGGCGACGGCGACCCGGTGACCGCCTGAGCGGCGCATCCAGGGGACGACCGAGCCGTAGTCGAAGCGGAGGCGGAGCGTGCTGTGCACGGTGACGCGGCCGCTGACGCCTTCGATGATGCGTACGACGTCGGGGGCGCGGTCACGTTGGGGCATCAGGTCGGTGACCCGGACCGTGCCCTCGGGGGTCTCCCACTCGGTGTCCAGGACCAGCGTGTCGGGCCGGTAGGCGCGCCGGGTGCACGTGGCGGCGTCCTTCGGAGCGATCCGCCAGTGGCCGTTGTCCTCGTCGCCCAGGAGCCTGGCGAAGCAGGCGGCCGAGTCGAACCGGGGCACACACAGCCAGTCGATGGAGCCGTCCCGGCCGACCAGGGCCGCGGTCTGTTCGTCGCCGATGAGGGCGTAGTCCTCGATGCGTCGGTCCACGGGTTCCGGTTTCCCGCCGGGCCGGTGGGCCAATCAGGGGATGGGCCGGGGGAGTGACACCGGCTCAGACGACGGCCGCCGGTTCCGCTTCCGCCGCGGGCTCTTCCTTCGCCGCCTCTTCGCGGGCCCGGGCCTCACGGCGGACCAGCACGAACCAGCCGTAGGGGACGCCCGCGGCGAACAGCCACCACTGGATCATGTACGCGTAGTTCAGCGGGGCGTCTTCCTTGCCCGGGTCGGAGATCTGCTCCGGGGTGTCGCCCTTGGGCTCGGGCGCGGTCTGCTGGATGTAGCCGCCCAGCACCTGCTTGCCGAGCCGGCGTGCCTGCTCCTCGCTGTTGATCAGCATGATCTGCCGGTCGGGCAGGCCCTTGAGGTCCTTGATGCCGCTCGCCGCGGTGGTCTCGTCGGGCATCAGCCGGCCCTGGACGGTGACCTGCCCGCCGGGCGGGGCCGGAACCTTGGGGAACGCGGTCTGGCTCGGGCCGTCCGAGGAGATCCAGCCCCGGTTGACCAGCAGCACCTTGCCGTCGGCCAGCACGAAGGGGGTGAGGACGTGGTAGCCGACCTCGTCGTCGTCGTTGGTACGACGCCGGACGACGACCTCGTGGGCGGTGTCGAAGGTGCCGGTCGCGGTGACGGTGTGGTACCGCTCCTTGCGGGTCACCGCGTGCCCCGGCTCGGTCACCCGCTCGACGGGCACCGGCTTGGCGTTCAGGGCCTGGGCCACCAGTGCGTTACGGGCGCTGCGCTCCTCGTACCGGTGCTTCTGCCAGAACCCCAGCCGGATCATCGTGGGGATCAGAAGCAGGGAGATCAGGGTGAGGATCACCCACTGCCGGGTCAACAGGAAGCGGTACACGAACAAAGACCGTACCCCTCGCGTATCGGCCCCCTGAGGGAGGGTCCCCCAGAGGGCCGGCGACATCCCTGCCCCGATCGGTCACACGCGGTCGACGATGCCCGCCTTCCCGGCCTCGCGGGCGCAGTGGGCGCCGCAGTACCACTGGTTCTCGGCCTCGACGCCCTGGCCGATGATCGAGACCTTGCAGTGCTCGCAGACGGGGGCCATGCGGTGGATCGCACAGGAGAAGCAGTCGAAGACATGGACCGCGCCCTGCGCGTGCACCTCGAAGGTCATTCCGTAGTCATTGCCGCAAACTTCGCATTTCGCCATGTGGCACAGGGTGGGCGGTCGTCCCCTCGCGGGCGAGCGGGCGCCGGGCGAGTCGCCCGGCAATCACCCGTCCGTACGGCCCCGCCGCGCGGTCACTTCCCCGGTGCCGAGGCCGGCGCCACGTCCCGCAGCAACTGCCCGAAGGCCGCCTCGTCGACGACCGGCGTGCCGAACTGGCGCGCCTTGAGCACCTTCGAGGTGCCCGAGTCCGGGTCGTTGGTGACGAGCAGGCTGGTGAGCCGCGAGACGCTCGTCGACACGTGCAGGCCGGCCTCGACGGCCCGGTCCTCCAGGAGCTCCCGCTCGGTCGAGGTGTCCCCGGAGAACGCCACCCGCATGCCCTGCCTGAGCGGGCTGCCGTCCTCGTACCGCCCCGGGTTCGGATACGGGCAGGCCGGCCGCTTGCGGGCCGGCCGCCAGTTGTTCGGACGGTAGCCGCCGCCGTAGCCGCCGCTCGCCTGCTGCCCGATCCGGGGCGTCTCCGACCACTCCGTCAGCGGCCGGCACTCAAGCAGCGGCAGCCGGACGTTGCCCGCCGCCGCGGCCCGCAGACTGGGCCGGAACGCCTCCGCGAGCACCCGCGCGTCGTCCAGTGCGTGGTGCGCCCGCCGCTGTACGACACCGAAGTGCGCGGCCAGGGTCTCCAGCTTGTGGTTGGGCAGCGGCAGCCCCAGCTCCTTGGAGAGCGCGATCGTGCACAGCCGCTGCTTCACCGGGGGCTCGCTCTTCGCGCGCGCGTACTCGCGCGCGATCATCTGCCAGTCGAAGACCGCGTTGTGCGCGACCAGCACCCGGCCGTCGAGCCGGGCCGCGAACTCCTCGGCGATGTCGGTGAAGAGCGGCGCCCCTTCGAGGACCTCGCTCGTCAGACCGTGGATCCACACCGGGCCCGGGTCGCGCTCGGGATTGACCAGCGTGTACCAGTGGTCCTCGACCTCGCCGCGCTCGTCCAGCCGGTAGACGGCCGCGGAGATTATCCGGTCGTCCCGGGCCAGTCCGGTGGTCTCCACGTCGACGACCGCGTACCCCTCGGGATACGCGGCAGGCCACGGGGTGCCGGCGGAGACTGCGGTCGTCAGGTCTTCGAGCATGGTCATTGAGGATACGGGCCCCGGCTGACAGTCCGGTCCGTCAGGTCACCCGTCGCCACCGCCCGTTCGCATGTCCTGATTGCCCTTCGCGTGGCTATGGACCTTTTCGCCGCCCGGTGCCACCGTGCACCCCGCCCGGCGCTGACGCGGCGACGACTCCGCGGCGGCGCGGCGCTCGGACGGTCGACGGAAGGGCGGTACGGCGGATGGCACGCGTACGGTACGGCGCTCGGACCGGGGCGGAGATCGCGGCCGCGCGCACCACGAGGCTCCCGGACGTCTGGTCCACCGGCGTGGTGGCCGTCTGGGAGAGCGACCCGGACGCGGTCGCGGCGGTGCTGCCGCCCCCGCTCAAGCCCACCGGCCGCCCCCTGGTCCGCGTCGGCATCAGCCAGGTCCGGCTGCCCGGATACCCGCTGGGCGCGGGCTCGTTCGCGGTCGCCGCCGCGCACGGCACGGCCGAGGGCTGGTATCCGCTGGTGATGCCGATGACCCACGAGCGTGCCCTCACCGGCGGCCGTGAGGTCTTCGGGGAGCCCAAGAAGCTCGGCGAGGTGACCGTCGGGCGCGAGGGCGACCTCGTCCGTGCGGCGCTGGCCCGGCACGGCGTCGTCTTCGTGGAGGTGCGCGGCACGGTCGACGGCCCGCTGCCGCTGCCGGAACCCGCGCCGAAGACCGACTTCTACTTCAAGTTCCTGCCGGCGGTGGACGGTTCGGGCTTCGACGGCGACCCGCTGCTGGTGCACTGCGTCCGCGAGGAGAAGGTCCGCCGGCTGGAGCGCGTGACGGGGGAGGTGATCCTCCGTGAGTCGCCGTACGACCCGGTCGCCGACCTCCCGGTGCTGCGCCTGCTGGACATCACCCTCGGCGAGAAGACCAGCGACCAGCGCGGCCGGGTCGCCGAACGAGTCGATCCCCAGGCCCTGTTGCCCTACGTCCACCAGCGCTACGACGACGCCCGCCAGATCGTCGACGCGCCCCCGGAAGGGAGCGAGGCCTGATGGAACTCGGTGCCGGACAGGTCGCCGTCGTCACCGGCGCGGCGAGCGGGATCGGGCTCGCGATGGCCCGGCGGTTCGCCGCCGAGGGCCTGAAGGTGGTCCTCGCCGACGTGCAGCCGGCCGCCCTGGAGAAGGCCGCGGCGGACCTCCGCGCGGCCGGTGCCGACGTGCACACGCGCGTGGTCGACGTCGGCGTGCGCGAACAGGTCATGGAACTCGCCGAGTCGGCCTACGACACCTACGGCGCGGTGCACGTCCTGTGCAACAACGCCGGGGTCGGTTCGGGCGCCGAGGGCCGCATGTGGGAGCACGAACCCAACGACTGGAAGTGGGCGTTCGAGGTCAATGTGTGGGGTGTATTCCACGGCGTACAGGCTTTCCTGCCGAGGATGATCAAGTCGGGTCAACCCGGTCATGTGGTCAATACATCCTCCGGCGACGGCGGCATCGCGCCGCTGCCGACGGCCTCCGTCTACGCGGTCACCAAGGCGGCCGTGGTCACCCTCACCGAGTCCCTGTACGCCCACCTCAGGGCGGAGCACGCGCGCGTGGGCGCCTCGGTGCTCTTCCCGGGGCCGCACATGCTCCGTACGGGCCTGTGGGAGTCGCACCGCAACCGGCCCGAGCGCTACGCCAAACAGCGGCCGCGCAGGACGCCGTACCGCAGCCTCGACCAGTGGGAGGCGGCGATGCGCGCGGCGGGCAAGGAGGTCGCCTTCACGCCCGTCGAGGAGGTCGCCGAGTTCGTCGTGGCGGGCATCCGCGCGGACCGCTTCTGGCTGCTGCCGGAGAGCGGGCACAGCGACGCCCAGATCCGGGCGCGGGCGCGCTCGATGCTGGACCGGGCGAACCCGTCGTACCTCGAAAGCTTCATCCTGGACTGACAGGAGGCTGTCGTGACGCCGTCCGACGACCCGTATCTGATCATCTCCTCCGACTGCCACGCCGGGCTGCCCACCGAGGAGTACCGGCCCTATCTGGACGCCCGGTTCCACCGGGACTTCGACGAGTTCCTCGCCGGGCGGGACCGCCGCCGGGAGGAGATGACCCGGCTCGGCATCCGCAACGAGGCGTTCGCGAGCAAGTGGTTCCAGGACAACGAGGAGGGCCTGCGCGGGGGCTGGGACAGCGCGCAGCGGCTGAAGGAGCTGGACGGCGACGGGGTGGCCGCCGAGGTGGTCTTCCCGGACGCCGACGCGGTCGACAGCCGGACGGCCGCGCCCTTCGGGGTGGGCCTCGGCCTCTCCGGCGACCACGACCCGGAGCTCGGCATGGCGGGTGCGCGGGCCCACAACCGCTGGCTGGCCGACTTCGTCTCCGAACACCCCGAACGGCACTGCGGGGTCGCCCTGCTGCCGGTCACGGCCCCGGTGGACCGCGTCGTCGCCGAGGTGCACCGCGCCAGGGAGACCGGCCTCGGCGCGCTGATGATCCCCGCCATGTGGGTCGACAAGGAGCCGTACCACGACCGCCGTTACGACCCGGTGTGGGCGGCGGCCGCCGAGTGCGGGATGCCGGTCCTCACCCACTCCGGCGCCGCCCCGCGCCACGAGTACGGCGACCATCTCGGCATCTACGTCAGCGAGGTGACCTGGTGGCCGGCCCGGCCGCTGTGGTTCCTGCTCTGGTCGGGGGTCTTCGAACGCCACCCCGGGCTCAGGTTCGGTGTGGCGGAGTCCGGCTGCTGGTGGCTGCCGAACCTGCTCTGGTTCATGGACCGCCTCTACCTCGGCGCGCACGGCGGCAAGAAGCTCTCCCCCTTCCAGGAGCTGAAGCGCCCGCCCCACGAGTACCTGGACCGGCAGGTCTTCGTCTGCGCCACCAACACCAAACGCCGTGAACTCGCCCAGCGCTACGAGATCGGCGTCGACAACATCCTGTGGGGCAGCGACTTCCCGCACCCGGAGGGCACCTGGCCCGACACGCGCGCGTGGCTGCGCCGCACCTTCCACGACATCCCGGTGGCCGAGACCCGCCGGATGTTGGGCCTGGCGGCGGCCGAGGTCTTCGGCTTCGACGTGGCGCGCCTGACGCCGCTGGCCCGCCGTATCGGCCCCACCCCCGCCGACCTGGGCCAGCCGGCCGACCAGAGTGCCGTGGCGGCCTCCTGGGCGCGCTCGCGCGAGGTGGGCCGCCACTGGCTGACGGACAACGACTTCCCGGCTCTGGGGGTGAGTTCATGAACGGCGAGCGCTACACGGTGATCTCCGCCGACTGCCACGCGGGCGCCGATCTCCTCGACTACAAGCCGTACCTGGAGAAGCGGTACCACGACGACTTCGACGACTGGGCGGCGACGTACGTCAACCCGTACGAGGACCTGCTCTCCGACTCCGCCGACCGGAACTGGAACTCCGCTCGGCGGCTCGCGGAGCTGGAGCGGGACGGGATCGTCGCGGAGGTGATCTTCCCCAACACCATCCCGCCGTTCTTCCCGTCCGGCTCTTTGATGGCCCCCGCGCCGACGGGTGCGGAGACCGAGCTGCGCTGGGCGGGCCTGCGCGCCCACAACCGCTGGCTGGCCGACTTCTGCGCCGCCGCGCCGGGCCGCCGGGCCGGTGTCTTCCAGATCCTCCTCAACGACGTCGACGAGGCCGTGAAAGAGATCCGCCGGGCGGCGGCCGCGGGCCTGAAGGGCGGCCTCATGCTGCCCGGCACCCCACCGAACTCGGGCCTGCCCGAACTGCACGCGCGCGTGTACGACCCGATCTGGGCCGTCTGCGCGGAACTAGGCGTCCCCGTCAACCACCACGCGGGCTCGGCGTCCCCGCCGCTCGGTGACGAACCGGCCGCCCGCGCGGTCTTCATGGTCGAGACGACCTGGTTCTCGCACCGGGCGCTGTGGCACCTGGTCTTCGGCGGCGCCTTCCGCCGCCACCCGGACCTGAGGCTCGTCCTGACCGAGCAGGGCTCCGGCTGGATCCCCGGGGTCCTGGCCATGCTGGACTACTACCACGGCCGCCTGCTGGCCGCGGCCTCGACGGCGACGACCGCGGAGGCGAGGTTCGGGGCCGGGCTGGCGGAGGGCATGGGCAGGTCGCCGTCCGAGGTGTGGCGGTCGAACTGCTTCGTCGGCGCCAGCTTCATGCGCCCGCACGAGGTGCCGCTGCGCGACCGCATCGGCCTGGACAAGATCATGTGGGGCAGCGACTACCCGCACGACGAGGGCACCTACCCCTACACCCGTGAGGGCCTGCGCTTCGCCTACGCGGGCGTCCCGCGCAACGAGGTCGCGGCGATGCTCGGCGGCAACGCGGCCCGCGTCTACGGATTCGACCTCGGCCTCCTGGACCCGATCGCGGCCGAGGTGGGACCGACGGTCGCGGAGATCGCCGAGCCCCTGCCTCAGCCGCCGGCGGACGCCACGAGTCCGGTGTTCGCGCGGGGGGCCTCGGTACGGGTCTGGTGACGTCGGTACTCCCCTTCACCGGGGACGGAGTGCGATCCTCCGTGTCGTGACGGAACAGACGCACGACAACGAGGCCCACGGGGGCGCGCTCGGCTCCCGGCTGAACTGGCTGCGGGCGGCCGTACTGGGAGCCAACGACGGCATCGTGTCGACGGCGGGCATCGTCGTCGGCGTCGCGGGCGCCACCGGGGACCGCAGCGCCCTGCTGACGGCCGGCCTGGCGGGACTGCTCGCCGGGTCGATGTCGATGGCGGCGGGGGAGTACGTGTCGGTGTCCACCCAACGCGACTCGGAACTGGCCGCCCTCGCGCTGGAGAAGCGGGAACTCAAGGAGCAGCCCGAGGCGGAACTGGAGGAGCTGACCGAACTGCTGGAGCGGCGCGGGCTGTCCCGGGAGGTGGCGCGGGAGGCGGCGGTCCAGCTCACCGAGCGGGACGCGCTGAGGGCCCATGCGAGCGTGGAGCTGGGCATCGACCCGGACGAGCTGACCAACCCGTGGAACGCGGCGCTGGCGAGCTTCCTGGCGTTCACGGTCGGGGCGTTGCTGCCGCTGCTGGCGATCGTGCTGCCGCCCGCCGACTGGCGGCTTCCGGTGACCGTGGGGTCGGTGCTGGCCGCGCTGGTCCTGACGGGATGGAGCAGCGCGCGGCTGGGGGCGGCGGCGGTGGGTCCGGCGATGGTACGGAACGTGGTGGGCGGCGCGCTGGCCATGGGCGTCACCTATGCGGCGGGGAGTCTGCTGGGGGCGGTGGGGGTCTAGCGGCCGCGTGGCTGTTGGCGGAGATCGCCAACAAGCAAGCGCATACCGCGGGCAATACTTGTGGGTAACAACGTCTAGCCGCAGCCGACCAGCGGTTCTACGGTGCCCCCATGCCGAACCTGCCCGATGTCGTGCTGTGGTCGATACCCGCCTTCGTGCTGCTCACCGTGATCGAGGTGATCAGCTACCGCATCCATCCCGACGACGACGCCGACGGGTACGAGGCCAAGGACGCCGCCACCAGCGTCGGCATGGGGCTCGGGTCGCTCGTCTTCGACTTCGTCTGGAAGATCCCGATCGTCGCGATCTACACGGCGATCTACGAACTCACGCCGCTGCGCATTCCCGTCCTGTGGTGGACGGTCCCGCTGATGCTGTTCGCGCAGGACTTCTTCTACTACTGGTCCCACCGCGGCCACCATGTCATCCGCGTCCTGTGGGCCTGCCACGTCGTCCACCACTCCAGCAAGAAGTTCAACCTCACCACCGCACTGCGCCAGCCCTGGACCTCGCTGACGGTCTGGCCGTTCTACGTCCCGCTCGTCGCCGTCGGTGTGCACCCGGCCGCGCTCGCCTTCTGCTCCTCCGCGAACCTCGTCTACCAGTTCTGGATCCACACCGAACGCATCGACAAGATGCCCCGGTGGTTCGAGTTCGTGTTCAACACGCCGTCCCACCACCGCGTCCACCACGCCTCCCAGGGCGGCTACCTGGACCGCAACTTCGGCGGGATCCTCATCATCTGGGACCGGTTGTTCGGATCGTGGGTGCCGGAGGTCGAGCGGCCGGTGTACGGGTTGACCAAGAACATCAACACGTTCAACCCGATCAAGGTGGCCACCCACGAGTACCTGGCCATCGGCAGGGACCTGAAGGCGGCCCGCAGTTGGCGGGAGCGGGCCGGGCGGGTCTTCGGGGGGCCCGGCTGGGCGCCGCCGGCCGCCGTGGAACAGACCGAGGAGTCCGTGGCCGCGTGAGAGCGTCCCGGGCGCTGCTCGCCGCCTTCGCCCTGGCCCTCGCGGTCGACCTCGGCTGCCTCGCCGCCGGCTTCCGCCCCGGACACGTGGTCGCCAAGGTGCTCCTGATGCCGCTGCTGGCCGCCTGGACCGCCCGCGCGGGCGGCTCCCGGCTGCTCGTCGCCGCCCTGCTGTGCGGCTGGGGCGGCGATGTGCTGCTGCTCTCCGACGCCGACCCCGCCTTCATGGCGGGGATGGCCTGCTTCGCCGCCGGGCACGTCTGCTATCTCGTCCTGTTCCGCCGCCACGGGCCGGCACACGCGCGTGCCCGCGTTCTCGCCGTCGCCTACGCCGCCGCCCTCGTCACCCTGGTCGCCCTGCTGTGGCCGGACCTGCCCGCCGGTCTCCGCGTCCCCGTCGCCGGCTACAGCACCCTGCTCACCGCCATGGCGTACACGGCGGTCACCCGGCTCGGCCCGGTCGCCGGACTCGGCGGTGCGCTCTTCATGCTCTCCGACACCCTCATCGCGACCGGCGTCGCCGACTGGCCGCAGCTGCCCGGACCCGACTTCTGGATCATGCTGACCTACGCGGCCGGACAGTTCCTGCTGGTCCGGGGCACCCTCGACGCGCGGCCCGCACCGGCCACGGCGTACCGTGAAGTGCGCTCGACCACCCCCTGAGCGCACCCACGACACCGCACGAGAAGGATCCTCGCCATGCGCGCCACCACCATCCACGCCCCGTACGACATGCGCGTGGAGGACGTGCCCGAGCCGGTGGTGCAGCTGCCCACCGACGCCGTCGTACGCGTGCTGCGCGCCTGTATCTGCGGCAGCGACCTGTGGGCGTACCGGGGCGAGGCGGCCCGGCAGCCGGGGCAGCGCATCGGGCACGAGTTCCTGGGCGTCGTCGAGGAGACCGGCTCCGAGGTGGGCACCGTCCGGCGCGGCGACCTCGTGGTGGCCCCCTTCATGTGGTCCGACGGCGTCTGCGACTACTGCCGCGAGGGCCTGACCACGTCCTGCGAGCACGGCGGTTTCTGGGGCTCGGTGGGGTACGACGGCGGCCAGGGCGAGGCCGTGCGCGTCCCGTTCGCCGACGGCACCCTGGTCCAGCTGCCCAAGGACGCGGCCTCCGACGACCACCTGCTGACCGCCCTGCTGACTCTCTCCGACGTCCTCGGCACCGGCCACCACGCGGCCCTCGGCGCGGGCGTCCGTCCCGGTGCCACCGTCGCCGTCGTCGGGGACGGCGCGGTCGGCCTGTGCGCCGTGCTGGCCGCCAAGCGACTGGGTGCCGAGCGGATCATCGCGCTGGGCCGGCACGAGGTCCGCACCGACATCGCGCGCCGCTTCGGCGCCACCGACGTCGTCGCCGAGCGCGGGGACGCGGCCGTGGCGGCCGTCCGCGAGCTCACCCGGGGCCAGGGCGCGCATTCCGTCGTGGAGGCCGTGGGCACCGAGCAGTCCATGCGGACGGCCGTCGAGATCACCCGGGACGGCGGCGCGATCGGCTTCGTCGGCGTCCCGCACGGCAGCGGCACCGGGCTGGACCTCTCCGTCATGTTCGACCGGAACATCGCCCTGCGCGGCGGTGTCGCCCCGGTCCGCGCCTACATCCCCGACCTGCTGCCCGACGTCCTGGCCGGCACCGTCGACCCCTCGCCGGTCTTCGACCTGACCGTCGGCATCGAGGGCGTGCCCGACGGCTACAAGGCGATGGACGAGCGCACCGCCCTCAAGGTGCTCGTCACCAACGACTGAATCAACGTCCCGGTCAATGGTTGATCACGTCCACCCGATTGAGCGCACCTGATCGGGTCGCCCCGGTCAAGTCCATCTGATCGGCACCGGCAGCGCCGTCAGCACCCCCGACACCGCCACCACCACCCCCAGCACGGCCACCTCGGCCCGCGCGGGGACGTACGCGGCGAGCGGGTCGGCCGCCCGGCGCAGCCGGAACCGTGCCCACAGCGCGAGTGCGGCGACGGCGGCGACGAGGACCACCTTGGCCAGCAGGGTGCGCCCGTACGCCGTCGTCGTCAGCTGGTCCAGGATCGTGCCCGCGGGCATCCGCCGCAGCGAACTCCACACGCCCGTCGCGGTGATGACCGCGAGCAGTACGGCGGCCACGCGCGCGTAGAGACCGAGCAGCGCCGCCCCGGCCTCCCTGCTGCGCCACCGGTGCAGCAGGCGCAGCGCGTGCAGCAGACCGCCCGCCCACAGCGTCGCGCAGGTCAGATGCACCAGGGTCAGCGCCGAGCCGAGCAACGGGCTGTGCTCGGGCGCGGGATGGGCGCGCAGCGCCTCGGCGACGACCACCGCGGCCAGCGGCCACACCTGGAGCGCCGGGCGGCGCGCGCGGGCGCACAGACCCGCCAGCAGAAAGGCGTTGACCTCGATCAGCGCCAACTTGCCGTCACGCGACTGGTACAGGCCGCCCACATCGACGTCGGCGAGAGCGCGCGGCACCAGGTTGCCCGTGGACACGACCGACGCCAGCCCCAGCGCGGCGACGAAACCGGCGGCGGCCGCGAACACCGCCCGGCCGGGCGGCCGTTCGGGCGGCAGGTCCGGCAGCCGGCGGGCCAGCCGGTCCACGAACAGCTCGCCCAACGGCACGCACAGGGCGGCGAACACCACCCCGCGCAGCAAGGCGATGCCGCCCACCCCCGGCGCCGCCGCCTCCCCGGTGTCGTGCAACGCGACGGACGGCCCGAGCAACGGCACCACCAGCGCGCCCAGCGCCACCAGAACCAGGACGGCGACGGCCCGGCCGGTACCGGGGCGTCTCGCGGGGCCGTTCGCGTCGGCCGCTTCGGTGGTCGGTCGTGTCGCCGTCACCCCACGATCTTCGCCAGTCATGACAGAACCGGGCAAGTAGCGGAAAACAACTGACGGAGCGTCATCCCGCCTGTTCGCGCGTTTCCGGCCGGGAGGCCGGTGCGGTCACGCCCACGTGGCCGGATCCGACCCCCACGGCACCGGCGGCCGCGCCCAGTCGGCCGGGCCGCCCGCGAAGGACACCGGCGGCCGTGCGTACCGCAGCCGCCCCAGCGCGCTGTCCGTCTCGGCGAGCCAGGCGTCCGGCCCCTCGTACGGCTCGCCGTCCTCGGGCCCCGGCTCCATCTCCGCCGTCAGCCATCGCGCGGTGCGCGCCAGCGCCAGCCGCACGAACCTGCTCCCGCCGTCGTACGACTGCTCGGTCACCGCTCGCAGCACGCCGGCCGCCAGCAGATACCCCGTGCCGTGGTCGAGCGCCTGCGCGGGCAGCGCACCCGGCCGCTCCGCCGAGCCCTCGGTCTCCGCGATGCCGGTGGCGACCTGCACCAGACTGTCGAAGCCGCGCCGCCCGGCCCACGGCCCGTACGCACCCCACGCCGACACCTGGGCCACGACCAGCCCCGGCCGCCGTTCGGCCAGTGCCTCGGGAGAGAGGCCGAACCGGTCCAGGGCGCCCGGCCGGTAGCCGGTGACCACGACGTCCGCCGAGGCCAGCAGTTCCTCGAAGACCGACCGGTCCGACGCCAGGTCGAGCGTCGCCGAGCGCTTCCCGAAGCCCGTGTCGGCGTGCTGGTCGGGGAGTTCGGGCAGCCGGGGCGCGTCCAGGCGCAGGACGTCCGCGCCCAGCAGGGCCAGCGTGCGGGTGGCGACCGGGCCGGCCAGGACCCGGGTCAGGTCCAGGACATGCAGCCCGGCGGCGGGCAGCAGGGGAGTGGCGCCGGCGCCGAGCGGCGCGAGCACCCGCGCGTGGGCCGCGTCCAGGCGGCCCCGCTCGACAAGGGGGCGTGCGGCCACCTCGACCGCCTGCGCGTGCGCCGCCCACTCCTCGGGCGCGCGCAGCGCCACGGCGAGCCCGCCGGCGCCGTAGGCCGCCTCTTCCACCTCCCGTGCGGGCAGTTCGGCGATCCGGGCCGCGGCTTCCTCCGGCGAGGCACCCTCCGGCAGCCCCAGCGAGACCAGCAACCGGGCCCGGTGGTGCGGATAGTTGGCGTGGGTGCGCACCCATCCGTCCGCCGTGCGCCAGAACCGGGACAGCGGGGCGAACGACACCGGCGCCCGCCCGTCGACCAGCAACTGCCGCTCGCTGGTGAACGCCGCCGCCACGGCCCCGTCGTCCACCCGGACCGCGGGCACCTCCACCGTTCCGGTCCGCCGCGCCCCCAGCTCGGCGGCGGCCAGCGCACAGGCCCCCACACACGCCCGCGCCAACTCCCGTACGGGGAGCCGCGCTTCCAGCACCCCATCCCGTACGACGTTCGAGATCCGCGGGACCAGGGCGGGATCGCCGCCCAGGGCCGACCAGGCGAACTCGGTGTGCAAAGTAGTCATAGAGGCACTATGCAGGGTGTACTGAATCAACATGTCGACCCAGGGTGACGAGGGGAGGCATGCCGGGGCGGAATTCCGTGAGTGGAGAACAGGCCAAGCCCGGCCCGCAGTCCCGCCTCCCCCCTGTTCCGGATGTTCCGGAACCCCGCCCGGTACGTCGGCACGGGCGACTCGCGGGTGAAACCGGAAGGTGCGGAACGCCAACCGGAATCGGCAGCAGACAGCAGGGCATCCCAGGCTCGTGGACGACGACTGTGCACCGGCCACGGCTCCGCCTGTCGGTGCACTGCCGTGACCAGCCGTCCGGCGCACAAGTCGCGCCGGGGGATACATCCTTGACCGCGTGATCATTTGTCTTGAACTGTGAAGAGTTTGTGCTCAATTGGCTATTGCTCTTCATTTGCATTGATCAAGTCCCGTACGGCGGGGCCGGTTTCAGGGGGTGGAGAGTGGCTGGGAGAAACCCAGGACTCGTAGGAAGATCGATCATGGCGTTCGCGCTCGTGGCCGGATTGTCGGCCTTCGCCGGCAGCGCACACGCGGGTACGGCCGAGTGCAAGCTTCCCGAGACAGGGGAACTGGGCGTCGAGCAACTGCCCACCGGATCGTCCGTGATCACGTGCGGCGCGGTCGGACGGGTCGTCGTCTACGACGGTGCCGGTGTAACCGTGCCCGAACCGGGCATGGCCGTGAGCGTCGACATGCTGACCACGGACGGCGAGACGCACGGATTCACGCTGGAGGTCGCGGCGGACGGCAAGGTCTCCTACCTCCTTGAGGGAGCCGTCGCGGACTCCTCCACCGGTGGCTACGACGTGCCCGAGCCGACGACACCCGACCCGGCGTCCGACGTCCCGGCGGAGACGGACACGGTCACCGACGCCACGGACTCCTCCACCGATGCCGAGGTGGCCGACGTGGACGCCGCCGCCTCCCCGTCGGCATGCAGCGACGGCGCGTACAAGACGGACGACCGCAAGGAGTACGGCACCTACAACTGGTACATCGGCGACGGCGGTCTGCCCGCCGGGCTGTCCAAGACCGACGCCATCTGGGCGTTCGGGGACGCCCTCGACAACATCACCGAGAGCTACAACAACTGCGGCTACAGCGACTCCGTCGGCGCCAAGGAGAACTACCTGGCCACCACCAGCCGGGAGGCGAGCGTCAACAAGAGCAGCCAGTGCACCGGCCAGGACGGCCTGAGCGTGTGGGACGCCGGCGACATCAAGGACACCGCCGTCGCCACGACCTGTTCCTACACTTGGTCCATGCCGGGGGTGAAGAACGACCTGCGCGAGGCCGACGTCCGCTTCAACACGTACAACCATGACTTCACGAACAAGCCGACCAGCAGCTGCGCGAACAGGTTCTTCGACGTCCGCTCCGTGGGTACGCACGAGGCCGGACACATCTTCGGACTCGGCCATGTCGGGGCGGGGCACGAGAACCTCACCATGTACACGGATTCGTTCAGGTGCAAGACGATCGCCAGGACCCTCGGCAAGGGCGAAGTCCTGGCGCTGCGCAGTATCTACTAGGCAGACCCCACAGGAGGCGTCGATGAGATGGTCCGGGCGATCCGCGGGTCTGCCGCTGCTGCTGACGGCGTTGGCCGTGGCGGCTGCGGCGTGCACGACGAGCAGCAGCAGTGACGGCGACGGGTCGGCGTCCTGCGTCTACCGGATCCTGTACCAGGACCGGACGTACGAGGACGTCACGGATGTGACGTTCGAGGCCGGCGGGAAGCTGGGCACGGCCACCCACCCGTCGTGCGACGACACCGGCGGTGAGGACGAGACCCTGCCGGCGGACACGATGACGGCCTACGAGGTGGACGGAGTCCCGCCCGAGGTGGCCATCGCGGTCGGCGACACACCCGCGGACGCGCGGCTCGTCGCCGTCTACTCGGACAAGGAACTCCCACCCGAGGTGCGGAAACTGATCGACGGATCCTGACGCGAGTGCCCGCCGGCCATGGCCGTCCCGCTGGGGATGGCCATGGCCGGCGCGCGCCGCGTTACTTGACCGCCCGCAGCGCGTTGATGGTCCCGGCCCCGTAGAAGCCGTTCACGCGCTTGCCGCCCACGCAGACGGCGTCCACGACGCCGTCGCCGTCTCCGTCGTAGGGGCCCGCCGGGCAGCCCGGGTTGTCCGCCTCGGCCTTCAGCAGCGCCTGGAGCCGGGCCGGGGAGGCGTGCGGGTGGGTCGACTTCAGCAGCGCGGCGACCGCGGCCACGTGCGGGGACGCCATCGAGGTGCCCTGGAGGAAGCCGTACTGGTCGTTCGGCAGGGTGGACAGGATGCGGCCGTTCTGCGACGGAGTGTTCGGTATCTGGTACTTGTCGCCGCCCGGGGCCGCCACGTCGACGACGCCCTGTCCGTAGCTGGAGTAGTAGGACTTGGTGTTGTTGACGCCGACCGCGCTCACGGTGACCACACCGGGCAGCTGGGTCGGCACGTCGAAGCACTCGTGCGGGTCGACCGTGCGGGTCGTGGGCGTCGAGTCGTCGGGGCTGGAGGCGTCCGTGAGGGCGTCCGCGTCGAGGTCGTCGTTCGAGTTGCCCGCCGAGGCCACATTGAGCGTGCCCTTGCTCTGCGCGTACAACTGCGCCCTGTTGACCGCGTCAACGATGGCACGTTGATCCGGGTCGTCCATGCAGTTGTACAGCCATGGATCAACGTAGTAGCTGTTGTTGGTGATCTCCACGCCGTGGTCGGCGGCGAACACGAAGGCGCAGACCACGCTCTCCGGGTAGAACAGCTGCGTCGAGTCGGGCTGGGCCACGGTGATGCTCGCGACCTTCACCCCCGGTGCCACGCCCGCCACGCCGATGCCGTTGCGGGCGGCGGCTATCTCACCGGCGACATGCGTGCCGTGGTAGTGGTCGGCGTCCACCGGCCGCCAGGCGCCGTAGGTCGTGTCGGCCTTGCCGCTCACGCAGTTGGCGGACTGCGCGGCGGAGAAGTTGGGGGCGATGTCCGGGTGGGTGTCGTCGACGCCGGTGTCGATGACGCCGACCGTCACCGACCGGCTCCCGGGGTTGACCGCGGCGGCCTTGTCGGCGCCGATCGTCCGCAGGTCCCACTGGTCGGCCTCCAGGGGCTCCTGGCCCGCCGCCGACCTCTTCTCGACCTGTGCGGCCTCCGTCTTCGACAGGACCTGCACGGCCCCCTCGTCCGTGGTCCCCGCCGCGCTCAGCGGAGCCGTCCGGGTCGCCCCCGCCGACCGCACCCCGCGCACCGCGCGCAGCGCGGCGCCGAAGTCCGGGTTCGCCGAGTGCACGACGATCACGCCGATCCTGTCGTACGACGCGACGATCGTGCCGCCGTTGCGGGTGATCGCCCGCTGCACCGACTCGATCGTGCGGTGGTCCGTCCTGGTGTTGACGACATAGGCCAGGTTCGGCCCGTCCGCCGCCGGCGTCGCCGAGGCCGTCAGCGGTGCGGCCGAAGCCGCCGCTGGCAGCAGCCCGAGCGAGGCGGTCAGTGACAGGGCGATCGGTACGGCGAGCGCCAGCGTGCGTCTGGAACGCAGATGAGCCATGGGGTCTCCACATCATCCGGAACATGAACCGAAAACGGGCCCGCCCGAGCCGTGCGTGCTGCCTGGGCAGGTACATGACGTGTGGTGCAGGGCGAAGCTATCTCCCGCACTCGCCGGCCAGCAATGACCGGAGGCCGGTCACGCGAACGACTTCCGAAAGAACTCGGGCGAGTTGAACCTGTCCACGCGTGGCGCCGTGACCTTGAGGAGGGAGCCACAGCAGGATCGAGGCCCCCCGTCGGAATCACCTACCGGAGTCGTGGTATCACTCCGGGTAGGTGATCCAAGTGTCTGTGAGGTCAGAATCCGCATGTCCGTATCGCGAGGAGACTCCGTGGCTACCGAGACACCACCGCCCTCGAAAGCGCAGACCCGGCTCCCCTCCAGCGAGGAGTTCACCGAGGTGCAGCAGGGTCCGGAGTTCGCCGAACTGCGGCACTCCTACCGCTCCTTCGCCTTCCCGCTGACCGTCGGCTTCATCGCCTGGTACCTGCTGTACGTCCTGCTCTCCAACTACGCGGGCGACTTCATGGGCACCAAGGTCGTCGGCAACATCAACGTGGCCCTGGTCCTCGGCCTCGCCCAGTTCCTCACCACGTTCCTCATCGCCTGGTGGTACGCGCACCACGCCGCCGCCAAGCTCGACCCCAAGGCCGAGGCCATCAAGTCCCGGATGGAGGGCGACGCATGAGCCCCGCGATCACCTTGGCGGCCGGCGAGGCCAGCGAGCACCGGACGCTGATCATCACCCTGTTCGCGGTGTTCGTCGCCGCGACCCTCGTCATCACCGTCTGGGCCGGCCGCCAGACCAAGGACGCCGCCGACTTCTACGCGGGCGGCCGCCAGTTCACCGGCTTCCAGAACGGCCTCGCCGTCTCCGGCGACTACATGTCCGCCGCGTCCTTCCTCGGCATCGCCGGCGCCATCGCCCTCTTCGGCTACGACGGCTTCCTGTACTCCATCGGCTTCCTGGTCGCCTGGCTGGTCGCCCTGCTCCTGGTCGCCGAACCGCTGCGCAACTCCGGCCGCTACACCATGGGCGACGTGCTGGCGTACCGCATGCGCCAGCGCCCGGTCCGCACGGCGGCCGGCACCTCGACGATCGTGGTGTCGATCTTCTACCTGCTGGCCCAGATGGCCGGAGCGGGCGTCCTCGTCTCCCTCCTCCTCGGCATCACCAGCGACGGCGGCAAGATCGCCATCGTCGCCCTGGTCGGCGTCCTGATGATCGTCTACGTCACCATCGGCGGCATGAAGGGCACCACCTGGGTGCAGATGGTCAAGGCCGTGCTGCTCATCGCGGGCGCCCTGCTGCTGACCTTCATGGTCCTGGCCAAGTTCAACTTCAACATCTCCGACCTGCTCGGCAAGGCCGCCGACAACAGCGGCAAGGGCACCGCCTTCCTGGAGCCCGGCCTGAAGTACGGCGCCACCGGCACCAGCAAGCTGGACTTCCTCTCCCTCGGCATCGCCCTGGTCCTCGGCACCGCCGGTCTGCCGCACATCCTGATCCGCTTCTACACCGTGCCCACCGCGAAGGCCGCCCGTAAGTCCGTGCTCTGGGCGATCGGCCTGATCGGCGCCTTCTACCTGATGACCCTCGCCCTCGGCTTCGGCGCCGCCGCGCTGATCAAACCGGACGAGATCATCGCCTCCAACAAGTCGGGCAACACCGCGGCCCCCCTCCTCGCCCTCCATCTGGGCGGCGTCGACTCCAACTGGGGCGCGATCCTGCTGGCCACCATCTCGGCGGTCGCCTTCGCGACGATCCTCGCGGTGGTCGCGGGCCTCACCCTGGCCTCGTCGTCCTCCTTCGCGCACGACATCTACGCCAACGTGATCAAGAAGGGCCAGGCCTCCGAGAAGCAGGAGATCAACGCGGCCCGCTACGCCACCGTCGGCATCGGCGCGGTCTCGATCCTGCTCGGTGCCATGGCCCGCGACCTCAACGTCGCCGGCCTGGTCGCGCTCGCCTTCGCGGTCGCCGCCTCCGCAAACCTGCCGACCATCCTCTACAGCCTCTTCTGGAAGCGCTTCACCACCGCGGGCGCCCTCTGGTCGATCTACGGCGGCCTGGTCACCGCGGTCGGCCTGGTCCTCTTCTCGCCGGTGGTGTCCGGCAAGGAGACGTCGATGTTCCCGGACGTCGACTTCCACTGGTTCCCGCTGGAGAACCCCGGCATCATCTCGATCCCGGTCGGCTTCCTCCTCGGCGTCGTGGGCACCTACCTGTCCAAGGAGGCCCCGGACGCCGCGAAGTACGCGGAACTGGAGGTGCGGTCCCTGACCGGTACCGGAGCGCACTGACCTTCGTACGACTGGCCGCGTCGACGGGATCGTAGGGTCCTACGACGCGGCCGCGTCGTACCTCGTGGCATCGGGCCCCTCGCGGTGTCGGTGCTGTCACGTAGGCTCACATGTGACGGAAGAGAACCGATCCGTAACGAGGGAGGGGGCCCAGGTGCTCATCGATACCTACGGCCGGGTGGCCACCGACCTGAGGGTCTCGCTGACCGACCGGTGCAATCTGCGCTGTACGTACTGCATGCCCGAGGAGGGCCTGCAGTGGCTGACCAGGTCCGACCTGCTCACGGACGACGAGATCGTCCGCCTGGTCGACATCGCCGTCCGCCTGCTGGGCGTCGAGGAGGTCCGCTTCACCGGCGGCGAGCCCCTGCTGCGCCCCGGCCTGGTCGGCATCGTGGAGCGGGTGGCGGCCCTGGCCCCCCGCCCCCGGATGTCCCTGACGACCAACGGCATCGGCCTGCGGCGCACCGCCCCGGCCCTGAAGGCGGCCGGTCTGAACCGGGTCAACGTCTCCCTCGACACCCTCCGTCCGGAGGTCTTCAAGACCCTCACCCGCCGCGACCGCCACCAGGACGTCCTCGACGGCCTCCAGGCGGCCCGCGACGCCGGCCTCACCCCCGTCAAGGTCAACACGGTCCTGATGCCGGGCCTGAACGCGGACGAGGCCCCCGACCTGCTGGCCTGGGCGGTGGAGCACGACTACGAGCTGCGTTTCATCGAGCAGATGCCGCTGGACGCCCAGCACGGCTGGAAGCGCGACGGCATGGTGACGGCGGGGGACATCCTCGCCTCGCTCCACACCCGCTTCGACCTCACCCCCGAGGACGCGGCCGAGCGCGGTGCCGCCCCGGCGGAGCGCTGGCTGGTGAACGGCGGCCCGTACCGCGTCGGCGTCATCGCCTCGGTCACCCGCCCGTTCTGCGCGGCCTGCGACCGCACCCGTCTCACGGCCGACGGCCAGATACGCAACTGCCTGTTCGCCAGAGAGGAGACGGACCTGCGCGGCGCACTGCGCTCGGGCGGATCCGACGAGGAGATCGCCCGCATCTGGCGGCTGGCGATGTGGGGGAAGAAGGCGGGGGCGGGCTTGGACGACCCGTCGTTCGTGCAGCCGGACAGGCCCATGTCCGCGATCGGGGGCTAGAGCGACTGCTCAGTCCTCCGGCTCCGCCCACTCCCGCAACAGCACGACATCCTTCAAGAACCCCCGCACTCCCAGAAACTGCGAAAGGTGCTCCCGGTGCTCCTCGCAAGCGAGCCAGGTCTTCCGCCGCTCGGGAGTGTGAATCTTCGGGTTGTTCCAGGCCAGCACCCACACCGCGTCGGCCCGGCAGCCCTTCGCTGAACAGATAACGTCACTCACTGCTTCGTCCTGCAAGAAGCCCCGCAAACAAGGCGACGCCGAGCAGCCACGGGGGGAGCTGCCCGGCGTCGGTCCGTCGCTCCGACGGGGGATGCGGAGCGCGTACGCAGTATGTCATGGGTCACCTGCCGCCCGGCACCGGAACTGCACGATTGATCTGAGCTTTTCCTGAGCTTTGTACGTGGCAGCCGTCCGTCTGCGCGGCATCCCCGATGCTCAGACCGGCCCCGGCTGCTCGCCGCGCACCCTCGCCGCCGGATCCGCCACCGCGTCCTCCGGGACGGACTCCACGTGCGGGTCCTCCGCGCGCGGAGGCGCGATCATCAGCCGGGTCGGCGCGACACCGAACGTCGACGGGAGCGAGGGCGGACGCTCCCGGCCCGCGTTGGCGATGACCACCGCGACATAGGGGAGCAGCGCCCCCAGCACCAACGCCACGACGGCGACATACCGTTCGACGTTCCACAACGCGACCGCGAGGATCACCGACATGGTCCGGACGGTCATCGAGATGACATACCGCCGCTGCCGGCCACGCACGTCCTCCGCAAGTCCGGTGCGGGCCCCGGTGATCCGGAACACCTGGACGCTGCCGCCGCCGCGCTGCTTCCGCATCACATTCCACCATCCGCCCGCATCGGACTCTCCCCGGCCCGTACCTTGTCCGCACCCGTACGGGGAACCGGACCGGGACGTCTCTTACGGTACGCCGCGCCTGCGCCGCCTTCGAGACCGGGTCGCCCTCCCGCCTGCGTGAACGTCCTGCGCCGTACCGCGTACGGGCGTACCGACATGCGCCGTACGGCGTACGGGCCGAGACTTGGCGTAATGCTCACGTCGAGCCGTACGAGGAGGCAGCCATGGGCTGGTTGTGGGCGATCATCGTGGGATTCGTGCTGGGCCTGATCGCGAAGGCGGTCATCCCGGGCAAGCAGCACAGCCCGCTCTGGCTGACGACCATCTTCGGCATGCTGGGCGCGATCGCCGGCAACGCGATCGCCCGCGCGGTGGGCGTGGCGGAGACGAGGGGCATCGACTGGAGCCGCCACATCTTCCAGCTGGTCGCCGCGATCATCATCGTCTTCCTGGGCGACATGCTGTACATGGCGACGCTGGGCAAGCGGAAGCAGCGGGCCTGAGCCGCCCTGAACCCGAAGGCGCCCCGAACCGAAGCGCCCCGTCAGGGGCGCGGGGTTGTGTGAACAGCACCCGCACCCCTACGGCGCTTACGAACCGACGACCTCCACAGCCGCCAGATTCTTCTTGCCCCTCCGCAGCACCAGCCACCGCCCGTGCAGCAACTCGTCCGCGCCGGGTACCGCGTCCTCGGCGGTCACCTTGACGTTGTTCACGTAGGCCCCGCCCTCCTTCACGGTCCGCCGCGCGGCGGACTTGCTCGCCACCAGCCCGACCTCGGCGAACAGGTCGATCACCGGTCCCAGTTCGGCGACCTGGATGTTCGGCACCTCGGAGAGCGACGCGGCCAGAGTCCTCGCGTCCAGCTCCGCCAGCTCCCCCTGCCCGAAGAGCGCACGGCTCGCGGCGATCACCGCGGCCGTCTGGTCGGCGCCGTGCACCAGCGTCGTCAGCTCCTCGGCCAGCGCCCGCTGGGCCGCCCGCGCCTGCGGACGCTCCTCGGTCTGCTTCTCCAGATCCTCGATCTCGTCGTGCGACCGGAAACTGAAGATCCGCAGGAACTTGGAGACGTCCCGGTCGTCCGCGTTCAGCCAGAACTGGTAGAAGGCGTACGGCGTGGTCATCTCCGGGTCGAGCCAGACCGTGCCGGACTCCGTCTTGCCGAACTTGGTGCCGTCGGCCTTGGTGATCAGCGGCGTGCCCAGCGCGTGGACCACGGCGTCGGGCTCGACCTTGTGGATCAGGTCGGTACCCGAGGTGAGGTTGCCCCACTGGTCGCTGCCGCCGGTCTGCAGCGTGCAGCCGTACCGCCGGTACAGCTCCAGGAAGTCCATGCCCTGGAGGATCTGGTAGCTGAACTCGGTGTAGCTGATGCCCTCCTGGGACTCCAGGCGCCGGGCGACGGCCTCCTTCGCGATCATCTTGTTCACGCGGAAGTGCTTGCCGATGTCCCGCAGGAACTCGATGGCCGACAGGCCCTGCGTCCAGTCCAGGTTGTTGACCATGACCGCCGCGTTCGGCCCCTCGAAGTCCAGCAGCGGGGCGATCTGCGCGCGCAGCCGCTCGACCCACTCGGCGACGACCTCGGGCGCGTTCAGCGTGCGCTCGGCATTCGGCTTCGGGTCGCCGATCAGGCCCGTGGCGCCCCCGACCAGGCCCAGCGGGCGGTTGCCCGCCTGCTGGATCCGGCGCATCGTCAGGATCTGCACGAGGTTGCCGAGGTGCAGGCTGGGCGCGGTCGGGTCGAAGCCGCAATAGAACGTGACAGGACCGTCCGCGAACGCCTTGCGCAATGCGTCCTCGTCCGTGGAGAGGGCGATGAGCCCCCGCCACTTCAGCTCGTCGACGATGTCCGTCACGGTTCTCGTATCTCCTTGGGCGATCTTCGGATGATCTTCGGGCGGCCTTGCGACCACCGGCTACGAGGTTATACGCCCTGACTGACAGAGCTCATATTGAAGTCGGGCACGCGCAGCGCGGGCATCGCAGCCCTAGTGAACCAGTCGCTCCACTCCCTCGGCAGCGTCTTTTCCGTGCGTCCGGCCTCCGTGGCCCGCCCCAGCAGGTCCACCGGCGACTCGTTGAACCGGAAGTTGTTCACCTGCCCGGTGACCTGGCCGTTCTCCACCAGGTACACGCCGTCCCGGGTCAGGCCGGTGAGCAGCAGCGTCGCCGGGTCGACCTCGCGGATGTACCAGAGGCAGGTCAGCAGCAACCCGCGTCCGGTGGCCGCGACCATCTCGTCCAGGGAGCGGTCGTCGCCGCCGTCCAGGATCAGGTTCCCGCCCGCCGGGGCGACCGGCAGCCCGGTCAGACCGGCCGTGTGCCGGGTGGTGGTCAGGTGCTTCAGCTCGCCGCCCGCGACCCACTCGGTGGCGCCGACCGGCAGCCCGTTGTCGAAGACCGACTGGTCACCGCCGGAGGAGTGCGCCACGACGAACGGCGCGGTCTCCAGGCCCGGCTCGTTCGGGTCGCTGCGCAGGGTCAGCGGAAGGTCGGTCAGCCGGTCGCCGACACGGGTGCCGCCGCCCGGCTTGGAGAACACCGTCCGCCCCTCGGCCGCGTCCCGCCCGGACGCCGACCACAGCTGGTAGATCAGCAGGTCGGCCACGGCGGTCGGCGGCAGCAGCGTCTCGTACCGGCCCGCCGGCAGCTCCACCCGGCGCTCCGCCCAGCCGAGCCGTACGGCCAGCTCGGCGTCGAGCGCGCCCGGGTCGACGTCCTTGAAGTCCCGCGTGGACCGCCCGGCCCAGGCCGACCGGGTACGGTCCGGCGACTTGGCGTTCAGCTCCAGGGTGCCGGTGGGCTGGTCGTGGCGCAGCCGCAGTCCGGTCGAGGTGCCGACGTACGTCGAGACCAGCTCGTGGTTGGCGAAGCCGTACAGCTCGCGGCCACCGGCACGCGCGCGGGCGAAGGCCTCGCCGAGCGCCGGGGCGAAGTCGGCGAACACGGCGGAGGAGGTCTCGGCGGGCGCGTCCGTGAAGTCCGGCGCCTCCGGTACGCCCGTGACCAGCGGCTGCGCGTCCTCGGCGGCACCGGCGCCCCGCGCGGCGGCCTCGGCGGCCCGCACCAGCGGCTCCAGGTCGTCGGCGGTCACCGCCGACCGGGACACGACACCCGAGGCCGTGCCCTCCTTGCCGTCGACGGTCGCGACGACGGTGAGCGAACGGCCGCGCGTGACGCCGTTCGTGGTGAGCGCGTTGCCGGCCCAGCGCAGGTTGGCGGTGGAGTGCTCGTCGGCGATGACCACACAGCCGTCGGCCCGGGAGAGCTCCAGGGCCCGCTCGACGATCTCGTGCGGCTTGTTGTCACGGGCGCTCATCGACCGGCCTCCTGCGTGGTGTTGAGGATGTTGACGCCCTTGAAGAGGGCCGAGGGGCAGCCGTGGGACACGGCGGCGACCTGCCCCGGCTGGGCCTTGCCGCAGTTGAAAGCACCGCCCAGGACATAGGTCCCCGGGCCGCCGACGGCCGCCATGGAGCCCCAGAAGTCGGTGGTCGTCGCCTGGTAGGCGGCATCCCGGAGCTGTCCGGTGATCCGCCCGTTCTCGATCCTGAAGAACCGCTGGCCGGTGAACTGGAAGTTGTAGCGCTGCATGTCGATCGACCAGGAACGGTCACCGACCACGTAGATCCCGCGGTCGACCCCGCCGATCAGGTCCTCCGTCGAGAGACCGCCCGGGTCCGGCTGGAGCGAGACGTTGGCCATGCGCTGCACGGGCACATGCCCGGGGGAGTCGGCGTACGCGCAGCCGTTGGAGCGCTCGAAGCCGGTCAGCTTCGCGATCCTGCGGTCCAGCTGGTAGCCGACGAGCGTGCCGTCCTTCACCAGGTCCCAGGACTGCGCCTCGACGCCCTCGTCGTCGTAGCCGACGGTGGCCAGGCCGTGCTCGGCGGTGCGGTCGCCGGTGACGTTCATCAGCTCGGAGCCGTACCTGAGCTTGCCGAGCTGGTCGAAGGTGGCGAACGAGGTGCCGGCGTAGGCGGCCTCGTAGCCGAGCGCGCGGTCCAGCTCGGTGGCGTGGCCGATGGACTCGTGGATGGTCAGCCACAGGTTGGACGGGTCGACCACCAGGTCGTACAGGCCCGCCTCCACGCTCGGCGCCCGCATCTTCTCGGCGAGCAGCTCCGGGATCTGCTCCAGCTCGGCGTCCCAGTCCCAGCCGGTGCCGGTGAGGTACTCCCAGCCGCGGCCGGCCGGCGGCGCGATGGTCCGCATCGAGTCGAACTCGCCGCTCGACTCGTCCACGGACACGGCGGTCAGCTGCGGATGCAGCCGCACCCGCTGCTGGGTGGTCACGGTCCCCGCCGTGTCGGCATAGAACTTGTTCTCGTGCACGGTGAGCAGCGAGGCGTCGACGTGGCTGACGCCGTTCGCCGCCAGCAGCCGGGCGCTCCAGTCCGTGAGCAGCGCGACCTTCTCCTCGTCGGGCACGGCGAACGGATCGATCTCGTACGACGAGATCCACGTCCGCTCCGCGTGCACCGGCTCGTCGGCCAGCTCGACCCGCTCATCGGACCCGGCAGCCTTGATCACCTGCGCCGAGAGCTTGGCCATCGCCACCGCCTGGGAGGCGACCTTGGCGGCCGCGTCCAGGGTCAGGTCCACCCCGGAGGCGAAGCCCCAGGTACCGCCGTGCACGACGCGGACCGCGTAGCCGAGGTCGGTGGTGTCCGAGGATCCGGCGGGCTTGGCGTCCCTGAGGCTCCAGGACGCGCTGCGCACCCGCTCGAACCGGAAGTCCGCGTGCTGGGCACCCAGCGCACGCGCGCGTGCCAGCGCGGCGTCGGCCAGGGCCCGTAGCGGAAGCGCCGTGAAGGCTTCGTCGATGGAATGAGGCACGGAGGTCTCCCTGCTGTCGTGGCCTGTCCGTCCGATCATGTCGCGCCCGCGGGCGCACGGACCACAGGTTTCGGCCCGGCGTCGGGCCTTTCTGTAGGGATCCGACAGCGACACCCCCGAGCCACTGTCGGTGCCCGCTTGCTCGCGGTGATGGCGGGACCGATAGGTTTTCGATGAAGCCGCCTGTCGTGCCAGCTGTTCCGGCGGGTGGTCAGACCGAACGAAAGGGTGATCCGTTGAGCCGCTCGGTTCTCGTCACTGGAGGCAACCGGGGCATCGGCCTCGCCATCGCCCGCGCTTTCGCCGACAACGGCGACAAGGTTGCCATCACGTACCGCTCGGGCGAGCCGCCGGCCGTCCTCAAGGAATTGGGCTGCCTCGCCGTCAAGTGCGACATCACCGACTCCGAGCAGGTGGAGCAGGCCTACAAGGAGATCGAGGACGCCCACGGTCCGGTCGAGGTCCTGATCGCCAACGCCGGCATCACCAAGGACACGCTTCTGATGCGTATGTCCGAGGAGGACTTCACCTCGGTCGTCGACACCAACCTCACCGGCACCTTCCGCGTGGTCAAGCGCGCCAACCGCGGCATGCTGCGCGCCAAGAAGGGCCGTGTCGTCCTCATCTCCTCGGTCGTCGGCCTCTACGGTGGTCCCGGTCAGGCCAACTACGCCGCCTCCAAGGCCGCCCTGGTCGGCTTCGCGCGGTCCCTCGCCCGTGAGCTGGGCTCGCGCAACATCACCTTCAACGTCGTCGCGCCCGGCTTCGTCGACACCGACATGACCAAGGTGCTCACCGACGAGCAGCGCGCCACCATCGTGTCGCAGGTGCCGCTCGGCCGGTACGCGGAGCCCGAGGAGGTCGCCGCGACGGTGCGGTTCCTCGCCTCGGACGACGCCTCGTACATCACTGGAGCCGTCATCCCCGTTGACGGCGGACTGGGAATGGGTCACTGATCACCATGAGTGGAATCCTTGAGGGCAAGCGCATCCTGATCACGGGTGTGCTGACGGAGTCCTCCATCGCCTTCCACGCGGCCAAGCTGGCCCAGGAGCAGGGCGCCGAGATCATCCTCACCGCGTTCCCGCGGCCCACGCTGACCGAGCGCATCGCCAAGAAGCTCCCCAAGCCGACCAAGGTCATCGAGCTCGACGTCACCAACGACGAGCACCTCGGGCGGCTGGCCGACCTCGTCGGCGAGGAGCTCGGCGGGCTCGACGGTGTCGTGCACTCCATCGGGTTCGCCCCCCAGGACGCGCTCGGCGGCAACTTCCTCAACACGCCCTTCGAGTCCGTCGCGACCGCCATGCACGTCTCGGCGTACTCCCTGAAGTCGCTGACCATGGCCTGCCTGCCGCTGATGCAGAACGGCGGCTCGGTCGTCGGTCTCACCTTCGACGCCCAGTACGCCTGGCCGCAGTACGACTGGATGGGCCCGGCCAAGGCCGCCCTGGAGGCCACCAGCCGCTACCTCGCTCGTGACCTGGGCAAGCAGAACATCCGCTGCAACCTGGTCTCCGCGGGCCCGCTCGGCTCCATGGCCGCCAAGTCCATCCCGGGCTTCACCGAGCTGGCCTCGGTCTGGGACCACCGCTCGCCCCTGGAGTGGGACCTCAAGGACCCCGAGCCGGCCGGCAAGGGCATCGTCGCCCTGCTGAGCGACTGGTTCCCGAAGACCACCGGCGAGATCGTCCACGTGGACGGCGGTCTGCACGCCATCGGCGCCTGACCCGCACGGACACCATCCGCACGGACACCGTCCGCACGGATTTTCCGAGGCCCGCCTCCCGTGAGGGGTGCGGGCCTCACCCGTTCGGCCCACCGGCCGGGCCGTGGTCGCCCGGGCGGCGCACCCTGGGGATACGCGTCGGACTACGCGTTCACCGCGCGATTCCCTCCCCAGCCCGGCCGAGGAGGTCCCCTTGTGCGCCTGTCCCGCAGCCTGGCCCCAGTGACCGTGGCTCTCGCCCTCGTGCTGGCCCTGCCGTACGACGCCGTGTCCCACGCGCGCGTGCCCGGCGGTCACCAGCCGGCCCCGCAGCTGTTCGGCGCGTCGTGCCGGACGACCCTCCGCGGCTCCCACGTGGTGGCCTACTGCCACAACCCCTATGTGGACACCGACCGGGTACGGCTGCACATCGAGTGCGCCGAGTGGTGGGACATCGACACCGACGGCTCCCCGGTCGACACCGGGCCCGCGATGACCGTACGGCTCACCGGCCGCTGCTGGCAGGACGTCCGCTCGGTGTGGATCAGCCACCAGAAGGCGAGCTGAACCTGCCCGGACGGCACAGGTACGGGTAGCTGGCCGCCTCCTTGGCGGCCGCGTCCGCGTCGCCCGCGCGGATCGCGTCGACCAGGCGGGCATGGTCCATGTACGTCTCCGGCGTCAGCTCAGCGCCGACGTCCGCGCGCAGCCAGTCCCGCAGCACCTCGCCCAGGTCGGCGTACATCGCCGTCATCACGTCGTTGTGGGAGGCGGCCACCACGGCCAGGTGGAAGGTCGCGTCCGCCGTCACGAAGGCCTCCGCCTCGCCCGACTCCCAGGCCCGCTCGCGGTGCGCCAGAATCGCGTCGAGCTGCCTGAGGTCCTTCTCCGTGCGCCGGGCCGCGGCCAGCCGGGCCGCCGACGACTCCAGCGTGGAGCGCAGCTCGGCGATGTGCCGGGGGTCGGCCCCGGCGAACCGGCGGTGCATCACGCCGGCCAGCTCACTGGTCGCCACGACGTACGTGCCGGAGCCCTGGCGGATGTCCAGCAGGCCGTTGTGCGCCAGCGCGCGGACGGCCTCCCGGACGGTGTTGCGGGCCACCCCGAGCTGCTCGACCAGCTCCGGTTCGGTGGGGATGCGCGAGCCGACCGGCCACTCGCCGGAGGCGATCTGGTTCCGCAGCTCGGCGATGACCTGCTCGGACAGCGCCGAGCGGCGCGGGTGGCTCAGAGGCATGACACACCTTCGCACGCGAGGGCCGGGAGAGGACGGCGGGGTCCGCCGTGGTCCTGCGCCCGGGACTGGACAACCAATCATCCCATGATTCTATGATGGGCGGCATGGGAGCCGAGGGAACCACCACGACGACATCCGCGACAGCACGTCCGACGGAACCCGGCGGGGGCCCGGCGAACGGCACGCGCGCGTGGACGACACGGCTGTTCGTCGTCGGCATCCTGCTGGCCGCCGTCAACCTCCGGCCCGCCATCACCAGCCTCGGCGCGCTCCTGGAGGAGGTCCGCGACGGGCTCGGCATGAGCGGCAGCGTGGCCGGACTGCTCACCTCCGTACCGCCGCTCTGCTTCGCCGTCTTCGGCGTCATGGCCCCCCGCCTGGCCCGCCGCTTCGGCCCGCCGGCGGTGGTCTGCGCCGGCATGGTCGCCATCACGGCCGGTCTGCTGATACGGCCGTATGTCGGCGGCACCGCCGGATTCCTGGCCGGCAGCGCGCTCGCGCTCATGGGCATCGCGGTCAGCAACGTGCTGATGCCGGTCATCGTCAAGCGCTGGTTCCCCGACCGGGTCGGCTCCATGACCGGCCTGTACTCGATGGCCCTCGCCGCCGGCACCTCGATCGCCGCCGCGGTGACCGTGCCCGTGACCGACGCGCTGGGCGGCGGCTGGCAGTCCGGGCTGGCGGTATGGGCGGGGCCGGCGGCGGTGGCGGTGCTGCCGTGGCTTCCGCTGGTCCGGGACCGGGGACCGGCGCCGGAGCCCGTGGCCGAGGCACGCGCGCGTGCGGACCGGCAGCCGCCCGCCCTGCGGATCACCCGCAGCCGTACCGCCTGGGCGCTCGCCGTGTTCTTCGGGCTCCAGGCCACCGCCGCCTACATCACGATGGGCTGGATGGCGCAGATCTTCCGGGACGCGGGCGTGCCGGCGGGCACCGCCGGACTGCTGCTCGCCGTCACCATGGTGATGGGCGTACCGCTGGCCTTCGTCATCCCGCGCGTGGCCACCCGGCTGCCGCAGCAGGGCCCGATCGTGATCGCGCTCGGCGTCTGCGGCCTCGCCGGATACGCCGGCCTGTGGGCCGCACCCGCCGGCGGTGCCTGGGCCTGGGCCCTGCTGCTCGGCGTCTCCAACTGTGCCTTCCCGCTGGCCCTCACCATGGTCGGCATGCGGTCCCGGACCGGCGCGGGCGTCGTGCAGCTCTCCGCCTTCGCCCAGAGCGTCGGCTACCTCATCTCCATCCCGGGCCCGCTGCTGGTGGGCGTGCTCTACCAGCACAGCGGCGGCTGGGGCCTGCCGATCGCCCTCATGGCCGGTCTGATGATCCCGCAGATGGCCGTCGGCGTTCTGGCGGGCCGCGACCGCACGGTCGAGGACGAGGCGGCCGCAGCCGGCTGAGGCCGATCGGCTGTAGCTGGCCGACGCCGACGCCGACGCCGACGCCGACGCCGACGCCGACGCCGACGCCGACGCCGACGCCGACGCCGACGCCGACGCCGATACCGACGCCGATACCGACCGGCCGCGGCCGGCTGGCGCCTGCGTGGCGCGCCAGGACGCCGCCCCGGCCCTGTCGGCGTCCGGCCGCGTGGTGCATCCCGGCTGTGTGTCGCGTTCCGGCGGCGTGTCGTGGCACCCCGCCCGATCCGTCCCCTTCGAGGGGTGCCAGACTGGGCGCATGCCAGTGCTCGATCCGAACCCCCAGAACGGTCAGAAGAAGATGCTGATCGTCTTCGGCTCGTTCTTCGCCATCTTCATCGTCATCGCCGTCATCGCGACCCTCGCGTCACCCTGACCACGGCCCCGGCGGCCGATGGTGGGGCTAGCACCACCATCCCCTAGGGGGTGAGGGTCAGGGTCAAGTGGGTGGATCACCGGATGGGTTGACGGCCGCGGATTCCGTAACTTCGAGTTGTGGCCGCGAGAGGCGGTCACCGAAGCCCGGAGACCAGCGGAGGCGATCATGCCGGCCCGTACGCACACCCTGCCCCACCCCGCCACCCCGGGCAGCGTCGACGTCCGGCTGCCCTGGTGGGCCCTCGCCCTGCCCGCGCTCGCCTTCGTCGCCCTGCTGGTGCTGATACTGAACCCGGTGGACGCCCACGCGACCACCGGTGACCCGGCCGTCACCCATCTCGTCGAGCGGGTCCAGCAGATCGTCACGCGTTAGCACCACAGCCTCCCGACCGGGCGAAGCCGCATGTCAACTCCCTGCGCCCGATGGCCTGTTTCATGCGAAGCTGGGTGACATGAGCGTCGCAGAATCCCGCAGGATCGTCTTCTTCCGCCATGCGAAAGCCGACTGGCCACAGGTGACCGACCACGAGCGACCGCTCGCTGACCGGGGCCGAATGGACGCCGCCGTCGCCGGACGCAAGCTGGCGGACAGCGGTATCGCCTTCGACCTGGCCCTGTGCTCCACCTCCGTGCGCACCCACGAGACCTGGAAGCTCGCCGTCCATGAGCTCGCGCACCGGCCGAAAACAGTCTACGAGGAGCGGGTGTACGACGCCTCTCCGGGTGAGCTGATCGCCGTGCTCAACGAGGTGCCCGACGACGCGCAGGACGTTATCCTCATCGGCCACAACCCCGGCATGCACGGCGTGACCGAGATCCTGACCGGCAGCTCCGAGGGCGACGCCCGCGACCGGATGAACCGCCGGGGCTTTCCCGCCGCCGCCTTCGCCGTCCTGACCTTCGAGGGGTCCTGGAAGAGTCTGGAACCCGGCGCGGCCACGCTCGTGGACTACTGGGCGCCCTCCGACTGAGACCACCGCACGACCGCCGCCCTCCGGCACGGGCGGCAACGGACGGCAAGGGGCCCGGCACCGATCTCCTCGGTGCCGGGCCCCTCCCGACAGGACCGCAGGGCGGTTCAGCTCTCGTCGTGGGTGTCCGCCGCCTCGACCTCTTCACGGGTGACGCCCAGCAGGTACAGGACCGTGTCCAGGAAGGGGAAGTTCACCGCCGTGTGCGCGGCCTCGCGGACGACCGGTTTGGCGTTGAAGGCGACACCGAGACCGGCCGCGTTCAGCATGTCCAGGTCGTTGGCGCCGTCGCCGATGGCCACCGTCTGCGACAGCGGTACACCCGCCTCGGCGGCGAACCGGCGCAGCAGCCGCGCCTTGCCCGCACGGTCCACGATCTCGCCGGTCACCCGGCCGGTGAGCTTCCCGTCGACGATCTCCAGCGTGTTGGCCTGGGCGAAGTCCAGCCCCAGCCGTTCCTGGAGATCGTCGGTGACCTGGGTGAATCCGCCCGAGACGACGCCGACTTGGTAGCCGAGCCGCTTCAGCGTGCGGATCAGGGTCCGGGCGCCCGGCGTCAGCCGCACCTCGGAGCGCACCTTCTGCACGACCGACTCGTCCAGCCCCTTCAGCAGGGCCACGCGTGCGTGCAGCGACTGCTCGAAGTCCAGCTCCCCGCGCATCGCGGCCGCCGTCACCTCGGCGACCTCGTCCTCGCAGCCGGCGTGCGCGGCGAAGAGTTCGATCACCTCGTCCTGGATGAGCGTCGAGTCCACGTCCATGACCACCAGGCGCTGGGCCCGCCGGTGCAGGCCGGCGGCGACGACCGCGATATCCACGCCGAGTTCCGCCGCCTCCGAGACCAGGGCGGTGCGCAGCACCTCGGTCTCCACACCGGACACCGCGAACTCCACTGCCGTCACCGGGTACTTGGCGAGCCGGAAGATACGGTCGATGTTGCCGCCCGCCTTGGCGATCCGGGCGGCGATGGCGGCCGTCGACTCGGCGGTCAGGGGGTGACCGAGGACGGTGACCAGGGAGCGGCCGAGTCCGCGCGGGCGGTTGTCGCCGTGGCCGGAGATGATCTCCGCCTGCATCTTCACGGACTCGGCCCAGCTGTGCACGGTCGCCCTGAGGTCGCCCTCAAGCCCCGCCGCGGGCGGCGTCACGAGCGCACACAGCACCAGACGGCCTCGCGTGACGACCTGCTCGATGTCGACCACGTCGACCATGTACGCGGCAAGGGTGTCGAAGAGGCCGGCCGTGATGCCCGGCCTGTCCTTGCCGAAGATCTTGACGAGGAGAGTGGGGACCTCGGAGGTCTGAGGATCGCTCATGGTGTAACCACCGTAACCGGCACGCAGTGCCTGCGGCGCAGGTGGTCCGCCTGACGGACACGGAACAATAAGTGTCGGATCGGTGTCGGAGGCCTTGCTTCCGTACAACGCGCGAACGTGCGTGCGATGTCGGCGACCAGGAAGGAGACACTCCCTGGCCGCGCCTTCACGCACAGTTCAGTGCCGCTCCACGCACGGTCCGGACGACACCGGCCGCGCCGCGGTGCCCCGCCCCGACGGGCGACCTCACCGACGGGGCCGCTTGGGTGGCGGCGGCGGAGGAGGCGGAGGCGGTGGCGGGGGAGGCGGAGGCGGAGGTGGAGGGCCCGCGGCCGGACCGTCCGGACCGGCCGGGGTCCTTCGGCCGCGCCTCGAGGAGCGAGGCGGCGGGTCGATGGGCCGGGCCATGGTGGGAGCGCCGTACACATCGCCGGCACCGGGCGGCACGTCGGAGGAGTCGCCGCCGCTACCGTGCCGCCACTCCTCCGCCGACCGTCGGCCGTCGGGGGACCGGCCGTCCGCCGGGGACGACGCGCCCGACGGCGACCGATGGCCCGGACCACCCGCCGGCGCCACCGGCCCCCCACTTCCGCCCGGCCCCGGACTCGCGTACGGCCCCGGACTCGCGTACGGCCCCGGACTTGCGTACGGCCCCGCCGAATCCCACGACTCCCGCGCACCCCCCGGCCGCGCGCCCCGCTCGTCAGCGGGCCCGGAGCCCTGCGGTTCCTGCGGCGTGCCGGGCCAGGATGCCCCTCCGTCGTACGGCCCCGGGCCCCGCCGTTCCCCCGGCCTCTCGGGCCGGGCCTCCCGGTTGGCGCCCCCTTGCTCGCGTAGCTCGTCCGGTACCCGGAGGTAGGGGTTCGTGTGCGGATTCGGCGGGCGGTGCGGGGTCACCGGTGCGTAAGGCCCCGCCGCCCCGTCGCCTCCGGCCCGTCCCGGCGTTCCAGGCCCCGGGTACGCCGGCCCGCTGCCCGCGTCAGCGGCTCCCGCGTCACCCAGTGCCAGTCGTGCCGTGCGGGTGCCGGCTGCGCCGGTTGCCCATGCCAGCAGGGCCCCCGCAGCCCCCGCCGCCGCACCCCAGACCGCGCCGAGGAGCAGGGCCATGCCCAGCTGCCCGTGCAGTTCGATGCCGGCGCCGAAGGCATCGAAGCCCAGCACCGACAGCGAGGCGTCCACGGACACGTCCGTCAGCCAGGCCAGCAACGGCAGCGTGAGCGCGGTCGCGATCCCCAGCCGCACCGCACACCGCCCGGCGAACCCGAGCGCGCCCGGACGCGCGCCCCGCCCGTCCGTGCCGCCGTCCGTGCCGCCGGCGTCACCGCGTGAGCCCCACCCGCCCCCGCCGTCCGCGTCACCGCGTGAGCCCCGTGGCACACCCGTCGCTCCACCCCCACCGGTACCCCCACCGGCACCCGCCCCGGCCCCACGGCCGGCCACCGGCGTCCGGACCGCCGTGAACACCCCGGCCAGCAGCATCAGCAGGGCCGCGGCGATGCCCAGCAGCCACACCCGTCCGTCCAGGTCGGCCAGCCGGCCCAGCGTCACCGACTGGTCGGACGGCGAGTTCAGGAGGTCGTCCAGGGGGTGCGGCAGGAACATGGTGAGGATGCCCGTCGCCCTGCCGTCGAACGGCACGAAGAGGCCGATCGGGATGCCGAGCCAGACGCCGTTCGGGGCGCCGAGCAGCGCCGCGCCCATGATCCGGGCCGGGTGCGGGTCGCCGACCGCCGCGAAGGCCGCCGCCGCCCAGCCGGCCGCGACCGCCACCAGCAGGACCGTCACCAGCGCCGAGACCGCCGGCCGTACCACCCGGTGCACCGCCTCCCAGCCGCGTGGCAGCGGAGTGCGGCGCGAGGCCAGCAGGGCGATCAGCAGGACGCCGACCGACCAGCCGAGGCCGCCGAGCAGGGTCGCCGCCGTGTCCACGCTGAAGCCGACCGCCGCGTTCGCGTGCACGAGGTCGCCGAGGCGGTCCGGCAGCAGGCCCCCGACATCCCCGATGCCGGGGATCTTGAGACCGCCCCCTCCGCCGCCGGTGCCCGGCAGCTTGTCCAGCCCCAGCGCACCGCCGTCGATGGTCACGACCGAGTGCCCGGCCCAGGCCAGTCCGCCCAGCGTCGCCACGAACAGCACCACCACCGAGCCCGCGCGGGCGAGCAGTTCGGCCGGTGCGATCACAACTCCGGCCGTGCGCAGGGACCGTAAGAAGAACCAGGACAGCAGGAGGGCTCCTACCAGGCTCACACCCAATGGCGTGATCTCGATGGCCGTGGTGGCCTCCGCCCCTTTCAGACCGAATGCAGACAGATCTCCGTTCGGCGTGACCGAACCACCCGCCCCGAGTGCCACAACCGCCGCGGTCATCGGGCCCAGCGAGCCCGCCGCGTCGGCCTGCAGCAGGTGCAGACCCAGCGCCGCCGTACCCGCCATGCCGATCAACGCCCAGCTCACCGCGGCGATCGCGGACAGCAGGATGTCACCCCACGGCAGCCGCGCGCCGTGCCTCGTGTTCTCGACTCCCGTGCCGGACGTGCCAGAACCCATGGCTGACCCCCCGATCCGCGGACGCGCCGGGCCGCTCCGCCGCGCTTGTCCCCCTCGCGTGGATTACCACTCTCCGGCCCGGTTTCAACCCCGTCAACGGAAAGAGTTGACGCGCTCGTGGGAGGCTTCCACAAGGCCCGGCTTTCGGTCAGAGGGCCGAGCCTGAAATAGTTCCCGACGATGTTCGACATCCCTAGACTCCCTGTGATGGGGGTAACTCGGGGGACTACTCATGGGGCTTGGAGTGCCGGAACTCGTACTGGAATCAAACGGACGCACCTGGACGCTAGACCCGTCCAGGTCCTACACCCTCGGACGCGATCCGCAGGGGGACCTCGTGTTCGACGACGCCAGGGTCTCCTGGCGGCACGCCACGATCAGCTTCGACGGCCGCAGTTGGGTCATCGAGGACCACGGCAGTACCAACGGCACCTTCGTGCGGAGCCAGCGGGTCCAGCGGACGGAGATCGGCCCGGGCTCGGCCGTACACCTCGGCAACGCGAACGACGGACCGCGTCTGGGCCTGTCCGGCACCGCGGCCGCCGTCGCCCAACCGCAGCCCCAGCAGCAGCCGTTCGCGGCGCAGGGCGCGGGTGGCGCCGGCTGGTCCCAGCCGCCGGCCGCGCAGCCGGCGGCTCCGCAACAGGACTGGCAGCAGGCCCCGTCGGTGATCCCGCAGCAGCAGGGCACCCCGGCCATGGCCTCCGGCGGTGGCGCGGGGGCGCCGCCGGTCTACGGCGACCGCAGCCCGACCACGTTCCACCAGTTCTCCATCGGCCGCGTGATGCGCATCGGCCGTGCCCTGGAGAACGAGCTGGTCGTGTCCGACCTGCAGGTCTCGCGGCACCACGCCGAGTTCCACTCGGCACCCGGCGGCCGCATGGAGATCCGCGACCTGGGCTCGCACAACGGCACGTACGTCAACGGTATGCCGATCGCCAAGGGCGGCAGTGCGCTGCTCGACGCGGACGACATCGTGGGCGTCGGCCACTCCACCTTCCGGATCGTCGGCGACCGGCTGGAGGAGTTCGTCGACACCGGTGAAGTCTCCTTCTCCGCTCGGCACTTGACCGTCACGGTCGACGGCGGCAAGCAGATCCTCAAGGACGTCTCCTTCGGTGTCCCGGAGAAGTCCGTGATCGCGGTCATCGGCCCGTCGGGATCCGGCAAGTCGACCCTGCTCAAGGCGCTCACCGGCTACCGCCCGGCCAACGAGGGCGAGGTGCTGTACGACAACCGCAACCTCTACAAGCAGTTCGCCGAGCTGCGCCAGCGCATCGGTCTGGTCCCGCAGGACGACATCCTGCACAAGGAGCTGACCGTCAAGAAGGCCCTCAAGTACGCGGCCAAGCTGCGCTTCCCGGCGGACACCACGGCCGCCGAGCGCGAGGCCCGCATCGACGAGGTGCTGCGCGAGCTGAAGCTCGACATCCACAAGGAGAAGAAGGTCACCTCCCTCTCCGGTGGCCAGCGCAAGCGCGTGTCGGTGGCCCTGGAGCTGCTCACCAAGCCGTCACTGATCTTCCTCGACGAGCCCACCTCGGGTCTCGACCCGGGCATGGACCGCGATGTGATGCAGCTGCTGCGCGGTCTCGCCGACGACGGTCGCACCGTCCTCGTCGTCACCCACTCGGTGGCCGAGCTGGCCTTGTGCGACAAGCTTCTGGTGATGGCGCCGGGCGGTGCGGTCGCCTACTTCGGTCCGCCCGAGGAGGCGCTGAACTTCTTCGGCTACGACACCTGGGCCGACGTCTTCTCCGCCTTCGAGAACTACCGCGACTACGACTGGGCGGGCCGCTGGAAGGGCTCGCAGCACTACCAGATGTACGCCGCGGACATCGACGCCATTGCCCCGCAGTACGTACAGATGCCTGCGATGCAGGCGATGAAGCCACCGAAGCCGCAGGGCTGGATGAGCCAGTTCGGCACGCTGGTGCGCCGCTACATCTCGGTCATCGCTTCCGACAAGGGCTTCCTGATCCTGACGGTGGTGCTGCCGCTCGTCCTCGGCTCGGTGAGCCTGCTCATCGACGCGGGCAAGGACCTGCTGGTCAACACGGAGATCAATCCGGCGACCCGGCAGCCCGTCCCGAACGGCACGGCCACCACGGTCCTGCTGATCCTCGCGGTCGGCGCCTGCTTCGCCGGCGCCGCCAACTCCGTCCGTGAGCTGATCAAGGAACGGGTCATCTACGAGCGGGAGCGCGCGACCGGCCTGTCCCGCTCCGCCTACCTGATGTCCAAGGTCTTCGTGCTCGGCATCGTCACGGTCCTGCAGGGCCTGCTGGTCGGCGTCATCGGCTTCGCCAGCCGGACGATCCCGGACGAGGGTGTGGTCTTCGGCCATCTCACGCTCGTGGAGCTCTGCCTGCCGGTCATGGCGCTGGGCTTCACCTCGATGATGTTCGGCCTGGTCATGTCCGCGCTGGTGAAGACCTCCGAGAAGACCATGCCGCTGCTGGTCATGTTCGCGATCATCCAGGTCGTCTTCACCGGCTGCCTGTTCGCCCTGAACGGCGCGATCGGCGTCAACCAGTTCTCGTACCTGATGCCGTCGCGGTGGGCGGTCGCCGCCGCGGGCGCCACCCTGGACTTCAACGGGATCAGCCCACCCGGCAAGGGCAAGCCCAACGACCCGTTGTGGGAGCACACGGCGGGCGCCTGGACCCTGGACATGATCGCCCTGATCGCCCTGGGTGTGGTCTGCGCCTTCTTCGTGGCCCACTTCCTGCGCCGCCACGAGCCCGAGGTCATGCGCAAGTAGTCGCCCGTACGACGCCGAAGGGCGGCGCCCCGCAGTGGGGTGCCGCCCTTCGGCGTGTGCGTGCAGAGGTCCGCGCAGGCCTCAGTACGCGCTGTTGACGTTGTCGATCGAGCCGTACCGGTTGGCCGCGTAGTTGGCGGCGGCGGTGATGTTGGCCACCGGGTCGTAGATGTTCCAGGACGTGCCGTTGACGTGGTACGTGGAGAAGGTCGGCGGGATGACCTGGAGCAGGCCCTTGGACGGGATGCCGTTGATGGCGTTGATGTCCCAGTTGTTGATGGCGTTCGGGTTGCCGGAGGACTCCCGCATGATGTTGCGGTGCAGGCCGTTGTAGGAGCCCGGGATGCCCTTGGCCTGCATGATGTCGAGGGCCTGGCGGATCCAGCCGTCGAGGGTGTTCGAGTAGGTCTTCGCGGCGACCTGCTGGATCTGCGGGCGCTGCGCGGACCGGCTCGCGGCCTGCTTGGCGGCGTGCTTCACGTGGGCGGCGTGGGCGGCCTGCTTGGCGGCGGCCTCGACGTGCTTCACGTGGGCGGCGTGCGCGGCCTTGACCTTGGCGGTGTGGGCCGCGTGGGCCTTCTTCACGTGCGCCGTGTGGGCCGCGTGCGCCGCCTGGACCTTCTTGACGTGGGCCACGTGCAGGGCGTGGGCCTGCTTCACGTGGGCCATGTGCAGGGTGTGGGGCGTGGCCGCCTTCTTCTTGGCGGCGATCGCCTCGACCTTGACGCTCTGGAGTGCGAGCTGGTCGGTGACCGCGCCCTTGACGTCCTTGATCTGCTCCGTGCCGTAGGCCACCTGGGCCGCGGCCCGGGGGGACCCGGTCGCGACGGTCTCCGCGCTGCTGGGCACGGCGGAGAAGGCGAGGGCGGCGGCGCCGAGCGTGGCGACACCGGCGAGCGCGATCTTGTGATGCTTGGTCAGCGTGGGACTGTGGGAGTGCTTGGGCATGGCGGTGGACCTCTTCGGATAGCGCGGAGGTCGCTCGTTGTCCGTGGGGGAGACCGGCTCCTCCTGCACGAACACCGAGGGGGGAACCCGCGGTGCCGAGCGACGGGAGCCATTGTTAGCGGCCGCAAAATGCCCTGGCAAAGGTGTGACGTACGATCCCCGGTAGTAGAGCCCGGAAGGGCAAAACGGGACAGACTAGGCAGTCTGCCCCGTTCACCGAGGGACCCTTTATCTCCTATGTCCGTTCGTACGTGATGTGCGCCCTATGTGCGGCCTCACATCGGCCGCACACGAATCTCACCGGGAGTTGCTGACGCAATGCTCTGTGTGAGGCTCCTCCTCCGGGAGGATGAGGTGCACGTCCCCGAACTCGTGCCACAGGTAGAGCCCGCGCAGCGCCTCCTCGTAGCTGCGGTCGACGGCGACCCGTCCCGCGACCGCCTCCAGCATCAGCAGATGCGAGGCCTCCGGCTCGTGCAGCCCGGTCAGCAGCCCGTCCACCACCCGCACCCCGCGCTCGGGCGTCACGACGAGCTCCGTCCACCCCTCGGCCGCCCGCACCACCCCGTCGGCGCCCGCGGCCGACTCCACGGCCCGCACGGCGGTCGTCCCGACGGCGACGACCCGCCTGCCACCCGCCCTGGCCGCGTTGATCAGCCGCGCCGACGCCTCCGGCACGGCGAACCGTTCCGCGTACGGCGGCTCGTGCGCCTCCGCCGACGACACCCCCGTGTGCAGCGTGATCGGCGCGAACTGCACACCCCGGCTCACCAGCTCCGCCACCAGCCGCGCGGTGAAGGGCCGCGCCGCACTCGGCATCTCCGCACTCCCCCTCCCGCCGGGGGCGGGCAGCGCGAACACCGTCTGGTACACGGACAACGGCTGGTCCCGCTCCGTATAGGAGTAACGAATGGGCCGCCCGTGCTCCCGCAGCATCCCCGGCACGTCCCCCGAGGCCCGCGCCCACCACAGCCGCTCGCCGCGCGCACTCAGCGGCTCGGCCAGGACCAGCCGCCCGCCCCCGGGCAGCCGCACCTCGCTCCCCGCGGATGCGCCCGCACGCGCGCGTGTCGTTCCCCCGCCGTCCGGCTCCCGCAGCTCGACCGCCCACCGGCCGTCGTCCCCGCGCGTGGAGAAGTGCACCACCACGCGCGCGTGCCCGATCCGCCCGTCCACGGCGGCCGCCAGCGTCGGTGAGGTGTTCACCACCAGCAGGTCCCCGGCCCGCAGCAGCACCGGCAGCTCGGCGAAGGCGTGATGCGACACCGCCGTGCCGCGCGACACCAGCAGCCGTACGGCATCCCGCTCCAGCCCCGGCCCGCGCTGCTCGGCCGGCACCCGCGCGGACAGCTCCTCCGGCACCCGCAAGGCGGTCGTCATCGTCCCTCCACCAGAGCCGGCGCCCCGTACCGGCCGCTCGCCGGCCGCTCGTCGAGCAACCGCAGGAACGCCGGTACGACGCTCCGGGGCTCCGGCCGCGGATCGTCGTCGTCCGGTACCGCCGCCGCGTACAGGCCGGTCGCCATGTCCCCGGGATCCACCGCCCACACCCGTAGCCCCGGCTCCTCCACGCCGAGCACGGCCGCCAGCTGGTCCAGGGCCGCCTTCGAGGCGCCGTAGCCGCCCCACGTCTCGTACGCCTCCGCGCCCGCGTCCGAGCTGACCGCGATCACCGCCCCCGCCGCCGACTCCCGCAGCAGCGGCAGCGCCTCCTGGACCAGGCCCAGCGCGGCCACCACATTCACCTCCAGCGCCCGGCGCAGCCCCGCCAGGGGCAGCCGGCCGAGGCGCACCAGCGGCTCGGCACCCAGCGCGCTGGCATTGCTCACCAGCAGGTCCAGCCCGCCCAGCCGACGTGCGGCGGCCACCAGCTCGGCCCGGTGCCCGGCGTCCGTGACATCGCCGGGCAGCGCCGCCACCCGCGTCCCGGACCCCGCGACGGCCTCCGCCGCCTCCTTCAGCGCTTCCGCACCCCTGGCGTCCAGCACCAGGTCCCAGCCGCGCGCGGCCAGCGCCTCCGCCAGCGCCCGCCCCAGCCCCTTCGACGCCCCCGTGATGATCGCTACCGGCATGACAACCGTCCCCTCGGCTCCGTCCGCCTCCGTCGGCGGTGACCTCAACCTAGGAACCGCACCGCCCCGGCCGCCTCGGACGCGGGCCGCAATCCCGCGGGGCCCTTCGGACTACGCCGCCGGTCCGGGTCTGCGCCCTAGGACCCGGGTCCTACGGCCATCGGCCCGGGCCCCGCCACCATCGACCGATCCGCGCTGTCACACCCCGCCGGTACCGTGAGGGCATGAGTCAAGGTCCCCGGTCCGGCCTCGCCGCGGTCAGCTCCGCGCTGCTGGCCATGAGCAGGCACCTGGAGGTGCGCGACGTCCTCAAGACGATCGTCGCCTCCGCCCGTGAGCTGCTCGACGCGCAGTACGCGGCGCTCGGGGTCCCCGACGACCACGGCGGCTTCGCCCAGTTCGTCGTCGACGGCGTCACCGACGCCCAGTGGAAGGCCATCGGCCCGCTCCCGCGCCAGCACGGCATCCTCGCCGCGATGCTCCACGAGGCGAAGGTCGAGCGGCTGGCCGACGTCCGCAAGGACCCCCGCTTCGAGGGCTGGCCGTCGGCCCACCCCGAGATGTCCGACTTCCTGGGCCTGCCGATCCGGGACGGCGACGAGATCATCGGCGCGTTGTTCCTGGCCAACAAGAACTGTGAGAAACCCGAGGGTGGCTGCGGCTTCACCGCCGAGGACGAGGAACTGCTCTCCATCCTCGCCCAGCACGCCGCGATCGCCCTCACCAATGCCCGCCTCTACGAGCGCAGCCGCGAGCTGACCATCGCCGAGGAGCGCTCCCGGCTCGCCCACGAGCTGCACGACGCGGTGAGCCAGAAACTGTTCTCCCTGCGCCTGACCGCCCAGGCCGCCGCCGCCCTGGTCGACCGCGACCCCTCCCGCGCCAAGGGCGAGTTGCAGCAGGTGGCCGCACTCGCCGCCGAGGCCACCGACGAACTGCGTGCGGCCGTCGTGGAGCTGCGCCCCGCCGCCCTCGACGAGGACGGCCTGATCGCCACCCTCCGCACCCAGGTCCAGGTCCTCGACCGCGCCCACGGCGCGCGCGTGACCTTCGCCGCCAGCGGCTTCCGCGCCCTGCCGGCCGCCCAGGAGGAGGCACTGCTCCGAGTGGCCCAGGAAGCCCTGCACAACGCCCTGCGGCACTCCGGTGCCGAGCACGTCGACGTGACCGTGAACCGGCGCGGCAGTGGGGCCGTGCTGCGGGTCGCGGACGACGGCAGCGGCTTCGACCCGCACCTCACCCGCAGTGCCGGACGCCACCTCGGCCTGGTCTCCATGCGGGACCGGACGAGCGGGGTCGGCGGCACGCTGACCGTGCAATCGGCGCCCGGCAAGGGCACCACGATCGAGATGGAGGTCCCCGGTGGCTGACGCGATCAGGGTCCTGCTCGTGGACGACCACCAGGTCGTCCGCCGGGGCCTGCGTACCTTCCTGGAGGTCCAGGACGACATAGAGGTCGTCGGTGAGGCCGCCGACGGCGCCGAAGGGGTCGAGCGCGCCCAGGAGCTGAGCCCCGACGTCGTCCTCATGGACGTCAAGATGCCCGGCATGGACGGCGTGGAGGCCCTGCGCAAACTCCGCGAACTCAACAACCCCGCGCGCGTGCTCATCGTCACCAGCTTCACCGAGCAGCGCACGGTGGTCCCGGCCCTGCGCGCCGGCGCCGCCGGGTACGTCTACAAGGACGTCGATCCCGACGCGCTCGCCACCGCCATCCGCTCGGTGTACGCCGGACACGTCCTGCTCCAGCCCGAGGTGGCCGGTGCCCTGCTCTCCCAGGAGGAGGCAAACTCCGGCCAGGGCAGGGGCGGTTCGCTCACCGAGCGGGAGCGCGAGGTGCTCGGGCTGATCGCCGACGGCCGCTCCAACCGCGAGATAGCCCGCGCCCTGGTGCTCTCCGAGAAGACCGTCAAGACGCACGTCTCGAACATCCTGATGAAACTCGACCTCGCCGACCGCACCCAGGCCGCCCTGTGGGCCGTACGCCATGGCGTGACCGGCTGAAACGTCCTCCGTAACGCTTCACCGACGGCAACATGGAGGGTCGCCTTCCGGGCTGAGATTCATACCGTCGTGGGAATGTCACCCGGACGGCGCATCCTCTCCCGGCCACCGGCGTTCTTCAGTGCGTGCCGCGGCGATCGCCGCGGTGATCGCCAAGGAGGGCTCAAGAAGTGAAGAACCTGAAGAAGGCAGCGGCCGTGACGATGGTGGCCGGCGGGATCATGGCCGCGGGCGCGGGGATGGCCTCCGCCCACACCGGCGGCTCGCACGCCGACGGCCAGGCCCAGGGCTCTCCGGGCGTCGTCTCGGGCAACGTCATCCAGGCCCCGGTGCACATCCCGGTCAACGCCGTCGGCAACAGCGTCAACGTCATCGGCGTGCTGAACCCCGCCTTCGGCAACCTCGGCCTCAACCACTGAGACCGCGCCGCACAGCGGCATCGACCTCCGGCCTTCCGGGCGCCCCCGGAAGGCCGGTCGGCTTTTACGCCCAACGACTCCTACGTCCAATGATCCGAACGGGCAGTCACGGTTCGGTCCCCCGTACCACCCAGGACCTCTCCGGCGTTGATCAGCGCACGGCCCACGGCCGGGTCGGACCCGCACACGCAGGAGGAACCCTTCCCATGAACATCGCCAAGAAGGCCGCCGTCGCCCTCACCGTCGCCGGTATCGCGGCGGGCGCCTCCGCGGGTTCCGCCGCCGCCGACGCGGTTGCCGACGGCGACGCTGTCGCCTCCCCGGGCGTCGCTTCCGGCCTGGTCGCCCAGATCCCCCTCAACGTCCCGGTCAACGCCGGCGGTCTCTCCGCCAACGTGGCCGGCCTCCTGAACCCCGCGTTCGGCAACACCGCGGTCAACAAGTAGGACTGGCACCACGTCGAGGGCTACGCCGTCCGGCGTAGCCCTCGGGCGTCCTAGAGCCCCCGCTCGCGCTCCTCCACCACCGAGTTGTACGCCGCCACCTGCGCCCGCCGGGCCGTTCGCTCCACCGGCCGCAGGGCCAGCGACCGCGACGCCATCTCCGACGCGCTCACCGCACCCCCGTGCCCGTTCTCGTAGGCCAGCGAGATCAGCAACCCGACCCGCTGCGCCAGCTCGAGGACCCGCACCGCCCGAGGGGGATACCCGGGAGCCAGTACCTCCCGCCCCCGCTCGGCCCGCGCCCGGTACGCGTCGATCGCCGCCTCCGCCACCGGGCCCGACCCGGCCACATCCAGCTTCGACAGCATCTCGGTCGCGTCCCTGAGCGCCTCCGCCAGCTCCCGCTCGGCCTCGCCCAGCGAGGGCACGTCCGCAGGCTGCGCCTCCCGCACCGGCAGCACATGCCACACCACCTCGACATGCACATCACCGGCGGGACCGGCCTCGTACACCTCCGGCACCAGCCCGAACGCGGCGCCGTAACAGACCACGGCCTCCTCGGCCTCCAGGGCCCGCGCGTTGAACTCCGGCGGACCGCTCAGCCCCAGCGGATGCCCCGACGCCGGCAGCGCGACCCGCAGCCCGGTCGCCCCCAGCGACCGCAGCCGCCCCAGCGCCAGTGTGAGCCCGACCGGAGCGGACTCCCCGGGCAGCCCCTCCACGCGATGCACCGCGTCCTCGCCGACGATGGCGAGCACGGCGTCATCCGGAGAAACAAGTCCGGCCAATAGGGCATTTCCCCAAGCGGCGAGGCGTCCTGAACGCGGTTCCGAAAGCATGCCTCCACCCTAAGGACCGGACCGATGGAATGGAGCGCCGCACTCGTGGCGTAGATTTCATAAGGGTTGCGCCCACCGGCGCCACCGCCCGAGCCACAGGCGTACGCGCCCGCCGAGACCGGCCACACTGCAAGGGGAGACAACGCGCTCATGAGCGATGTTCTGGAGCTTCAGGACGTATCCGTGGTCCGGGAGGGCCGGGCTCTGGTGGACCAGGTCTCCTGGTCGGTGAAGGAGGGCGAGCGCTGGGTCATCCTCGGCCCCAACGGCGCCGGCAAGACCACCCTCCTGAACATCGCCTCCAGCTACCTCTTCCCCAGCAAGGGCACCGCCACCATCCTCGGCGACACCCTCGGCAAGGTCGACGTCTTCGACCTGCGCCCCCGCATCGGCGTGGCCGGCATCGCCATGGCCGAGAAGCTCCCCAAGAGCCAGACCGTCCTGGAGACCGTGCTCACCGCCGCCTACGGCATGACCGCCCACTGGCAGGAGGAGTACGACGAGGTCGACGAGCAGCGCGCCCGCGCCTTCCTCGACCGCCTCGGCATGACCGACTACGTGGACCGGAAGTTCGGCACCCTCTCCGAGGGCGAGCGCAAGCGCACCCTGATCGCCCGCGCCCTGATGACCGACCCCGAGCTGCTGCTGCTCGACGAGCCCGCCGCCGGTCTCGACCTCGGCGGCCGCGAGGACCTGGTCCGCCGCCTCGGCCGGCTCGCCCGCGACCCGATCGCCCCCTCCATGATCATGGTCACCCACCATGTCGAGGAGATCGCCCCCGGCTTCACCCACGTTCTGATGATCCGCCAGGGCAAGGTCCTCACCGCCGGCCCCCTGGAGCTCGAACTCTCCTCACGCAACCTCTCCCTCTGCTTCGGCCTCCCGCTCGTCGTCGAACAGCTCGGCGACCGCTGGACGGCCCACGGACTCCCCCTGTCCTGACGGGCCCTGACGGACGTTCCGCCCCGGGGAAGCGCCCTGTCGGGGTCGGCACCCGCGGCCCTACCATGACAATGTGAACAGCATCGACGCATGGGTGTGGTGGCTCGTCGGCGCGGCGGCGCTCGGAATCCCGCTCGTGGTGACCGCGATGCCGGAATTCGGCATGTTCGCGGTCGGTGCGCTGGCCGCCGCGGCCACCGCCGGACTCGGCGCGGGCGTCGTGATCCAGGTACTCGTCTTCGTCGTCGTCTCCGTCGCCCTGATCGCCGTCGTACGGCCCATCGCGGCCAGGCACGCCGCCCAGCGACCCCAACTCGCCACGGGCATAGACGCGTTGAAGGGCAAGCAGGCCGTCGTACTGGAACGCGTCGACGGCTCCGGCGGACGGATCAAGCTGGCCGGCGAGGTCTGGTCGGCACGCTCGCTCGACACCGGGCGTGCCTACGAAGCCGGAGAGGAAGTGGATGTCGTGGAGATCGAGGGCGCCACGGCCATCGTCATCTGACCTCGTACGACGCAACTCGGCGGAAGGACTCCCGAGTTGGGCGAGGGTCTGTCAGACTCGTCCAGCAAGATCTTCAACAACCATAAGATCTGCCGAGCGCCGTGGCGGAGAAGGGTACGGGGAGCGACGATGGAACCGGTCATCATCGTCCTGGTCATTCTGGTGGTGTTGGTCTTCATCGCCTTGATCAAGACGATCCAAGTCATCCCACAGGCAAGCGCCGCCATCGTCGAGCGCTTCGGCCGCTACACGCGGACCCTGAACGCGGGCCTGAACATCGTGGTTCCGTTCATCGACACCATCCGCAACCGCATCGACCTGCGTGAACAGGTCGTACCGTTCCCGCCCCAGCCGGTGATCACCCAGGACAACCTGGTCGTGAACATCGACACGGTCATCTACTACCAGGTCACCGACGCGCGAGCGGCAACCTACGAAGTCGCCAGCTACATCCAGGCCATCGAGCAGCTCACGGTCACCACGCTCCGCAACATCATCGGCGGCATGGACCTGGAACGCACCCTGACCTCCCGCGAGGAGATCAACGCGGCCCTGCGCGGCGTCCTCGACGAGGCCACCGGCAAGTGGGGCATCCGCGTCAACCGCGTCGAACTCAAGGCGATCGAGCCGCCGACCTCCATCCAGGACTCGATGGAGAAGCAGATGCGCGCCGACCGTGACAAGCGCGCCGCGATCCTCACCGCGGAAGGTACGCGGCAGGCCGCGATCCTCACCGCCGAAGGCGAGAAGCAGTCCCAGATCCTGCGCGCCGAGGGTGAGGCCAAGGCGGCCGCCCTGCGCGCCGAGGGTGAGGCCCAGGCGGTCCGCACGGTCTTCGAGGCGATCCACGCCGGCGACCCGGACCAGAAGCTCCTCTCCTACCAGTACCTCCAGATGCTCCCGAAGATCGCCGAGGGCGACGCCAACAAGCTCTGGATCGTCCCCAGCGAGATCGGCGACGCCCTCAAGGGCCTGTCCGGCGCGATGGGCAACTTCGGCAACCTGGGCGGCGGTTCGGGCGGCGGCGGCAACAGCGTCCCCGCCCAGGAACGCCGCGAGAAGCCGAACATCGACTAGGGCCCTCCATAAGCAAACGTTCCCCGCGCCCACCTCTTTAGGGGCGCGGGGAACTGCGCGAACAGCCACGAACGACCAGAGGCCGCCCGCCGGACTCAGCCAGGCAGACGACTAGGCCGCAACATCTCCGGACAGCCACTCAGGAAGCGCCGCCAAGTCCTCGGCCCCCATCGCCAGCAGCATCGCATCCTGCGGCGAAGGCTCGAACGGCTTCCGAAGCAACGGCATCCCCGCCTGCTCAGGCGTCCGAGCCGCCTTGCGGTGATTGTCCTCCGCGCACGAGGCCACCGTGTTCAGCCAAGAGTCCTGACCGCCCTGGGCCCGCGGCACCACGTGGTCGACGGTCGTCGCCCGCCGCCCGCAGTACGCACACCGGTGCCGGTCCCTGACCAGCACTCCGCGCCGCGACCAGGGCGCCTGTCTCCGGAACGGCACCCGTACATACCTGCAGAGCCTGATCACCCGAGGCGCAGGTATGTCCACATCGGCACCGCGCATGCGCAGTTCGGGGTGGGCCTGCTCGACGACGGCCTTGTCCTGGAGCACCAGGACGACGGCTCGATTCAAAGTCACCGTAGACAGCGGCTCGAAGCTCGCGTTCAGCACCAGCGTGTCACGCATCCAGCCCACCTCCCATGTGCACCGTGCCCACCCCCGGCGGGCTTGGATCAACTCTGGACGGGCGCGCCGAGATGGACAACGCAATAAAAACTGCCCGCCCCTGATCACTTCCAAGACCAGGGACGGGCAAACGTTCAATGAACGCTTGGCTGATTTCGCGTGGTGCGTCAGCCCTTCTCGGGGTTCTCGTACTCGCCGATCAACTGGGCACGGGCGATCGCGTGGAACCGCAGATTGAACCCGACGACGGCAGGCGACACATCGGCGTCCGGGCCGAGCTTCTCCTGGTCCACCGCGTACACCGTGAAGACGTACCGGTGCGGCCCGTCCCCGGGCGGCGGCGCGGCACCGCCGAAGTCCTTCGACCCGTAGTCGTTGCGCACCTGCACGGCGCCCTCGGGCAGGCCCTCGAATTTGCCGCTGCCCGCACCCGCCGGCAGCTCGGTCACGGAGGCCGGAATGTCGAACACGGACCAGTGCCAGAACCCGCTCCCTGTCGGGGCGTCCGGGTCGTAGCAGGTCACGGCGAAGCTCTTGGTCCCGGCCGGGAAGCCCTCCCACCGCAGCTGCGGTGAGGTGTTGCCCTTCGCGTAGACCTGAGCGTCCTTGAGCGTCGCCCCTTCCTCGACGTCCTCGCTCGTCACCGTGAACGCCGGGACGGGCGGGTGGAAGTCATGGGGGAGCGGCCGCCGCTTGAGCTCGGTCACCTCGGTACCTCCTGATCGATACTGATCGCTTACGGAAGCCGTAACGGACTCCGTGGTTCCCGAGCCTAGAACCAGTTGCGCTTGCTGCCGACCTCGGACAGCCACTGGTTGAGATAAGCCGCCCAGTCGGTCCCGTGGAAGTCCTGCAGACCCACCTGGAACGAGCGGAAGGTGTCGCTGCCCTCGCTGAACAGTCCCGGCTTCTTGTCCATTTCGAGGATGACGTCCATGGCGTGCGCGTCCGCCACGAAGCTCAGCTCGACCTGGTGCAGACCCCGGTACTGGGACGGCGGGTGGAACTCGACCTCCTGGTAGAACGGCAGCGTCTGCCGGGTCCCCCGGATGTGACCGCGCTCCAGGTCCGCGTTCTTGAAGCGGAAGCCCAGCTGGATGAAGGCGTCCAGGATCGCCTTCTGCGCCGGCAGCGGGTGCACGTTGATCGGGTCCAGGTCACCGGAGTCGACGGCACGCGCGATCTCCAGCTCGGTGGTCACTCCGATGTGCATCCCGCGCAGCGCCTGCCCGTCGATCATCGTGACCGGCGTCTCCCACGGAATCTCCAGCCCGAACGGCACCGCGTGCACGGCCCCGGCCTGAAGCTCGAAGGCACCGCCGAGCCGCGCCTTGCCGAAGTCGATGTTCTGCTTGTACTCCTCGTCGCCGCTCTCCACCTCGACCCGCGCCTGGAGACCCACGGACAGCCCCTGGATCTCCTGGTTCACCGAGCCGCCCTGGATCCGCACCTCGCCCTGGACGACACCGCCCGGCACGACGTTGACCTCGGTGAGCACCGTCTCGACGGAAGCCCCACCGGCCCCCAGGCTCGCGAGCAGCTTCTTGAACCCCATGACTCTCCCTTTACGTACGGACCCTTGATCCCTAGAAACGCGATCCGGCCGCGACCGGTTCCGGCCCACACCCTGGCAAGGAGACGAATCCTTGACCACCCCTTGGCGCGCCCGGCCTGGACTAGGCTCGGACGCCATGATCGCGCCCCCGGACCGTACGCCACTCCCCAGGGACTTCTTCGACCGCCCTGTCCTGGAGGTCGCCCCCGACCTCCTCGGCCGCGTCCTCCTCCGTACTACCCCGGACGGTCCGATCGCCCTGCGCCTCACAGAGGTGGAGGCGTACGACGGCCCGAACGACCCCGGGTCGCACGCCTATCGCAGCCGCACACCCCGCAACGAGGTGATGTTCGGTCCACCCGGACACGTGTACGTCTACTTCACCTATGGCATGTGGTTCTGCATGAACCTCGTCTGCGGCCCAGAGGGTAGGGCCAGCGCGGTCCTGCTCCGCGCCGGCGAGATCGTCGAGGGCGCCGACCTCGCACGCAAACGTCGACTTTCGGCCCGATATGACAGAGAACTGGCCAAAGGCCCGGCCCGCCTGGCCACCGCCCTGGGTGTCGACCGGGCCCTGGACGGTACGGACGCGTGCACCGCCGGCGAGACGCCGCTGCGCATGCTGACCGGCACTCCCGTACCCCCCGACCAGGTGCGGAACGGTCCGCGCACCGGAGTCGCCGGCGAGGGAGGCAATGGCGAGGTCCATCCCTGGCGTTACTGGATTGCGAATGACCCGACGGTCAGCCCCTATCGGGCCCATGTACCCCGGCGCCGCTCAAGTTGACGCGTCCCTGGAAGGTGCGTAACGTAGCCCGAGCCGCTTGAACCGGGTACGGCGTTCGCCAGCAGCCGGAAGCGGCCACCCACTACTACGACTTCCCTTAACGGGGTCGAATTCGTCATGTCCGCATGCCCGAATTCGAACTCACGACACTCGATTATGAGTCTCGCAGGGAATCGGCTAACGTAGTGAATGTCGAAAGGCCGACAGGCGAAAGTCGGAAAGCCCCAGACAATCCCGCCGACCGGGAATCGGACGCCGAAAGGATCTGATAGAGTCGGAAACGCAAGACCGAAGGGAAGCCCGGAGGAAAGCCCGAGAGGGTGAGTACAAAGGAAGCGACCGTTCCTTGAGAACTCAACAGCGTGCCAAAAGTCAACGCCAGAT